>NZ_JBEKFG010000061.1:0-24042 GCF_050013435.1 Binatus sp. (SeqCode) | reverse complement strand
CGCGTCGGCCTCGCCCTGTCAGGGCGAGGCAATGCAGGGCGGCCTCAACGCTTGCGAACTACGCCAGCGGGGCGAAGATGTCGCGGCCGATTTTGCGGCCCTTCAGATCGCCGAGCAGAACCATCGCGAGCTTGTCGGGCTGGAACCATGACGACGCCAGCTCGACGATGTTGTCGTTGGTGACGGCCTCGATCCCCGCCGACAATTCTTCGAGCGACACGTCGCGGCGGAAATAAATCTCGTTGCGCGCGAGCCGGTTCATCCTGCTGTCGGTGGATTCCATCCCGAGCAGCATGTTGCCCTGAAGCTGGCTCTTGGCGCGCGCCAGCTCGGCCGGCTCGAGGCCGTCGCGCTCGACTTTGCGAAGCTCGGCGACGGTGACTTCGAGAACTTCATCGACCCATTCCGGATTGGTGCCGGCATAAACGCCGAAGTAGCCCGAGTCGATGAACGACGAGATGAACGAGTAGATGCTGTAGACGCGGCCGCGCTTCTCGCGGACTTCCTGGAACAGCCGCGAGGACATCCCGCCGCCGAGCGCGGTGTTGAGCACGTAGGCGGCGTATCGGAGCTGATGCGATTGGCTGATGCCGGGGCCGCCGATGCAGATGTGCGCCTGCTCGAGTTTCTTTTCGCGGTTGAGCACCAGCGGCCGGTCGATCGGCGGCGAGAATTTCTCGACCTTGCCGTCACCGGCGACGCCGCCGAACAGTCCTGTGCATTTCGCGGTGAGGCGCTCGTGCTCGACCTGGCCGGCGGCGGCGATAAAAACGCGGCTGGAGCGGTAGCGCGCCGCCATGAACGAAGTCAGCTGCTCGCGGTCGATTTTATTTACGGTCTCGGCCGAGCCGAAAATCGGCAGCGCGAGCGGATGCCCCTTCCAGAAATTTTCGGTGAACAGGTCATGGATGAAGTCGTCGGGAGTATCCTCGGCCTGCGAGATTTCCTGCAACACGACCTGGCGCTCGCGCTCTATTTCGGCGGGATCGAAAACCGACTCGAGGAAAATGTCGGCGAGCACCTCGGTCGCCATCTCGAGGTCCTTGCCGAGCACCTTGGCGTAGTAGCAGGTGTACTCCTTGCCGGTGAAGGCGTTGAGCACGCCGCCGACGGCGTCGAAGGCCTCGGCGATTTGCGCGGCGGTGCGTTTCTTGGTGCCCTTGAAAAGCAGATGCTCGATGAAATGCGAGGTGCCGTTCTCGGCCGGCTCCTCGTAGCGCGAGCCGTTCTCGACCCAAATTCCAATCGACGACGAGACGACCTGCGGCATCGCCTCGGTCAAAATCCGCACGCCGTTGCCGATAACGCTCTTTTGAATCATTCGCCGGTTACTTGCCCTTGTCTGGTTCCTGCTCGGCCTCGCGCATCGAGAGCCGGATTTTGCCGCTGCGATCGACGTCGAGCACCTTCACGTTGATCTCGTCGCCCTCGTGCAGCACGTCCTCGACGCGGCGGATCCGCTCGTTGGAAATCTGCGAGATGTGGAGCAGGCCGTCGGTCCCCGGCATTATCTCGACGAAGGCGCCGAACTCGACGATCTTGCGGACCGTTCCGTGATAGATTTTGCCGATTTCGGGCTCGGCGGTGATCGCCTGAATCATGCTGATCGCTTTTTCCATCGCGACCCCGTCGGCCGACGCGATCAGCACCGTGCCGTCGTCCTCGATATCGATCTTGCAGCCGGTCTGCTCGACCAGTCCGCGGATGACCTTGCCGCCCGGGCCGATCACTTCGCGAATCTTGTCGGGCTTGATGTGCAGCGTGACGATTCGCGGCGCGTAGCTGGAAACGTCCTTGCGCGCCGTGGACAGCGCCTTTTCCATCACGCCGAGGATGAACAAGCGGGCGTCGCGCGCCTGATGGAGCGCCTGGCGCATGATGTCCTTGGAGACGCCGCCGGCCTTGTTGTCCATCTGGATCGCGGTGACGCCAGCCCTGGTGCCGGCGACCTTGAAGTCCATGTCGCCGAGATGGTCCTCGTCGCCGAGGATGTCGGTGAGGACGCGGACCTTGTCGCCCTCCTTGACCAGGCCCATCGCGATGCCCGCGACCGCGGACTTGGTGGGCACGCCCGCGTCCATCAACGCCAGGCTGCCGCCGCATACCGTCGCCATCGAGGAGCTGCCGTTGGACTCGAGCACGTCCGAGACCACGCGAATCGTGTACGGAAAGTCGCCTTCATCGGGAAGTATCGGCGAGAGCGCGCGTTCGGCGAGCGCGCCGTGGCCGATTTCGCGCCGTGACGGAGCGCGCAGAAACTTCACCTCGCCGGTCGAAAATGGCGGGAAGTTGTAATGCAGCATGAACTTCTTGAAACGCTCGCCGAGCAGCGCGTCGATCTTCTGCTCATCGGAGGACGTGCCGAGCGTGACGGTCGCGAGCGCCTGGGTCTCGCCGCGGGTGAACACGGCGGAGCCGTGGGTGCGTGGGAGGACCTGCACGTCGGCGCTTACATCGCGGATGTCGGTGGACTTGCGATCGTCGATTCGCTTGTCGTCGTCGAGGATCGCCATCCGAACCCGGGTGCGCACGAGATGGTCGCAAGCGTCGATGATTTCCTTGGCGCGGTCGGGAAACTTCTCGCCGAGCTCGGCCACGACCTTGTCGCTGACCGCGTACAGCGCCGCGGCGCGCTCCTTCTTGCCCTTGGTGGCGAGCGCCTTCTCGATTCCGTCACCGATGCTTTTTTCGACGGCGTTCAGCAGCGCAGCGTCGCGTTCCTTGACGGCGAATGCGCGCTTGGGCTTGCCCGCGCGGCGGCGCAGCTCTTCCTGCATCGCAAAAATCGGCTGCATCGCCTCATGCGCCGCGAACAGCGCTTCGAGGATCGCCTCTTCGTCAACGATCTGCGCACCGCCCTCGAGCATCATGATCGACTCGGGGTTGGCCGCGACGACCATCGAGAGGTCGCTGCCCTCGAGCTCCGTGTGGGTGGGACTGACGACGATTTTGCCGTCCACCCGGCCCATCCGGACCGACGCAACCGGGCCTTTGTGCGGGATGTCGGAGACCAGGAGCGCAGCCGAGGCCGCGATCAGCGAGAGCATGTCGGGATCGTTGTCACGATCGGCGGAGAGCACGGTCACGATGATTTGGGTTTCGCAATCGTAGCCCTTGGGGAACAGCGGGCGCATCGAGCGGTCGATCAAGCGCGAGGTCAGAGTCTCCTTTTCGGAGGCGCGCCCTTCCCTTTTGAAAAAACCGCCGGGAATTTTGCCGGCGGCGAAGGTCTTCTCGACGTAGTCCACCGTGAGCGGCAGAAAGTCCATGTTGGGCCGCGCTTCATACTGCGAGACCGCGGTCGCGAGCACGACGGTGTCGCCGTAGGTCGCGAGCACGCTGCCGTGCGCCTGGCGGGCCAGGCGGCCGGTTTCGAGCGAGAGCTTGCGCCCCGCAAAATCAATTTCGAGTTTATGGTACATGAATGACACCTGAGGGAGGACTAAGGCCGAGCGACGATTGCGGTTTTTTCACTGCCCGCGAGGCGCCACAGGGGACGCGCCCTGGGACACTGCCGGGTGGCAGGCCAAGGCCCGCGCGCCCGAATGTTGCGGGCGGCGCGGCATAATATGTGCGGCCTATCTCCGGATACCCAGCTTTTCGATCAGCCCTTTGTAGCGCGAAAAGTCGCGCGAATGCAGGTAATCAAGCAGCCGACGACGCTTGCCGACCAGTCGCAACAGTCCACGGCGCGTGTGGTGGTCCTTCTTGTGCGCCGCGAGGTGCTCGGTCAACTGGTCGATCCGGGCCGAGAGTAGCGCCACCTGAACTTCAGGCGAGCCACTGTCATTGGTGGTTCGAGCGTTGGCTTGTATGACTTCCCGCTTACGGGCCGATGGAAGAGGCATTCGGAGTTCTTACTTTCCCTTTTTCCTTTAGCTTTAGCCGACCAAGTTAACAGAGCGGGTCGGCAGAGTAAAGGTGGGTGCAGGGGTGACCGCAGGGCTGAGCCCTGCACCCACCTTTAAGGCCGCGCTCCGTTGTCGCGCGCGGCCTCGTAATACTGGCCAGCCGTGCCAACGGCCAGGGGTGACCCCTGCACCCGATGTTGAGAAGATCGGGGCACCGCCGCGGCATGCGGGCTTCCTGTCAGCTAAGCGCGAAATGTCGCGGCCAACGTTCTTGCCCTACGGTGCGGCGTTAGGCTATTAGCATCGCTGTCGGAGCGTATAAGAACCGAAATCCCGGTTACATGGAAAGTTTCGCCTGGCCGCACGCCTATAATCAAGGGAAGAAACGCAAGGAGAGGGCAATGACAAAGAGGTTATTTTGTTCGATCGTGATTGCGGCAGCGTTGACTCTCGGCGCTGCGCGACCGGGCGCAGCCCAGTCGATCGCTCCGGATGCGGTGTCCGCGCAGCGCAACTCTGGAATTTCCGGCACGGCGCCGGCGGACCTCTCCGGGGTGGAGCCCGCAACCAAGAAGCTGAAGCCGATTTGCAAGCCGTGCTTGTATTACAGCGGCGATTTTGATCCCAGCAACCCGGACGCCAACGGGCTTATCAACGAGAACGCGAGCTCAGATTCAATTTTAGCCCAGGTCTACTCGGCTTTCACGGTTCCCTCAGGACGCGCATGGCATGTGAAAGGCGCGTTCATTAACACCCTTTCAACTGTCGCCGTGCTGGATCCGGCCATGACTCAATGGAGCATCTGGGCGGATGTCGGCAGCGGCAAGCCAGGAGAGATGCTCTTTTCCGGCGCCAGTGATGGCACCATCGCTGCTACCGGTCGCACCGCATTCACTTTTACCGAATACACGGTCTCGGTGAAGTTCAAGACAACGGTCGTGCTCAACCCCGGTACCTACTGGCTCAATGTAACGCCCCAATGCGCGAATCCCAGCGACAGCACCTGCTCGTCGGCGGTATTTTACGAGTCCGACGTTGAGGGCAGCTCGCCCCCCAATCATGTCGGACCCGCAAACGTGGTTGACGATTCGTTTTTGAACTCGAGCTTTTATTCTTATAACTACGCGCCCGCCCAAGTTGATCCTTGCACTGACATTGGCTGCGATGCGTTCTCGTTTGGGCTGATAGGGACAGAGTAACTTACCGACTGACTATAGCCCCTCCGGTCGCCTTGCGAGATCGGTCGCGATTAGACCGCTGCTTGTCGGCCGGAGGGTATCCGACGTGTCTGATGGCTGCGCGTCACTGCGGGATCAGGTTTCGAGATTGAAGATCCGCTCGACTATCGCCGTCACCCGCGAGGTCGCCCGCGCTACTGCGATCAGTTCCCCGCTCTCCGATACCACCTTGAACAGTGGTCCCCCCGATGGAACCAGCGAGTCGAGCGCGCGCGAATCGCCGTTGCGCAGGCGTTTCTCGGCGGCAGGATCGACAACCAGCTCCGGGATATTCACAAGCGCGTCGCGAAGCGAAATCAAGCGGGGCGGCGGCGCGCCGGAATCGAGGGCCTCGAGGACGTCGGCGAGCGCCATCGCGCCGGCAATCGAAAAAGCGCCGTTGCGCGTGCGGCGGAGTTCCTCGAGATGCGCGACGGTCCCGAGCGCCACGCCGATATCGCGCGCCAGCGAGCGCGCATAAGTGCCCGGCGAGCAGGTCGCGACGAATCGAATCGCATCGTGCGCCTCGCATTTGAGATCGAGACGCTTGATCTCGACGCTGCGTTTTTCCGGCGGTGCAACCTCGTCGCCGCGGCGCGCGAGCCGGTAGAGCGGCACGCCGGCGCGTTTGATCGCGGAGAACACGGGAGGAACCTGCTCGATCGCGCCGCTGAACTGCGCGGTGACCTGCGCGAGATTTTCAGCCGCGATGGCGGGCACGTCGGCGCGGCGAACGACGGCGCCGTCGCGATCGAGCGTGTCGGTCTCGACGCCCAGCCGAATCAGCCCGGTGTATTCCTTGTCGCCGCCGTCGATGAACGGCGCAAGCTTGGTCGCTTCTCCGATCATGATCGGCAGCAGGCCGGTGGCGAAAGGATCGAGCGTGCCCAGATGTCCCACGCGGGCCGGCTTAACGCGCGATTTGACGCGGCGCACCACCTCGGCCGACGAGATTCCGGCGGGTTTATCTACCAGCACAATTGCATTCATGGGGAGATCTGTGAGCTTATCCGCTCGCGGGGCGCTGAACAAATCACCGCGCAAGATCTCTGTCTCCCCCGATTGAGAGCAAAAGGTCGTCCGCGAAATTTTGCGCTTAACAGACGGGAAGTCCTAATACTAAGGTGCAGGGGTTACCCCTGCCCAGTGAAGTGTGAAACCCACGGTGGGTTTCACATTCAATTGTGGCCGTGCGAACGCGATCAATCTTTGGGCGCGGATTGCTTGAGCAGCGCGTCGATGCGGGCGGCGCGCTCGAGGGCGGGGTCGAATTCGAAATCCAGCTCGGGCGTGTATCTAAGCCCGAGCGACTTGCCTATTTCGCGGCGGATGAAGCCGCTGGCGCTCTTGAAGCCGGCGATTGCGGCGGGCGCGCGCACCGAACCTTCGAGGTGCGAGAAATAGACGCGGCCGTGGCGCAAGTCGTCGTCCATCTTGACGCCGGTGAGCGTGATGCCGCGCAGGCGCGGGTCGCGGAGATCGCGGACCAGCAGGCCGGACAGTTCTCTCAAGATCGCCTCGGCGACGCGCTCCGGTCTTCGACCTTCAGGCAATGTTCTTTCTCCGCTATCAATCGAGCCGCGCCACCGACGCGGCTTCAATTTCCAGGTACCTATTCAGTAGTTGATAATTTCGAGCTGCTCTTCGCCGAGCGGGACCAAGCCCAGCGAATCAATAAAGTTCACGACCTCGCGCAGCGCCCCGTCCACGAACGCGCGATCGCTGCCGACCTGCGCGATGCCCAACTCGGCGCGCTGCCACATGTCGTGGCTGTCGGACTCGGCGATAGAGACGTTGAACTTGTTGCGCACGCGATCCTTGATCGCGCGCAGGACCTGTCGTTTGCCCTTGAGCGAATGATTCTCGGGCAGAAACAGGGTCAACCGCATGACGCCGATGACCATGATGATACGCCCCCTCCCCCAACGCGCAGGCCCGCACGCCCGCCGCGGCCAACGAACCCGCGGTCTAGGGCTGAAGCTGCTTTTCGACGGTGGCCTGACCGCGCACGGTCTCGGGCTTGGGCGCGGCGAGCTTGCGCAGAATCGCTTCCATCTCGAAAGCTTCGATGATGTCGTCGGGTTTCACGTCGTTGAAATTTTCGAGCGCGATACCGCATTCGTAGCCCTGCGCGACTTCGCGCACGTCGTCCTTGAAGCGCTTGAGGGTGGCGAGCTTGCCTTCCCATACCGGGCGGCCGTCGCGGACCAGCCGCGCGCGCGCGCTGCGCACAATCTTGCCGTCGACGACCATGCATCCCGCAACGGTGGCGCCGGGCACGCTGAAGATCTTGCGGACTTCGGCGCGGCCGAGCGCTTTTTCGCGGTAGGTCGGCGCGAGCAGACCTTCCATCGCCTCGCGCATATCGTTGATCGCTTCGTAGATGACGGTGTACAGGCGGATCTCGACGCCTTCTTTCTCGGCGAGGCTCGCGGCCTTCGCTTCGGGACGGATATTGAAGCCGATGATGACGGCTTTGGAAGCCGACGCGAGCGTAACGTCGGTCTCCGAAATCGCGCCCGCCGAGCCGTGGATTACCTCGAGCTTGACTTCGTCGGTGGACAGCCGCGCGAGCGCGTCGGCCAGCGCCTCGACCGAGCCCTGCACGTCGCCCTTGAGGATGACTTTGAGTTCCTTGACCTCACCCGCCGCCAGCCGCTGGCTCAAGTCTTCAAGCGAGATGCGGCTGGTCTTGGTGAGTTCGCCTTCGCGCTGCTTGGAGCGGCGATACTCGGCGACCTGGCGCGCCTTGGATTCCTCGGCCACCGCGGTGAACACGGTGCCGGGCTCGGGAACGCTGGAGAGGCCGAAAATCTCGACCGGAGTGGAGGGACCTGCCTCGGTAAGACGCTGGCCGAGATGATCCTGCATCGCGCGCACGCGGCCGTACGAGATGCCGCTGACGAAAGCATCGCCCTGATGCAGCGTGCCTTCCTGGATGAGCACGGTGGCGACCGGGCCGCGGCCGCGGTCGAGCTGCGACTCGATAATCGTGCCGCGTGCGGCGCGAACCGGATTGGCCTTCAGCTCCATCAGGTCGGCCTGCAGCAGGATCATTTCGAGCAGCTTGTCGATTCCCTCACCGGTGCGAGCCGAGACCGGCACGATGATGGTGTCGCCGCCGTAGTCTTCGGGCACCAGGCCCACCTGGGTCAGGCGCTGCTTGACGTTGTCGATATTGGCGTCGGGCAGATCGATCTTGTTGATCGCAACGATGATGGGGACGTTGGCGGCGCGAGCGTGGTTGATGGCCTCCTGCGTCTGCGGCATCACGCCTTCGTTGGCGGCGACCACCAGCACGACGATGTCGGTGACCTTGGCGCCGCGCGCACGCATCGCAGTGAACGCCTCATGGCCGGGAGTATCGACGAACGCGATCTTCCGTCCATTTGCCTCGACGGTGTAGGCGCCGATGTGCTGCGTGATTCCGCCGAACTCGCGCGCGGTCACGTTGGTGTGGCGAATCGCGTCGAGCAGCGAGGTCTTGCCGTGATCGACGTGGCCCATCACGGTGACGACCGGCGGGCGGGTGACGCTTTCGCCCACCACGGCTTCCTCGGGCGCCTCTTCGATGGCAGATTCGGCGTCGAAGGAAACGTTCTCGACGCTGTAGCCGAACTCGCCGGCCAGCAAGGTGGCGGTGTCAACGTCGAGCACCTGGTTAAGCGTCGCCATTTGGCCGAGTTCCATCAACTTCTTGATGAGGTCGCCGGCCTTGACGCCCATCGAGCGGCCGAGATCGCCGACGGTAACGCCCTCGGTGATTCGCACCACGCGTTTGGAGGCCTTGGGCGTGGTGATCTCGGTTTTTCGCTGTTCCTTGCCGGGCAGGGCGCGGCGCTTTTTCGGCACCCGCAGCCCGCGCATCTCGCGCTCGGCGGCGAGATCGGTACTGCCCTTCTTGACGACTTTCTTTTTCTTTATTCCGCGTCCGCCACCGGGCTTGGCCACTTGATCGGGCGGAAGTTGCGGCATCGCGTCAGCCGGTGGTTGCTGCTGTTGCGGAGCGAAGCGTCCTGTCAGTCCCGGCCGCGCACTCGGCGCGCCCGCTGCCGTACGCGAACCGGGCGACGCGGGGCGCGGGGGCGGCGCCTTGGGTCTGAGATCGATCTTGCCAAGGACCCTGGGTCCCTTCTGTCCGTCGTCGAGCGTCGGACCGGTCTGAGAGCCGCGAGTCAGATTGATCGAGCCACGCTCCCCAGATTCCGCCGGCCGCACACGATCGGTGCGATAACCGAAGCGTGACGAGGGCGCCGCCGGCAGTGCTTCGGGCGCGGCGGGCGCCGCCTCGGCAACGACGGCCGGATGCTCTGGCTCCGGGGCAATCTCAGGTTCGGGCTCAGGTTCCATTTTTTCAATATGAACGGCAGCCACGGGCGGATGCGCTTCGTAGTCGGCCTCGCCAATCTCCTCGATTTCAGGCTCCGGCCTGACCACGATCGGCTCGGGCGCGCGATGCGGCTCGGCGACTGCACCCTCCGCATGATGCCCCGCGTCAAACATGACCGGCGTCTCAGCCTCTGCGGCGTGTGAATCGGCGAGAAACGGCGCCTCGAACGAGTCGCCACGGCTCTCTTCGACTTCGAAATGGAAAGGCGTGTCGGCGCCACCGGCGGGCTGGCCGCCCTCGGCATGACGCCGGCGCATCACGGTGGCATTGAGGCGCTTTTCGAGAATTTTCCCGCTGCTCGTTTCGAGCACGGTTTCACGGCGCAGGATCGACGCGCGATGCGCCTGATCGTCGAGATCGGCCTTGAGCCGGTCGGCCTCTTCCGGTGACAGAAGACTGGACTCGGACTGCGTATGCCCAAGCTTCAGGCGAGTGCATCCGGCGAGCAAATCCTCGACCGGGAATCCCCATTCAGTAGCAAGAGTTTTGATCCGCTTTCGCGCCATCCTAGTTATACTATTCGACCTTTGAGTTTCTATCCAGTCGGAGTTTAATTGCCGCCGCTATCTGAAGCCGCTCGGGACGATCTATTTTCCGCCGGAGCGCGCGAAATTCCTTAACTTTCGAACTGACGAACCGCTCGGCGCATTCAAGCGTCGGATGCAGATAGCCGCCGCGCCCTGCGCGTCGCGCCTCGAAATCAACTTCGACGCGCCCATCGACGACTGCAATTCGCACCATCGCCGCCTTCGCATCCTGCGTCATGCATCCCACACACGTACGCCGGGGTCCGTGAATAAGTGCAAGATTACTTTTCTCCCGCATCTTCAGTGGCGGCCGGCGCGGATTCCACCGCGATCGTTTCGGCGGCCGCCTCCACGGGCTGCGCTTCGGTGGCTGCCAGCGCAGCTTCCGCCGCAAGGGCCGCAGCAGCCTCGGCCGCCTCGGCGGCAGCCGCGGCCTTCGCTTCGGCGGCGATCTTCTTGTTGGCGACGTGCTCGCGCGCCGCGTTGATTATCTGGGTGGCGCGCTCGGCGCTGATTCCCTCGACGTCGAACGCCGTCTCGTCGGCCTCCGCCAGTTGCTCAGCCGAGCGGAATCCCCACTGGTACAGCAATTCCGCGTTGATATCGCCGATGCCCGGGATTGCGTTGAGCGACGCGCGCGCCGAGCGAGCCTCTTCTTCGGCCTCCATCTCGCTGCGCACGTCGAGCTTCCATCCGGTGAGGCGATGCGCCAGGCGCACGTTCTGCCCGCGCTTGCCAATCGCCAGCGACAGTTGATCGTCGGGGACGATCACCTCCATCGCGTGCTCGTCCTCGTCGATGATGACCTTGGAGACCTTGGCCGGCGCCAGCGCGCGGCACACCAGCTCGGCCTGGTCGTCAGTCCACGGCACGATGTCGATCTTCTCGCCGCGCAGCTCCTGCACCACCGATTGCACGCGGGTGCCCTTCATTCCGACGCACGCGCCGACCGGATCGACGTCGGAATCCTTGGAATAGACGGCGACCTTGGCGCGTCCGCCGGGCTCGCGCGCGCTCTGGCGAATCTCGACGATGCCCTCGTAAATTTCCGGCACCTCCTGCTCGAACAGCTTCATCAGGAAGTCGTTCGAGGTGCGCGAGAGCACGATGGAAAGTCCCTTCTCCGACAGCTCGACGTCTAAAATCAGCGCGCGGATGCGGTCGCCCTGGCGATAGCGCTCGTGGGGGATCTGCTCCTTCTCGGGCAGGATCGCCTCGGTGCGGCCGAGATTGACGATCATGTTCTTGCGCTCGAAGCGCTGCACGATTCCAGAGACGACTTCCTGCTTGCGATCCTTGAACTCGTTGAAGATCTGTTTGCGCTCGGCGTCGCGAATATGCTGGATGAGATTTTGCTTGGCCGCCTGCGCCGCGATGCGGCCCATCGTGGCGGTATCGAGCTTGATCAAAATTTCGTCGCCGACTTCCGCCTCGGGATCGTACTTCGCGCGCGCCTCGGCGACGTCGGCTTCGGCAGCGGCGTTGGCCACTTTTTCGACGACCGTTTTGATTTCGAACAGCTCGATTTCGCCGAGTTCGGGGTTGAACCGCGATTCGATATTGCGGTCGGGGCCGAACGTGCGGCGCGCCGCCGAATGCATCATCTCCTCGACCGCGTTGATCACGATCGTTTTGTCGATGCCTTTTTCCTTGGAGACCTGCTCGATTACCCGGTTCAGATCGACCTGCATACCGCCTCCCCGGGGCGCGGACAGAGCTGCGCGCCAATAATTTTTGTTGCTCCCGATCGGCAGGAGCCTGTGCGTCTATTTGTCTTTGTCAAAATTGTACTCGTAATTCGCGCCCGACATCTCGTCGAAACCAATCGTCTGCCGCTTGCGGCTCGTCTCGTCGTCAAGCTCGATTCCACTTTGACCCACCGACACCAGCGTTCCCACGAACGACTTCTGCCCATCGCGCGCGCGATGGGTTCGCAGCTTAACCCGTTCACCCTTGACCGCCTCGAAATGCTCCAGCTTGCGCAGCGGGCGGTTGATTCCCGGCGACGCGACCTCCAGCGTGTAGCGGCCCTCGACCGGGTCATACACGTCGAGCAAATCGCCCAGCGTCGGGCTCAACTTCTCCAGATCGCTCAGGGCAATTCCGCCGCCCGGCTTGTCGACCAGCAGCCGCAGCAGCGAATTTCGCGTGCCCTTGCGAAAATCCACCGAAACCAGTTCATAACCCTGGCGTTCGATGTGCGGCTCGAGCAATTCGACCACCTTTTCCGCGGTCGGATGAAGCCTCAGGGCCGCCATCTGCTCTCACCTCTCGCTCGCTACGGCCGTCGGAGTCGGCTTTATGTGACGAAACCGAAAATCCTTTTTGCGACACCAACAAAAAAGTGGGCACACGCCCACTTCACGTGAGCAGGATACCACCGCGGCCCGCCGGTCAGCAAGGCAGGCCAAATAGAGGAACTTAATTGAATGTGAAACCCACCGTGGGTTTCACGCTTCCTTGGGCAGGGGCCAGCCCCTGCACCCGCGGTGAGAAGACGTGAAAATCTGCGCAACGCATCTTTTCGCGACTACGCGATGGCAGGGCTGAGCCCTGCACTCAGTATTAATGCCGCCCGCCGTTGGCGGGCGCGGCCCGCGCCAATGGCTTAATACTGCGCTGCCGTCGCCACGGCCAGGGATGGCGCGCGACAACGGAGCGCGGCCTTAACGTTGGGTGCAGGGGTCAGCCCTGCGGTGCAGGGGTCACCCATGCTATCCTGCCCTCGATGCCCGAGCTGACCGGCCCCAACTCACCCGCCTTGGGATTCCTGCTCGCGCTGGCGATCGGATTCCTGGTCGGCCGCACGCGGGAACCCGGACCCGACGGTCCGCCGCGTCCCGGGATGCGCGATTTCCTGATAATCGCGCTGCTCGGCGCGGTCGCGGGCCACGTCGGCAACGTGGCGATCGCGATCGCATTGTTCGCCGGCATGATCGGCACCCTGCTGGTGATGCGCGCGCAGCATCCGGAGCGCAGCGGAATCACCACTGAGCTCGCGGCAGTGGCGACCTTCGCCCTGGCTGACCTGTGCTTGACGTCGGACCGTCAGTTCGGCGCCGGGCTCGGAATCGTGCTCGCGGCGATTCTGGCGGAGCGCGATCAGCTTCGCCACTTTGTGCGCGATGCGATCTCCGACCGCGAGTACATCGATACGCTGAGTTTTCTCGGCCTGATTTTCATCATCTACCCGCTGCTGCCGGCCGGCAGCTATGGACCATTCGGGTTTTTCGAACCGCGCAAGATCTGGCTATTCGTAATCCTCGTATCCGGCGTCTCATATGTCGGCTATTTCCTGACCAAGTTTACCGGGAGCCAACGCGGCGAATTGCTCACTGCGATTGTTGGCGCTATCGCTTCGACGACCGCCTATACCGCCGGGATCTCGCGCGCAGTCGCCGACGCGCCGAAGTCAGCGGTGCCGGCAGCCCGATACTCGCTGATCGCCAATTCGATACTATTCCCGCGGATGCTGCTGCTGGTCGCGGTAGTCAGCCCGGCGCTCGCGATCGCGGCGAGCCCCGCTTTCGCTGCGATGATGCTCGCGGGTTTCGCCGCCGCCCTGATACTGGCCCCTGCGCCATTGAAAAAAGGTAACACGGTCGCGGATTCCACCTTCCGCAACCCGTTTTCGATCCGCCCCGCGCTCGAGTTCGGCGTGGGATTCACCGTCGTGCTGCTGGTTACCCGCGTCGCCAAACAGTACGTGGGATACAGCGGGCAGATGGTGGTTTCGGCTATCAGCGGACTGGTGGACGTCGATGCGATCTCGCTGACGCTGGCGTCTTTCGTTCAGGCAGGCACCAGCGCGGCGCGTGACGCGGTGATCGGTCTCACGCTGGCGGCCGGAGTCAACGCGATCTTCAAGTCGGCCGTCGCCGAGACCAGCCATCAGCCGGCCTTCTATCTGCGCCTGATGGCGGGATTCGTGATCATGTTCGCCGTCGGTGCGGCGGCAATAGTCATTATCGATCCGGCCCGTGTCACCGAACTAGTAAGTCATCTGCAGCCCAACTGACTATAGGCAGCCATCGAAAGGAGAACGCACGATGCATGAGATCAAGTCGTTCAGCGTCTGGCAAACCTCAAAGGTAGTCGCGGTATTGAAAGGGACCATGACCTGGATCGTCGGGGTATTTCTTGCTCTGGGGGCGCTCAGACACGGCCACCCTCTGAAAGCGATATTTTTCATCACTCTCTTTCCGATCGTGGTCGCCGCCGTTGGCTATGTCGTCGCTGCGTTGCTTTGTTGGATCTACAATCAGGTCGCCGCACGCTTCGGCGGTATCGCATTTGAACTAGCTCCCCGAAGCGAGCCTTGAAATTCTTCCTTGAATTGCCCCTCCCTGTACCGCGAGAGGTCGCTCAAAAGGGAGCAGGCGTTGAAAATTACTTTTTCAACGGCCCGTTAGGGAACAGAAAGGTCATCTGCGCGCGCATCATCCACTGCGTCGAGCCATCCGGATGCATTGGATAGTCGTATCCTCCGACTTGCAGGCTCATCGCCTGCTCTCCAATCTTGAATGCCTTGCCGATATCGACGCCAACTGGAATCGTCCAGGCGTTAGCTGTGTGGGCCGTCCAGTTGTAAGTCATGGTCGGATCCCACTGTCCATACCAGCCGCTGTCCAAGCTGTAGCTGACTTGCGGCTCGATATTGGTCTGGTTGACGCTTCCCCTGCCGCGATCGCCGGCAAACGACATGAGTTGGTAACTCAGGATTGCGGCGAACCACGGACCTTGCTCGTAAACCAGCGCCGCAGTTGGCCCAGCCGACCAGCGGCCGGTGCCCAATCGTTCACTGCTGGCGGTCGGAAACTGAAAGATCGGCCCGACACCCCAGATCCATGTCTGTGCCTTTGCCGGGGTCAGAAAGAAAGAGGTCTGCAGATCTTGTAATCCGAATTGCTCGTTCGGGCCGGGCGCGTAGGTCAGGTTCAAACTCGGTCGCGCGATGATATCCCAGTCGGCATTGAGCACGAACCGCTCGAGCGGCTCGATATTCAGGCTCGCTCCCACCCTGTCATGCGAGCCGACGCCGAACCCGGTCGTGAATTGAAATGGCACCTTGATGAATTCAGCAAACGGATTCAGAGTGTCCTTGGCGAGATCTTGTAGCGATTCGGCGCCTGCCGTCGTTGTCTGCGACGGCAAGGATTGCTGGGCGTGCCCCGACGATGCAAGCAACACGCCCAGTACGACGCTCAAGACTGCTGGAAGAGTCGCCTGCAAGCGCATCTGTCAGCCCAGCTAGGGGTTCAGCGATTTGATGACCTCCGGACCTGTCATGGAAAAGGTCGTGATGGTCTTGGCATCGAGAGGCATTTTCATCAGGTCCACCGAACGAATCTGGCTGTTCTCGTAAGTCCGGAAGTAGTATCGCTTCGCCTTCAAATCGGCGGCGCTGGTCCAAACCGTGTAGTCGGCGACGATGTTGCCGTGCTCGTCCTTCTTTCCCTGGCGGGACACGCCGTTGGGAATGTCGAAGTTGTTCATAATATGAAACCCCTCGAGCACCGCCTCTTCGCCGGTCTTGGCCGGCAGCGCCGACGCGCTGAAAGCCACGGCTCGGACAAACCGCGACGGCGGGGTGAAGTCGCCCGGCATCCCCAGCATCCCGGTGCCTTGGCCAAGGCCGGTCAGCGTGATTCCACCGACTTTCACCGGCGGAATATTCACTAATGAGAAGTTTACGTAATTGCGCAGATTGGTCATGTGCCAATCGAAAGATGGCGAGTTGGTCAACACCCCCAGCACGTCGTCATAGACATGAAGTTTTCCTTCCGCATATTCGATCGCGAGGCTCTTGCCCGAGGCGTCATTCACCACGTAGTGAAGCGGGGGCACAAAGTCCATCTGCTTGACCACCACCGCCGGGACTACGATGCGTCCGATGCCTTGTTTGACTTCTTCGACCGTCGCGAAATTTTCCAAAATCCAGGAACCGACCTCCCAGGGCGCGACGGTCTTGGAGGCCTCGGCGGCGTGGTACTTCATGTAGCCGACGCTCCCGGGAAAATAGAGCAGGCCAATAGCCAATCCCTTCTCATTGACGCCATCGACCAAAAACGGGTTATCGCCACCGTTGTTGACGCCGACCGACGCATACTTGCTGGTCCATTTCAGCCCATTCTCGCCCTCCGGTGTGGTACCGGTTCGCGCATAGCCGCGCGGGACCACGAGCACGCTGGAATCCATAACGATAGCGAACTCCATCGTGCGCGCGTACACGACGGTCCCGTCGTCGGCTCTGAGTCTGATGCTGGTGCAGGCAGGCGCCGGCTTCGCGAAAAAGAGCGAGCATACAAGGACGGCGAGATATATCGCTCTGGACGTGCGGGGGAACTCGCGGGGCGCGGGTGTTTTAACGCCGATGCCGGTAATTTTCATTGGTTCATCCTTTCTTCTGTCAGTCCACCTAGGGGTTAAGTGATTTGATGACCTCCGGCCCTTTCATGGAAAAGGTCGTGATGCTGTTGGCATCGAGAGGCATTTTCATCAGGTCCACCGAACGAATCTGGCTGTTCTCGTGAGTCCGGAAGTAGTATCGCCTCGCCTTCAAATCGGAGGCACTCGTCCACATGGTGCGGTCGGCGATGACGTTACCGTGCGCGTCCTTTTGTTCCTCGCGGGCCACGCCTTCGGGAATGTCGAAATTGTTCAAAATGTGAAACGCCTGGAGCACCGCCTCTTCGCCGGTCTTGGAAGGCAGAATCGATGTGTTGTAAGCGACCGCCCGGACAAACCGCGACGGCGGAGTGAAGTCGCCCGGCATCCCGAGCATCCCTGTGCCTTGGCCAAGTCCGGTCAGCGTGATGCCGTCGACTTTCACCGGCGGAACATTCACCACTGAGAAGTTTACGTAATTGCGCAGATTGGTCATGTGCCAGTCGAAGGATGGCGAATTGGTCAACACCCCCAGCACGTCGTCGTAGACATGGAGTTTTCCTTCGATGTATTCGATCACGATGCTCTTGCCCGAGGCGTCATGCACCACGAAGTGGACCGGTATGACCATGCCCCACTTTTTGAACACGACCTCCGCGACCGCGATCCTTCCAATGTTCTGTTTGACTTCTTCGACCGTCGCGAAATTCTCCAAAATCCACGAAGCAAGCTCCCAGGGCGCGATGGTCCTGGAAGCCTCGGCAGCATTGTACTTCATGTAGCCGGCGGTCGTGGGAAAATAGAACAGGCCAGCGGCCAAGCCCTTCTCATTGACGCCATCGACCAAAAGCGGCAGCCCGAGACTGTTGGCTCCGAGCGAGGCATACTTGGAGGTCCATTTCAGCCCATTCTCGCCATCCGGTGTGGTACCGGTTCGCGCATAGCCGCGCGGCACCATGATCACATCGGAGTCAGGATCGACGTTGAACTCAAGTGTGCGTGCGTAAACGACGGTCCCGTCCTCAGCTCTGAGCCTGATGCCGGTGCAGGCTGGCGCCACCTTCGCGAAGAAGAGCGAACACGCGAGGATAGCGAGATAAATCACTCTGGAAGCGCAGGGGAACTCGCGAGGCGCTGGTTCCTTGACGCCGATGCCGGTAATTTTCATTGATTCGCCCTTTCTGCGGTTGCTTGGTTCAGTCAGCCTGCGCTGATTTTGAAGATCCCCTTACGGCACGATTCGGCGTCGGGCAAGAAGAACGCCCTTTCTGGATTCGGCCCAGACGCGAATCTGTAAACAATGCGCCAGCACGTCCGCCCTGACAACTCTCTGACTGCCTTCTTTTGACGTCCCGGTCATCCGGGGAACATATTTGACAAGCGTCCCTAATGTTGTTGCCGGACCGACATTAGAAGAGTATGTTCCGCACGTCAACGCGAATCTGAACGCGAATCTGGGGGAATCGTGAATATTCCTGCGGCAGGAAAAAACAAATTGATGCGATTCAGACCGGTGCTCGTAGCTTCAGGCTGCCTGGCACTTTTGATTCTTTTCGCGAAGCCGGCGCACGCCCAGCACGGTGACTGGCTGATGGGAACCGACGGCTTGCTCAGTGCGCAGCAGGCGCCGGAAGGCATTTTCTATTCAAACGTCTGGTCGTACTATCACGCCTCAAGCAGCGATTTCCTAACAGTCAAGTCACCGCCGTCAGGACCGTTCCGGACCGGGGGTAAGATCGCGACCGCGAGTATGGGGACTTCCAAGCTTAATGTCAGCGGCAGTCTCGACGAATTCGTTGACCAGAACATTATCGGCTGGACCTCGCCATATAAGGTCCTGGGCGCGAACTATGGATTGTTTATCGATGTGCCGTTTGCCATTGCCGATGCCAGTGGTACTGCGAGCCTGGAACCCAACCTGAGTCCGCCCGGGAGCTCGCCATCGCAACAAGTTTCCGCCGGGGTAACCAAGGGCAGCATCGGCGATATTTACGTGGAGCCGGTAGATTTCGGCTGGCACTTTCGCCAGCTGGACGCCGTCGTCTCCTCGGGCTTCTTCGCGCCTTCAGGACCGTACAACTCGAAAGCGGCGGTCAGCATTGGCTATGGCCACTGGACGGGCGCCTTTGGCCTTGGAGGTATCGCCTACGCCGACGCCGCTCGAACCTGGTCGCTCTCCATTTATGCACACTACCTGCTGTACGCTTCGCAAATGGGCAGACCCTATACGCTCGGCGATGTCGTCCCGCTCGAGTGGGGTGCGGGAAAGACCCTCAACTTGAACAGCAAAATTTTCCAGCAGCTTACCGTGGGCGCGGTAGGCTATGCCCAGTGGCAGACAACGAACAACCAGATAAATATCGCTATCCAAAACCAAACCGCTGCCGCAGCGATCAAGACGCTGGAGGATACGCGCGCACAGGTCTATTCGGCAGGACCTTCAATCAATCTACTGACCAAGTACGGGCTCTTCTCGCTGCGCTACTATGAAGAGTTCGACGCGCGTGCTACCCCGTCGGGCCGGCAATTGATGTTCAGCGTCGCCCTTGCTTTCGGTTAGGGCGATGAATCCCGCTCTCGATAGGATGCTGAAAAGATAGCAGCCAAAGAGAAACCCATGATCTTTCAGCAAGCAAATCGAATGATGCGAATCGTGTGCAAATACTCGAGCGGCAAAAGGATGGCCAGAATGAAGCTTGGATATGTGCAGTTGCTTTTTTGTCTCGCGCTCGTGTTGACGGTCGTGTCCCCCGCGGCGGCGGACACGGCGGATAACGAATCGCTCACCGAGGTTAACAAACAACTGTCTAACCCGATTTCGAGCATCTGGGCGCTGCAATTCCAGCAAAACACTTACTGGCTCAACAAGCCTGATCGCAACGTCGTGAACCTGCAGTTTCAGCCGGTGCTGCCCCTGGCGTTGACCGATGACTGGAACCTGATCACCCGGCCGGTATTCCAGGTGATGAACTCCACGCCCTATGTGAACGAGAGCCTCCATCTCCATCGCGTCACCGGTTTTGGCGACACAATAGTCGGGTCGGTGCTATCGCCCAGCCCGAAGCTTGCCGGCCCCTGGCTGCTGGGCGCAGGTCCCACTTTTATTCTCCCTACCGCGAGCAACTCGAGGCTCGGGCAGAACAAATGGCAGCTAGGACCAGCCGGCGTATTCGGGTACCTGGGTGATAAGTGGCTGGCGGGAGTATTTCCGCAACAGTGGTTCTCGGTCGGCGGCAATGGCTCGCAAACTGTGAGCCAAATGAACCTTCAATACTTCTTTGCCTATCTGCCGGGCGATGGTTGGGGCATAGGCACAGCGCCGAACATGCTTGTCAATTGGTACGCGAGCAA
Organism: Binatus sp. (SeqCode); assembly: GCF_050013435.1. GTDB lineage: Bacteria > Desulfobacterota > Binatia > Binatales > Binataceae > Binatus. The sequence continues at coordinate 4,319 of NZ_JBEKFG010000061.1, read as the reverse complement.
CGGCAACAAGGTAACGTTCCCGATTGGCCTGTCGGTTAGCAAGGTAATCAAAATCGGTCCGCTCCCCGTGAAACTTGCGGTTCAACCTCAGTACATGCCGGTTCATCCTGACGTCTTCGGCCAGAAATGGGACCTCCAGTTCTCGATCACGCCTGTCATCCCCAGGCTGGTTGCGGGAAATCTTCTCGAAGGTTGGTAAATCGGTTTCCTCGCCCTGGCTGTCAGACCGCGTGGCTCTCCGCCCGCATCTGCGCTTAACACTGGTGCAGGAGTCACCCCTGCCACGGGTCACTCCTGCCATCGCGTAGTCGCGAAAAGACGCGCCGCGCGGATTTTTCGATTCGTTACCGGGTGCAGGGCTCAGCCCTGCCGCGGAAGGGTGAAACCCGCGCAGGGTTTCACATTCAATCACTCCTCGTTATCGCGCAGCCTGGCGAGCACCGACAAATCCTCGAGCGTCGTCGTATCGCCAAGCGTCTCATCGCCCGACGCGATTTGCCGCAGCAGGCGCCGCATGATCTTGCCGCTGCGCGTCTTGGGCAGCGCCTCGGTGAAGCGGATGTCGTCGGGACGGGCCAGCGCGCCGATTTCCTTGACCACGTGCGCACGCAATTCGTCGCGCAACTTGCTATCGCCCTTGCGCCCGCCCTCGAGCGTGACGAATGCGACCACGGCCTGCCCCTTCATCTCGTCGGGGCGCCCGACGCACGCGGCCTCGGCAACCGCCGCATGCGAGACCAGCGCGCTTTCGATCTCCATCGTGCCGAGCCGATGGCCCGACACGTTAATCACGTCGTCCACGCGGCCCATGATCCATAGGTAGCCGTCCTGATCGCGTCGGGCGCCGTCGCCGGTGAAATAGGCGCCGTCGATCTGAACAAAGTAATTGTTCTTGTAGCGCTCGGGGTCGCGGTAGATCGTTCGCAGCATCCCGGGCCACGGCTTGCGCACGATCAGCAGGCCGCCCTGGTTGGCGCCGACGCTCTTGCCCTCACGCGTGACGACGTCGGCTGCGATGCCGGGCAATGGCAACGTCGCGGAGCCGGGCTTGGCGGCGATCGCGCCGGGCATGGGGCTTATCATGATGCCGCCGGTCTCGGTCTGCCACCACGTATCGACGATCGGGCATCGCTCGCCGCCGATAACTTTGCGGTACCACATCCAGGCTTCGGGATTGATCGGCTCGCCGACCGAACCGAGCAATCTCAGGCTCGACAGGTCATGCTTTTTCACCCACGCGTCGCCCCATTTGATGAACGTCCGTATCGCAGTGGGCGCGGTATAGAAGATGCTGACGTGGTACTTCGCGATTATCTGCCAGAAGCGATCGTTGTCGGGAAAGTTCGGCGCGCCTTCGTACATCACGACCGTCGCACCCGCCGCCAGCGGCCCGTACACGGTGTAACTGTGGCCTGTCACCCATCCGATATCCGCAGTGCACCAGTAGATGTCGTCCTCCTTCAAGTCGAACACCCACTTCATCGTCATCAGCACGTGCGTCAGGTATCCGCCGATCGTATGCACGACGCCCTTGGGCTTGCCAGTCGTGCCGCTGGTGTAAAGCGTGTAGAGCGGATGCTCGGAGTCGAGCGCGGCGGCCTCGCATCGCGGGCTTTGCGCGGGAACCAGCTCGTCCCACCACAGGTCGCGCCCTTTGCGCATCTCGACTTTGTTGCCGACCCGCTTGAGCACGACGACTTTCCGGATCGATGGACACTTTTTCAGCGCCTCATCGACATTGCTCTTGAGCTCGACGATTTGCCCGCGGCGCCATCCGCCGTCCGCGGTGATACAGACCTTCGCTTCCGCGTCGTTGATCCGATCGGCCAGCGCTTCGGACGAGAAGCCGCCGAAGACCACCGAGTGAATCGCACCGATTCGCGCGCACGCCAGCATCGCGATCGCCGCCTCCGGCACCAGCGGCATGTAGATCGCGACGCGGTCGCCATCCTTGACGCCGATGCTCTTCAACGCATTGGCGCACCTGGCCACTTCGTCGGCGAGCATCTGGTAGGTCAGCACGCGCGAGTCGCCCGGCTCGCCCTCCCAAATCAGCGCGGCTTTGTTGCGGCGCGGACCGTCGAGATGGCGATCGAGGCAATTGTAGGCGGCGTTGATCGTGCCGCCGACAAACCACTTCGCATGCGGAAAATTCCACTCGAGCGTTTTGCCGAACGGATGGAACCAGGCAAGGTTGCGCGCGCATTCGGCCCAGAATGCCTCCGGGTCGGCGTCAGCGCGCTTGCAGATCGCATGGTACTCGTCGAGGCTTTTGACCCATGCGCGCGCACTGAACTCGGCGGGGGGCGGAAACTTGCGCGATTCGGTCAGCGTCGAATCGATATGAGTCGCTTCGGTCGAAGGCATCGCACGAGCCCCTGTCGATTAAGCTTGGAGGTCAAACGCGACCGCGAGCTTCGCGCGTTTTCAAGCTTAAGTACAGGGTCGCGGCGTCGCCGTTCTCGCGCCGGTTCGAATTGATTCCGCGCAGCCGCTCGAGCAGTTCATTTTCGATGCTCGCCGAATGCTCCGCCGCGAGTTCGACCGCACGCGCCGCCCAGGTGAGTACGACGCGCCCCTCCAGGCCTCCGAAATCATCGAAGAACCACCCGCAACTCGTCAGCGCCGCCTGGCCCGCGCGAACCATCTCGAACATCCGCAGCAGCGCTGCGCGATTACCTTCGTCGGCAACCTTGAAGCGCTTGAAAAACTCTTCGTGGACGGCGGGATTCGGATCGATCAGCAAACGGATTGCGCCGCGCAGGATCGCGCCGGGCTCTTTCACAATCGCCGGGGCGAAGCGGTCGTAAGTCGCCTCGGTATGGTTTTTCACGAAATCCATCGCGGCGCGAAACGGCCCCCGCCATTCCTGCGAGGTGTTCGGATCGTGACGGCATCCGCAGTTCGAGCGCCATCGTTCGACGCCGTGCGGACAACTCCATGAACTGGCTGACGCAATCTCGAACGATCCCGCCGCCGGATGCGTCGCCAGGTAGTCCGCGCAACTGGTAAGAATCACGTCGTCGCGGCGCTCCAGCGCCATCAGGGCGCGCGCCAGCTCGGCGGCGCCGTGTTTGTTATGATGCCCAAACGTTTCGCCGTCGGTCGCCAGCATCAGCACGGTGCCGGGCTCCAGCTTGAGCGCGGTATCGGCAATCCAGTCCGCCAGCCGGGCGCCGTCGGCCAATCCGTTGCCGAAGGAGACGGTCGTGGATAACTCACGGTCGAAGCGGAACACTGCCAGGCTCAAATCGCCCCGGCGCCATTGGAACGGCCCGGCATTGCGCGACTCGGCGCGCGGGCCGCTGAACTTTCCTTGATCCGACGCGACGATGACGAACTCGATCCCGGCCGCCGCGATCGACGCAAGCGTGTCGTCGTCGGCGGCGCACTCGGGGATCCACATCCCGGCCGGCTTGCGGCCGAATCGGAACACGAAATCGTCGATACCCCACGCGATCTGCAGCTCGCGATCGCGCGGCGGCAACAGCGGCAGTATCGAATGACTGTACGACTGTGCGATCGCGTTGCCATGGCCGCCGTGCGCATTGGCATACAACGCATCGCCGCGAATTATTGCGCGATAGGCGGCCTTGCCGTGCCTCTGCAGCCATGCTGCCAGCGTCGGCCCGACATCGAAGCTGAGAGACTCGTAATTGTTGCGAACGTGAACGACTGGCCCCTGCATCGTGTGGGCATGAGCGTTGGCCGTGTAACATTCGCTCAGAATTCGCTCGTTCCAGTTCGGAAACGGGGCAGCGCCATGCTCAGGTGGGATTAAACCCGTCCACGGGCTCTCGCGCGGCGGCTGATAAAAATGGCCGTGAACTATGATGTACCTGGGTTCACCCATCAGGACTATGTTGCGCCTCCAAGCCGCCCTGCGAAAGCCCACCCGCCCGCCAGAGCAAAACTTATCCGTCTTCTTTGCCGGATTCTGCTTAGCTTATCAAGCGAAACAGCGCACTTGCGCGCTAACTATCCACAATCCTTGAACAATTCCATCCACAGGCAGGCCCCATCCCCTTGGCCGTGGCGACGGCAGCGCAGGATTAAGTTGTTGGCAGGGGCCGCGCCCGCCAACGGCGGGCGGCCTTAATACCGGGTGCAGGGGTCACCCCTGCCCGTCGCCAAGGCCAAGCCTCAGCCCTGCACCCACGGCGGGTGTCGCATGCGTTCAGGCTCCCCCTGCGCTTACGCGCAGGCGGCGCGGAAGCTGCCGCGAATCGCGGGCTCGCCCTTTTGATTGAGCACGATCAAGTCGCCCTCGATCTGCTTCTCGCCGTCCTTCTCGAGCTTGTTGGTGACTTTGCCCGTGC
>NZ_JBEKFG010000060.1:0-24062 GCF_050013435.1 Binatus sp. (SeqCode) | reverse complement strand
GCGCAATCAGTTCGTGGCGTCTGCGCGCCAGCACCAGGAACAGCGCCAACACGAACGTGATGAAGACCAGCCACGGCGATACCTCGACGTGGATTGCGACGCCGCCGGCGAATGCGCGCAGCACGAAGCCAATCGCAACCGCGATCACGTCGATGACCACCTGATGCTTGGCCCACAGCGAATACCCAAACTGGAGCGCGACGTACAGCAGTGCGATTCCCACGAACGCCGGGCCCAATACGATGCTCAGCACGGCCGCAATCGCTGCCAGCGAGAAGGCCGCCCTGCTTGCCGCGCCAACCGTGATATCGCCGCGCGCCAGCGGGCGGTCGCATTTTTCGGGATTCAGCCGATCCGCCTCGCGGTCGGCGATGTCATTGAGAACGTAACCGGCGCTCGAAAGCGCGCAGAACGCGACGACTGCGATGACCGCAAGCACGACATCGTGAAAAACGAACAGACGCTGGCCGAATACCAACGCCGCCAATACCAGCGCATTCTTGACCCATTGATGGGGCCGCGCCAGGCGGATCATCGCGGCCAACTGCCCGGTGTGCTGGCTGTCGTTCAACTTCGGTGCTGCGTTCACTGCATTTCTTTGTACAGGTCCGCGCTTTGCCGTCGCAAGACGCCAAAGCGGAGGCGGCGGCAGCCCAATCGGCACAGCCAGGTCAATTTCACTTGACCGCGAACCGCGTTTGCGAAAACAGTACGGCTCGATGAGTACTTCAACGCAGGAAAAAACCGGACCGTCGGCCACGGTGGATCTCGCCGGCTTGAAGCGGTTCCTCGATGAGCGCAAGCTCGGCGACACCGCCGCGCTTCGCTCCGAAAATATCTCGTTCGGCCATTCCAACGAGGTCCATCTGATTCATTTCGACGTCCATTGCTGGGCGCTGCGCCGTCCGCCGCGTGGATCGCTGCTCCCGACCGCGCACGACGTGATGCGCGAATATCGCGTGCTCAAGGCTCTCCAGAACACCGCCGTGCCGGTGCCGCGCGTGTACGCTGCGTGCGATGACCCGTCATATCTCGGCGCGCCGTTTTACCTGATGGAGTACATGCGCGGCGAGGTAGTGCGAGCGGACAACCGGCATTTCGCTCAAACCCCCGAGCTTCGCCGCCGGGTCAGCGAACAGATGGTCGATGTGCTCGTCGCGCTGCAGGAAGTCGATTGGCGCGCGGTCGGTCTTGAGGGTTTCGGACGGCCTGACGGCTATCTCGAACGCCAGCTCAAGCGATGGACCGATCAGCTCGAGCGCACGATTGTGCACACCCGCCCGCTGCCCGTGATGGAAAACGTCAAGGATTGGCTCCGCGCGCGAATCCCACAGTCGCCGGCGCCCACGATCGTTCATGGAGATTACAAGCTCGACAACGTGATGTTCGACCCCGGCAGCGCCCGCGCGATCGCCGTGCTCGATTGGGAGATGTCCACCATTGGCGATCCGCTGGCCGATTTCGGCTGGATGCTGACCTACTGGCCCGACCCAAACGACCGCGCGGCGGGCGGCGTGATCGCCAGCATGAACGCCGCCGAAGGATGGCTGACGCGGCGCGAGATGATCGATCGATACGAGCGCCGCACCGGGCGCGCGATGCGCGATTTTCCCTTCTATCAGGCGCTGGCGCTGTTCAAGCTCGCGATCATCATGGAGGGCAGCTACGCCCGATTCGTGCTCGGACAGGCCGACGATCCTCTGTTCGCCGGCATGAAGCAGCTGGTACCCGCGCTTGCCGACGCCGCGTGGTCGGTGTGCGGCTCCGCGTCGAGCGGCTAGCGATTCCAATGGCGGATTCTGATCTGCTCGCCGAACTGGCGCGCTTCGTAGAACGCATAACCGCGATCGCGCGGACCGGACTGGCGTTCAAGCCCGACGGCTTCGACTCCGAACGCTACGAGGAATTGCTCAAAGAGGCCGCCCGAATGCACGCGGTCCTTGCCGGCGCGAACGACGAAGATGCCGAAGCATTGCGCCGGCGATGGCGCGAGCAGGTGATCGCCGGTTACGAAGGATACGTCACGGCGGCGTCGGGATGCGGCGTGATCGCATTCAACGAGCGCGACGAAATTCTTTTGATTCAGCGGCCGACCGGCAAATGGTGGTATCCCACCGGGTTCTGCGACGTTGGTGTATCGCCCGCGGAGAACGCGGCCAAAGAAGCGCGCGAGGAAACCGGGCTTATCGTCGAACCCGAGCGCTTGATCGCCGTAATCGACAGCAGGAAGTGCGGCTCACCCGCCCGGCATATCTACTCGATGCTTTTCTATTGTCGAATCGTCGGTGGCGAGCTCAAACCAAATCCGCTCGAGGCGATTGCCGCCGGTTTCTTCCCGCTCGACCGCCTGCCGGAGCCCTTGCACGGAATCGATCGCAAGTGGATTGGACTCGCGCACGAGTTCCATTCAGGCGGCCGCATCGCGCCGTATTTCGATCCGCTCTGACGGGCGCGCGACAACGGAGCGCGGCCCTAACACTGGGTGCAGGGCTCAGCCCTGCTAGCGGGTATTTGCCTGGGCCGGGGTGCCGACTTGAGCCTGCATCGGATGCGATCCGCCGGTGCTCGCGCCAATCGAGATGATCATCATCCCCTGCTCGTAGCGCGGGCCGCCGATGATCAACGTCCCATTGTTCTTGAGCTTCAGGTCGGTGGTCATCAGCGGGCGAGTTCCGTCGAACAGCACGATCTCCATCGCGATCATGTCGCCGTCGATAGCGCGCGGCTGCACGTGGAGAATTTTGCCGCCCGGCAGCGTGAACGCGATCATCTTGCCGCAATCGGTCTGCCCCTCGTTGTGACCGATCAGGCTGTAAGTCGAAAAGCCGAACAGGCCCTGCAGCTTCTTGCCCATCGGCGCCAGCCGCGGGTCGGTTCCCTCGTTGGTATCCGCGGCCATAACCGAGTCGATATAAACGGTCACCTGCTTCGGTCCCGCCTGAGCGTACGTGAGACCCGGCGTCCCGAAGGCCGTGATCGCGATAATAAGGAAGCTAAGGCTACCGGGGCGCAGCGTCATGGCGGCCTAAGGCTGATCCGGTAACCAAATGACTGTCGTGTCCCTGCGAGGCTCGCTCCAGACTGCAACCGAATGGTTTTCCGACTCGAGCCGCGAGATGTCGGCGTGAGAATCGTTATCCGCCATTGTCGGCTCGCTGGCCGCCGCTTGCGCCACTTGATTTGCTCCCGCGGAGGCTTCTTGCCCGGTGTTGGCGATCGAAGTCGTCGAGTGCGGCCCTCGATTGGCGAACTGCTCGGCATACGGTGTCATCAGAATTATCGTCACGACGGCGACCGCGGCTACCGCGCCGCCCCACGCGAAGCCCGAGCCTACCGCATCCGCCTGGCGCCTCAAGAAACGCGCGAGTCTCGCCAGCACGGGCTGTGGCAGACGATCGACGCGAGCGATTACCGCGCTCGAAAATCCGGCCAGCGACGGCTCTGCCGCAATCGATCTGAGGTCTCGTCCGAGCGTCGAGTAATCGGCCAGGACGGCGGCGCAGGATTCGCATCGCGCCAGATGAAACGCGACTTCCTGCATCTCGTTGGGCTCGAGTTCGGAGTCCTCGAACGCGCCGAGCATCATGCCTATTTCACCGCATTCAGCCATATCGCGCTCAGCTTCCGGACACGTCCTTCAAGATGTTGCGCAGGTGGGTTCGAGCATAGTGCAACCTGCTCATGACCGTTCCTCTCGGACACTGCAAAACGTCGCTGATTTCGTCGTACGACATTCCTTCGACTTCGCGTAAAAGTATCACTGCACGATGTTCCGGCGTCAACTCCTCCAGCGCTTGCTTTAGGCGCGCTGAGAGTTCACTGCGGCTGACTTCCTTGAATGAGTCTCCCTGACTGGTCGGCATCTTGCCGATTTCGTTTTCGGCGTCTTCTCCATGAAGAACCACATGGCGTCCCTCGCGGCGCCAGAAATCGATCGCGAGATTGGCCGCGATTCGATACAGCCAGGTTGAAAAGCTCGACCGCGATTCGAATTTCGCAAGGTTTTCGAAGGCGCGAATAAATGTCTCTTGCGCCAGTTCAATCGCGTCATCCTGATTGTGCACTACCGCCAGCGCCACTCCGACCACCCGGCGCTGATAACGTTCCACCAAAACGCCAAACGCCTCGGAATCGCCCTTGCGGGAGCGATCGATTAGCTCGGCTTCATCACCGTCGTGGCGGCCTGGTGTTCTCAATTTAGTAGACGCAGGTGCGGGCGACTAAATTCAGCGGATTTCTCATGCCGCGCCGATCATCTCAGCCCAGTTTGGTCCGGATTTCAGCTCCACCTTCAGTGGAATTTTAAGTTCGGCTACCCCCTCCATTTCGCATTTTGCCATCTCGGCCGCCTCTCGCCACTCGTCTTGGGGCGCTTCCAGCAGCAATTCGTCATGCACCTGCAGAATCATCCGCGTGCCCAGCCCGCGCTCTCGAAGCACCCCATCCAGCCGTATCATAGCGAGTTTTATCAGGTCTGCCGCCGTGCCCTGGATCGGTGTGTTAATGGCGATTCGCTCTGCCTGCGCCCGAGCCCCGCCCGGCTGGGCGTTGAGCTCAGGCAGATAACGGCGCCGCCCGTACATCGTCGTTACGTAGCCCGTCGTGCGCGCATTGCGAACCGTCTCATCCAGCCACGCACGCACGCCCGGCAGCCGCTCGAAGTATCGCTTGATGTAGTCCGAGGCCTCCGCCAACGCAATTCCGAGCTCGCCCGCCAGCCGTTGCGGCCCCATCCCGTAAATGATCCCGAAGTTTATCACCTTGGCCAGTCGCCGCGCTTCGGCATTGACCTTGTCCGGCGTGACTCCCAGTACCTCGGTCGCGGTCCGCACGTGGATGTCCTCGCCGGTGATGAACGCGTCCACCAATGTCTTGTCGCCCGACAGATGGGCCAGCACGCGCAGATCTATCTGGGAATAGTCGGCTGACACGAAGACGCATCCCGGCTTCGGCACGAACGCCCGGCGAATCCGGCGGCCTTCGGCGCTGCGGGTCGGGATGTTTTGCAGATTCGGATCGCTCGAGCTGACCCGTCCGGTCGCGACCAGCGCCTGATGCCAAGTGGTGTGGATTCGCCCGGTGCCCGAGCGAATCACCTCGGACAGCGCGTCGGCGTAAGTGGACTTCAATTTCGAAATCGTGCGGTATTCGATCAGCTTGCGCGGCATGGGATGCACCGCCGCGAGCTTCTCGAGCGTATCGGCGTCGGTCGAAAATCCGCTCTTGGTTTTTTTCAGGCCCTTGGCCGAAAGTTTCAGCTCGTTGAACAGCAGCTCGCGCAGCTGCGTCGGCGAGTTGAGATTGAACTCGCGTCCGGCCAGCGCGTAGCACTCGCGCTCCAGCCGATTCAGTTGCTCGGCAAATTCCTTCGAGATGATCTTGAGCGCGTCGCCGTCGACGCCGATTCCCGCGGCTTCCATCGCCGCCAGAATCGGCGCGGTCGGCATCTCGATGTCGGCGAACAGCGAACTGAGCCCGTCGGCTTCCAGCCGCGGCGCCAACGCGTCGCGAAGATTTCTCACCAGCTCCGCATTCGTGCCCGGCGTGCCGCTGGCGCCTAGCGGAGCAAGGTACTCGTGATACAGATCGGCCAGCCGCGGCTCCGGCTGTCCCGAATTGATCAGAAAGGCCGCCAGCATCGTGTCAAAATCGACGCCTTTGAGCGCGACTGCGTGCCGGGCGAACGCTCCGATTTGAGTCTTCAGATCGTGGCACGATTTGGGCGGGCGCTCGGAGCCGAGAATTGGCGCGGCGCTCGCAATCCCGTCATGTTCGACGACGATTGTCTGGTCGGCGCTTGCGAGCTGCAACCGCTCCTGACCGGCCTCGGCGATGGCGAGGTCAAACGCGATGCGCGGCGCGTGGCCAAGAGTCTTGAGCGCGTCGGCGAGATCCTTCCCGGCGACGGCGGGGGCCGGCTTCGCGGCCGATTCCAGACCGGGAAGCTCCACCTGCGACGGCGATATCTCGCGCAGGATCGAATGGAACTCCAGCTCGCGCATCAGTTCCGCAGCCGCGTGCTCGTCCACGCCCCGCCACGCGAATTCGTCGGGCTCGACGCTCAGCGGCACGTCGGTGTCGATGCGGACCAGGCGCAACGCGAGGTCCATCTCGGCACGATGCTCCCTGAGCCAGCCAGCAATTCCTTTGACGGTTTTCTCGCCGTGAATAACCTCACCGATACGGTCCAGGTTCTCGTAGATTCCCTTTATACTGCCAAAATTCTTGACCAGCGCCACGGCCTTTACCTCGCCGACCCCCGGCACACCTTTGACGTTGTCGATCGTATCGCCGGTAAGCGCCTGGATATCGACCAGCGCCGCCGGCTCGACGCCGAAGCGCTCCTTGACCTCGCGCACTCCGATTCGCTTTTCGCGGGTCGCCATCGTGTCCCACAGCGTGACGTTCGGGCCGACCAGCTGCATGAAGTCCTTGTCCGCGGTGATGATCGTGACGATGAAATGCTCGTGCGCGGCGCGCTTGGCGAGCGTGCCGATCACGTCGTCGGCTTCGAATCCATCGAGCATCAGCGACTTGATCCGAAACGCCTCGACCACGCGATGGATGTAGGGAATCTGCACGACGAGGTCGTTGGGCGCCTCGGCGCGGTTGGCCTTGTACTCGGCGAACAGATCGTCGCGAAAAGTTCTCTTCGGCGAGTCGAATACGATCGCGATATGCGACGGGCGCACGTCCTTCAGCAGCTTCAGGATCATCCGGATGAAGCCGTACACCGCCTGGGTCGGCAGCCCGCGCGACGTATTCATCGGCGGCAGCGCGAAAAAAGCGCGGAAGATGTACCCGGAGCCGTCGACGAGAATGAGTTGCTTGCGTTCTGCGGCCATCAATCGAAACTATCCGATACGGTTCTCAAAGCAAAAGCGCCGCGAATGTCAATCGAAAATATTGCCCGATGTCAGATCGCCGTATTGACACTTTGGCGTGGTGTGTTTAATTAGTCGGTTGCTCCGTTGTTGATTGAATTGCCGGGCAGGCCGCTTCGTCAATTGAAGCTGAACCGGCCACGGCGTCCCGGCGGCTCTGGAATCGGACGAGCTGAATGATTGAGGTTAAAAACCTAACTAAAGCTTACGGCAACTTTGTCGCGGTAAGAGACGTATCGTTCAAAGCCGAGAACGGTTCCATCCTCGGCTTTCTCGGCCCCAACGGCGCCGGCAAGACCACCACGATGCGCATCATCACCGGCTATATGCCGGCGACCGCGGGCACCGTGCTGATCGACGGACTCGATATTTTTTCGCAATCGCTCGAGGCGCGCCGCAAAATCGGATACCTGCCCGAGAATCCGCCGCTGTATCCCGACATGCGGGTCGAGGCCTATCTCAGGTTTGTCGCAAAACTCCGCGGTGTCCCGCGCGCGAAGATCGAGCCGGCGCTCGAACACGTGCTCGAAGTTTGTGGCCTGACCGACATGTCGCATCGGATTTGCGGCCAGCTGTCCAAGGGCTATCGCCAGCGCGTTGGCCTGGCGCAGGCCTTGATTCACGATCCGCCCGTGCTGGTCCTCGACGAACCGACGATCGGTCTCGATCCGCGCCAGATTCACGAAATTCGCGATCTGATCCACCATCTCTCGGGCAACCGAACGGTGGTGCTCTCGACGCACATCCTGCCCGAGGTCTCGCAGATCTGCGACAAGGTCGTGATCATCGCCGACGGCCAGGTAGTGCTCGAGGAATACTTGAAGCAGCTCCCGGCCGGGACCTCGCTCGAAGATATTTTCCTGAACGCTATCACCAAGGAGCGTCATGGAGACGGCGCGAGCGCCGAGGAAACGCTGGAGGAGGTTGGAGCGGGGCATACCTAAGCGACCCGTGCCGCTGGAATGAAAAATTCTCTTACAATCGCCGGCAAGGAGCTCTCAGGCTATTTCCTGCAGCCGGTTGCCTACGTCGTGATGACGGTGTTCCTGCTGCTGGGCGGCTTCTTTTTCTTCGCGCTGCTGCGCTACTTCGAGGTGACGCTGACCGCCTACTCCGCGATGCAAAATCCCGAGGTGTTGCAGCGCTTGAATCTCAACGAGCGGGTAATCGAGCCGATGCTGCACAATCTGGCGATCGTGCTCGTCATCCTGGTGCCGGCGATCACAATGCGAAGCTTTGCCGAGGAGAAGCGAACCGGCACCTACGAACTTTTGTTGACAGCACCCATCCGGACCGGCGAGATCGTCGCAGGAAAGTTCATCGCGGCGGCGGCTTTTATGCTGATCATGATAGGGCTGGCAGGGATGTTTCCGCTGATCCTCGTAGCCTTCGGCAATCCTGAGGTCGGCGTGATGTTCGCGGGCTATCTCGGACTGGCGTTCCTGTCGATTGCGTTCGTTTCGATAGGATTGTTCACCAGCTCGCTTACCCAGAATCAGATCATCGCGGCGATCAGTTGCTTCGGCCTGCTGCTGCTGCTGTTCGTCATATCGTGGCCGACGCAGGGAGGCGGGGGGCCGCTGGTGGACCTGGTGCGCTATCTCTCGCTGCCGGACCATTTTGCACAGATGGTCACCGGCATCATCGATACGCGCGACATCGTTTATTTTCTGAGTCTCATCTTCGTGGCGCTGTTCTTGACCCAACGCTCGGTCGAGTCGGCGCGCTGGCGGTAAGGTAGCGAGGGGCGGATGCGGCGATCGGCGGCGCTTTACGGAATTCTCGGCCTGGTTTTGCTCTCATTCGGGCTGGTGGACTATTTCATCTCGAGCGGCTTTCGGCTGTTCGTGTGGGTCAACCTGATCTGCGGCATCTTCGCGATAGTCCTGTGGATCACTTCGAGCCGCTCCGAGCTTTCATCGATCACCACCGGACGCTCGGCGCGTTACGGCGCCAATGCCGTCATCTACTCGGCTGCCTACATCGGGCTGCTGGTCGCGATTAACTATATCTCGACGCTCCATCATACCCGGCTCGACCTGACGGCCGAGAAGGTTTACAGCCTTTCGAGCCAGTCGGTGAACGTGGTGAAGGGTTTGCAGAAGCCGCTCAAGCTCTACGGCTTCTTTCAGGGCGGCGAGAATCCCACCGCGCGCGAACTCTACGAGACGTTTGCGTACTACTCGCCCAAGCTCACTTACGAGCTGGTCGATCCCGACAAGCATCCCGAGCTCGCCGAGCGTTTCAAAGTTTCGGTGATGGGCACCACGCATATGCAGTACGGCGGCGACAACGGCGAGGGCACCAACGTCACCGAGCTCAACGAGGAAGCGCTGACCAACGCGATCATCCGCGCGACTAGGAGCAGCAAGAAGGTGGTCGAGTTCCTCGACGGGCACGGCGAGGCGGATCCCGACGATGCCGAGACCCAGTCGGGCTACGGCGCAATCAAGAAAGATTTGGAAGGCGAGGGCTACGAGGTTCGCAAGCTCGAACTCGCGCAATTGCCCAAGGTGCCCGACGACGCCAACCTGGTCATAGTCGCCGGACCGATCAAGCCGCTCGGCCAGCACGAGATCGATTCGCTCAATGACTATATGAAGCATGGCGGGCGCATGATCGCGATGTACCGGCCGCAGCGCCCCGACAATCCAATCGACGAAACGACGATGGTGAAGCTGGCGGGCGATTGGGGGGTCAAGGTCGGCAACGATATCGTGGTGGACCAGGTGGTGAGGCTGTTCGAAGGTCCCGCGCTCGGCCTCAATCCTCTCGTGCAGACCTACGGCGAGCATCCGATTACCAAGGATTTCAAGCAGCGCACCGTGTTTGCGATGTCCCGGTCGCTTAGCGCCGAACCCGATCTGAAACACGGACTGACCGTAACGCCAATCGCGAAGACCAGCGAAACGTCGTGGGCGGAGGTCGATCTCGACACGCTGTTCCGCCAGCAGAAGGCCGAACTGACAGCCAAGGACACGCGCGGACCGATCACGGTGGTGATGGCGGTGGACGGCAACCTGGAGCAGCTTGGCTGGGGCAAGGGCGATGCGCGCATGGTGGTGTTCGGCAGCACCGAGTTTGCCGACAATCAATACGTGGCGACGTTCTTCAACCGCGATTTTTTCATCAATAGCGCCGACTGGCTGACCGGCGAGGAAAATTCGATCTCGATCAGGCCGCGGTCGATCCGCGCGTCACGCTTTCGCCTGACTACCGCGCAATTCTCCATAGTGTTTGCGTTTGCGGTGCTGTTCCTGCCCGAGATGCTGCTGATCGCCGGGATCGTTGTGTGGTGGGAACGGCGCAACTGAGGCGCCCCCTAATCCGACTCAAGTCCGATGCGGCTGCGCAACACCATTATCGTTCTGATCCTGTTTGCGATTGTCGGCGGCTACGCCTTTATCGTCGGCCGTTATTCCTCGCCCGAGGCGCAGCGCAAGCTGCTCGACGTCAAGCAGGACGATATCGCCAAAATTGAACTGCGCTATTCTGACCGGGACATCGTGCTCGAGCGCGGCAAGGACAAACTGTGGCGGCTGGTGAAGCCTATCGGAGCCGAAGCCGAGCAGGGGCAGGCCAACAACCTCGCGCGCGCAATTGCCGATTGCACCGTGGTCCGCACGGTGGATGAGAAGCCGGCGGACCTCGTGCCATTCGGGCTTAAGCCGCCGACCACGACCGTCACGGTCACGACCTTCGACAACAAAACCTTGCCCGCAATCGAAGTCGGGAAATCGACGCCGATCGGGTTCAACGCTTATGTCCGGCTCGCCGACAGTCCGGCAGTGCTGCTGACCGAAGCGGTGTTCTCGGCCGGGATGAACAAGACGGTCAACGATTTGCGCCTGCGCGACTTGATGGCATTCAAGCTCGACGATGTTCGCAAGCTGATTATCGCGCGGGACAACGGACAGACGATTGAAATCGATCGCGACGGCGACCACTGGAAAATCGTCAAGCCCGCGCCGTACGCGGCCGACGACATGGCGGTCCGGACTGCTCTGGGCACGCTGGTCAACGCGAAGGCGTCCGACTTTATCGCCGATGCGCCGGGTAACGTCACGCAATACGGGCTTGAAAAGCCGCATCTGACCGCGACGGTGGTGCTCAAGAACGGCGAGCAGCAATCGATGCTGTTCGGCTTCAAACAGAGCGAGCAGGGGAAGAGCGGAATTTACGTGCGCCGCGGAGAGCGCGCGCCGGTTTACGCGGTGGCCGGGTATGTGATGAGCAGCCTGGACAAGTCGGCGCTGGATTTTCGCGATCGCACGATTGTGGAGGTCGATCCCGTGGCGGTTGCGACGGTCAAAGTCAAAAACAGCGACGGCGACTTCACGCTCAAGCGCGCGGGCGCAGACTGGAACGTGATAGCCGGCGGCAAGACGACCGAGGCCGATATCCCGGTCATCGAGCGCTTGCTCAATCAGTTGCGCGATCTGAAAGCCCAATCGATCGTCGCCGATCCGATGCCGAGCGCTCAGCCGTTCGGGCTGGACAATCCCGTGGCTGAAATCACGCTCGTCGGCAAGGACGGCAAGGAACTCGGCGTGGTCAAGCTCGCGAAGATCAGCGTCAAGCCAACGACCCCGCCAATTCCCGGCGAACGGGCAGGACCGCGGACGGAGTACTACGCATCTTCAAGCGCGAGCAAGGCGGTGTTCTCGCTCAGCGATTTCAGTTTCGCGCAACTCAACAAGCCTGCGCCGCTGTACATGGCCAAGCCGTCGCCGGCGGCGGCGCCGTCAAAGTAGCCGCGCGTCAGGTTTCGCGCGCTGGTTCGGAGGATGAAGGCTGGTCTCCGTGGCGCAGGGGCCATCCGCCGGTTGGCGGTGGTGGTCTTTATCCTGAGCTTTCCAGCGATTGTATTCGCAGCACCTCCATATATCACCGACGACCCCGAACCCGTCGAATATCAGCACTGGGAGATATACCTCGGATCGCTATTCACCAAGCAGCCGGGTGCCTGGACAAGCACAGCGCCGCATTTGGAAGTGGATTATGGTGCGCTTCCGAATGTTCAGCTCGAACTGATCCCACAAATGACCCTCTACGCGCCCACCCAGGGCGCCACCAGCTACGGCTACGGCGATACCCAGATAGGCGTCAAGTACCGCTTCCTTCAGGAGGGCGATTGGATTCCACAGGTCGCCACGTATCCGCAGATGCTAGTGCCTACCGGCTCTCACGCTCGGAATCTTGGGAGCGGGCATCTGCAGGCGTTTCTGCCGATATGGCTCCAGAAGAGCATGGGCAAGTGGACCGCTTATGGAGGAAGCGGCTACTGGATCAATCCGGGCGCGCACAACCGCGACTGGTGGTTCAGCGGGTTGGTCATACAGCGCCAGGTCCTGGCAAACCTCACGCCCGGCATGGAGATCTTTCACGGCACCACGCAAGTAGTCGGCGGTCCAAGTGAAACGGGCCTCAATCTCGGGTTAATCTGGGACCTTAGCGACACTCAACACATCGTTCTCTCCGCTGGTCCCGCTATCGGTGGGCCGAATCAACTCCAGGGATATTTCGCTTATGAGCTGACCTTTGGACCATAGGCGTCAGGTTTCGGCGATGACGTGGGCGATGGTGATGGGCCTTCTGGCGAGAAGACCGTTATCCGCGCCTTGAGCTAACCAGGGGTTGCCGATCGGGAGTATCCGGATGTATTCTCTTTGAATATGGGCATTGAGAAGACAACCACGGTCCGCATGGAGGGCCGCACGCTCAAACGCGTCGATGGTCTTGCCCATGCTATGAGCCGTTCACGGGCATGGGTGATAAATCAGGCGGTCGAACGCTACCTCGACTACGAGGAATGGTTCGTTGCCGAGGTGAAGCAGGCGCTTATGGAAGCCGAAGCCGGCCAGCTGGTGGAACACGAGACGGTGGTGAAGAGGTGGGAGCGAAAGCGTGCGGCTAAAGTGGACGCACGCCGCTAGCCGCGATCTCGATTCAGTCGAGCAATATCTCGGCCGTGCCAACCCCGGCGCGGCCATCGAAACAGTGCTCGAGATAATCCGGCATGTCGGAATGCTCGCCGAGCATCCAGGCATCGGACGACCGGGTCGCGTTGACGGCACGCGCGAGTTGGTGATCGCCGGACTCCCCTATGTGGTTGCATACCTTCATCAGGGCGACACGGTCACGGTGCTGCGCGTTCTTCACGGTGCTATGAAATGGCCGCGACGGTTTTGAAAGCGCGACGACTGCACTCGCGCGGTCGTCTCAGGTTTCGGCGATGACGTGGGCGATGGCCTGGGCGGCGGTGTGCGTGATGCTCAGATGAAAGCGCGCGATATGTTTTGTTTGCGCGAACGCGGCAGCCTTGCCCGATAGGACGATGGTCGGCGCTTTGCCGCGCTCGCGCACGACTTCGATCTCGCTCCATCCGACGTTGCGGTTCCATCCCGTGCCGAGCGCCTTCATCGTCGCTTCCTTGGCGGCGAAACGCGCCGCGTAGCTCTGGTAGCGGGGACGCCCGCGCGACTCGCAGTACCGGACCTCGCCAGCCGTGAAGACGCGGGCGCGAAAACGCTCGCCCGTCGCGGGCCGCGTGAGAGCCCGCTCGATGCGTTCGACCTCGATAACGTCGATTCCAGTGCCGGCGATTTGTCCCATCGCCAGTGAGTATTAGCCGCGCCGGGGGCGGATTCAATTGCGCGCACAAACGGCCGGGCGATTGAAACAGTGAACCGGTGAAATACTTGCGGCACGCCGAGTACGGATTCTATTGTTCATCCACGACGCGGAGGAATCGATGGCGAAGCTTTCGATCACAGTGAACAAGACCCGTTGCATCGGCAGCGGCGACTGCGTGGAAACGGCGCCCACCGTGTTTCAACTCGGCGCGGACGGCAAGTCCGAGGTCGTCAACGCGACCGGGGCCGGCGACTCGATAATCATCTCGGCGGCGCGCTCGTGTCCGGTCAAAGCGATCACGGTGGTGGACGAAGACGCCGGCGTGCAGCTTTTTCCGCCGCCGAAGAAGTAGGCTCAAGGATCGCGCCATGGCCATGCGCAAGCATCCCGCAGGCGAACTCGTAATCGAGCAGACGCGTGACCTCGCGCGGGTGCGCGAGATGCTGGCGCGGGCCGGCATGATGACGGACGCAGTCCAATGGCCCGCCGCGTGTTACATCTTTGCATATCTCGGCGACGAAGCGGTCGGAGTCATCGGCGTCGAGTCGAAGATCGACGCGGCGCTGATACGTTCGCTGTACGTGAATGAATCGATGCGCCGGCGCGGAATCGGCGGCGCGTTGATCGCGGCGGCGCGCAAGGCCGCGCACACGCGCGGCGCGCGTCATCTGTACCTGTTCAGCACTGAAGCTGGCGGGTTCTTCCGGCGCCGCGGTTTCACGACGGTGGCCGTTGCCGACGTTATCGCCGCGATCCCCGGCGTGCCGCAAGTCGAGTATTACCGCGCGCGGCCCGAGGAACTCGCGCGCGAGCGCGCGTACCATCTGGATATTTCGGGCGATGGACTGATCGAGAGATAGCCGGGCGCCCGCCCCTGCACCCGATTCAGAACAAACGGGAGGGGGATTGCTGAGCTCGCGCCGGTGCGTAGCAGCCCAGGTATTTGCCCATCGCGGTCGTCACAATCAGGTACGGATTCGAGGTCAGCAGTTTAGCGGCGAGCCGTGGCGTCATGTCGGGCCGAATCGTTTGCGGCGCGGGATTCATCGCAGCGAGCGCGCGCGGCGCGGACTCGGAGTGTTCGATCGCGCCGAGCAGGACTGCGTCGGGAGTGAGCACGACGGCGCGCGGCGTCGGCGAATCGGGCGAGGCCGGCCCGACGGAATCTTCGGGACCGAGGCGGACGAGGTTTTCGTCGTTGCGCATGAACTCGCCGACGCGCACGCGGTCCGAATAGCGAATCCAGCCGGAGCGCAGGCCGGGCGCGAGATTATTGACGAAATAGGGGAGCGCGCGTATCCGCTCTGAGAGCGTCGCCGGCGGATCGATCGGCAATCCGCGGACGATCCAATCGGCCTTGCCCCGGAAGTAGTGGCGGACGTCGGTGAAACCCAGCCAAGCGAGCTGCGCCCCAGCTCGCGCACTGAGATCGCACAAGCAGTCGCGGCAATAGACAACGACCGGACGCGTGCGGTCCAAAGATGCGGGCGCGTCGCGGATGATGCGGCGCAGTGGAACGTGAACGGCGCCGCGGATGTGCGCGGCGTCGTACTCGTGCGATGGAAGCACGTCAACGATTTGCACGCCGCCGGCCGCGCGCATCCGGGCAAGCTCGCGATGCCGAATCTCGCGCACCAGCTACGCGCGCATCGCGGCGAGCGCAGCGCGTGCGGTATCGACGATCGTCTCGCCGCTGCCGGCGGCAATCCGCGCGGTATCGACTTCATAACCGCCTTCGGCGTACGCGGCGCGGGTGGGAATATATCCGATCAGGTCGTTGCAATAGCCGGCTACAAAAGTTTGCGCGAAGTGCGGGGTTGCCTTAATCGCGAGGCCGAGCTCGACGAAGAGTTCGCCTGGGATACCGACGATCGCGAGGTCGCCGATGGTGACGATGGTCATCGCGGTGGCAAGCTCGCGGCGCGCCATGTCAACGCGGCGGTCGCGCCGATTTTGCTCCTCGAGGGCTTCCAGAGCGCTCAGCGCCGAAAGTGATTGTGCATGATGGTCGCGCAGGCGCTTCAACTGATAGCCGTCGCCGCCACGATGGTTGTCGAGCGAGGCTTGCGTCTGGGCGGCGCAATCGCGCGCGATGGCAAGGTCGGCGCCGAAATCCTTGAGCTTGAGGTTGAGCGCGATCCTGCGCGTGGCGACTGGCGACGCGGCAATCGAGGGCGCATGTTCGAGCGCGTCGAACGCGCCGCGACCCATCGCGCGGCCGTACTGCCCGGCCACTTCGAAATTGCCGCGGCTTCGTGGATCGATGTTGCCGGTCGCGCCCTGGAGGAAAATCGATATTGGGCGCGGGCCCGCGCCGGGGGCGGCCGCACTTTCGATTTCGTCCATCGCGAAGCCGGGCCAATCGCGCGAGTAGAGCAGGTTGTCCTCGCAAAGCACGACACCGTGGCACGGATAGTTCATGAGGAACGCGATTGGACTTCCGTCCGGGCGGTACGCGCCCAGCGCCATGACTTCGGCGTCAGCCGGGCCGGCGCCGTTGGCGGCAAGCTGAATTTGCCGGTTCGGACGCATCAGGCGGCGATTGATTCCGAGCGCAAATCGGGCGGTAGCGGCGCGCAGCCGCGCGGGCTCGAGACGTTCGTGCGCCTGAACGATGGCGGACGCGATCTTTGCGGGCAGCGCGCGCTCCCATTCGAGGTCGCGGCCGTCGGCGGGAATTGCCGCGGCGCGCGGAGTCGCGAAGATGTTGAAGGCAGGTGCGGAATGGGTGTGCGTGGCGCAAATCAGGACGGAGTCGGCGGGGATGCCGGTGCTTGCGGCGACGCGCTCGCGGATGTCGTCGGCAATGCGAATCCCGATCGCGAGAACGTCAACGCCGGCGATTGCGACTTTCGCGCCGCCGTCATCGAGCACGAGCGCCTGCGCGGCGAGGTCATCGTGCACGCCAGCGTTGCGGCCGACGCGATTGCCGTAGCCGAGCATCGCGAGACCGACGGGCGGATCGAGTTTTACTCGCGCGGCGCCGGCGTAGAGGGAACGCATAGCTAGCCCGGCTTATCGAGATTGGCTGCGGCGAGCTCAGCGGCTCTGGAAGCCACTTTTGCGGCTGCGGCGATGATGTCGTCAACGTCGCGATCGTCGCCGAGCAGGCATTCGTGCGGTACCGCGGCCATCGCGTGCTCGAAGAGTCGCTCGGCGACCGGGCAATCGATCGTGATTCTCGCGGCTCCGGCGCCCGCGAGCTCGCACGCTTTTAGATAGGCGGGCGACTCGCGCGGGAAGAGTGCGGATCGATACACGGGATCGTTGCCGACGCCGCATGGAATGCCCTCGGCGCGCATCGCGCGGACGAATCGGTTGCGCGAGATGCCGAGTGCGGATTCATCGACGAGAAAAACGAACGCGTAGATGACTTCGCGCGTGACGCGTGGATCGCGCGCGATGGGGCTAATCCCCTTGATTGCGCCGAGCCCTTCGCGCAGGCGGGCGGCGGCGCGGCTCTTGCGCTCGATCTGCTCGGGAAGGCGCGCGAGTTGCGCGAGCAGAATTCCGCATTGCCATTCCGTCATCCGGTAGTTCGCGCCCATCAGCGGACCCTCGAAAGTGTCGCCGGGGCGCCGACGCCCGCAATTGATCAGCGACTGGCATCGCTGCTCGAGGTCGGGGTCGTCGGTCGTGATCATCCCGCCTTCGCCTGCGGTCATCGGCTTGGTGGATTGAAAACTAAAGCATCCAAGAGCGCCATGCGTGCCGACGCCGCGCTCGCGGAATCGAGCACCGGGGACGTGGGCGCAATCCTCGACGAGCGGAATCGAATGCGCGCGCGAAATTTCCGCGAGCGCGTCGAGATCGGCGAGCGACGCGCCGTAGTGAACGGGGATGATCGCCTTGGTGCGGCGCGTGATCAGCCGCTTGACGCAGTCCGGATCGATGCATGCGTTGGCGGCGCTGACGTCGGCGAAGATCGGACGCGCCATGCATGCGACGGCAGCGTAGGCGGTCGCGGCGAAAGTCATCGCGGGAACGATGACCTCATCGCCGGCGCCGACGCCGAGCGCCTTGAGTGCGACTTCGAGCGCGCTGGTGCCGGAAGTGGTCGGAATGGCGAAGCGAGCGCCCTGATACGCGGCGAATGCGGCGGCGAACTCGGTGGCCTTGCGATTGGGGCTGGGGAAGCCGCCCCAGTTCGACGAGGTGAGGACGTCGTCGAGCTGCTCACGCTCGCGGGCATCGAAGACCGGCCACGTGGAGAACGGGCGGGTGCGAAGGGGCAGGCCGCCGAGGATTGCGAGTGTGGAAGGCATCGAACTTAAACGATTACTTTAAGTATCAAAATATCCGCAGCGTCACCTGGCTTGCTTACGCCGGGTGGCCGCGGCGCTACTTTCGCGCGACTTCTTCGAGGATCGTAATCTCGGGACGTCCGGCGAGCAGGCCGCCGATTTTTCCGCCGAATGCCCGCATGTGATCGGTTTTGCCGTGGGAATCGAGCGCGGCCTGATCCTGGTAAACCTCGTAGTAGGTGAATTCGGCCGGGTCCTTGGTGTTCTTGTGCAGGACGTAGGCGAGGGTGCCGGGCTCGGAGGTTTTCACCTGCGCGATCATTTCCTTTCCTGCGGCTTCGAACGCGGCTTCGCTGCCGGGCTTCACCTTGAGTTTCGCAATCACAGTAATCGGCATCGTGGGTCTCCTTGAAAGATCGAATTCAACTACCGTCGTATTCGGACGCGCGCAGAATTTCAAGGCGAATCGACACGCGGCGCGGCGGCTCTTTCCTCGCAGCGCGCGGTCGGTTAACGGTTAAACGCCAATTGCGGCGATGCGATGATCGATCACAGCGGGGATCGTGGAGAATAATAAGATGCTTGGTTTCGATTTGACCGACGAACAGCGCGAACTGAAAGAGCTGGCGCACAAGTTTGCCGAACAGGAAATAATTCCGCGCGCGCGCGAATACGACGACAAGGAAATTTTTCCGGTGGACGTGTGCGAGAAGGCGTTCGCGGCGGGGCTGATGAACTTTGGAGTGCCCAAGGAGCTGGGCGGACCGGGACTCGGCGTGCTCGACACGTGCCTGATCGTCGAGGAACTGAACTACGGATGCTCGGGTATCTCGAACGCGGTGGGAGCCAACGACCTCGCGACGCTGCCGATTCTAATCGCGGGCAGCGACGAGCAGAAACGGACCTACCTGGGGCAGTTGGTGAAGAAGCTGACGTTCTGCGCGTTCGCGATCACCGAGCCGGGCGCGGGATCGGATGTCGCCGCGATGAGCACCACGTACCGGCGCGAGGGCGACGAGTTCATCCTCAACGGCACCAAGCATTTCATCTCGAATGGATCGCGCGCGGACTGGTACGTCACGTTTGCGACCTCGGACAAGCGGCTCAAGCACAAGGGCATCTCGTGCTTCGTGTTTCCGTCGAGCGTGCCGGGAATCACGCGCAACCGGATGCACGGGAAACTCGGGCAACGCGCAGCCGACACCGGCGAAATTTTTTTCGAGGACGTGCGAATACCCGCCAGCGCGCTGGTCGGACGCGAGGGCGAGGGTTTCAAGTACGCGATGGCGACGTTCGATCACAGCCGGCCCGAGATTAGCGCGATCGCGATTGGAATTGCGCAGCGCGCGCTCGACGAATGCCTCAAGTACTCGAAGCAACGCAGCGCGTTTGGGCAGCCGATCGCAAACTTTCAGGCGATTCAGTTCATGATGGCCGACATGGCGATCCAAATCGAAGCGATGCGGCTGCTGACGTACAAGGCGGCGTGGCTGGTCGATCGCGGCGAGGGCGCCAACACGATTTCGGCCTACGCGAAGGCATTCAGCGCCGACGCGACGATGCAGATCACGACCGACGCCGTGCAGATTTTCGGCGGCTACGGCTACATGAAGGATTATCCGGTCGAGAAGCTGATGCGCGACGCGAAGCTGCTGCAGATCTACGAGGGCACGTCGCAAATTCAGCGGGTCGTGATCGCGCGCAACCTGCTCAAGGGGTGAGCGCGGCGCGCGCGGGTCAATTCGCGGGCGCGACGGGATGCGGGATTGGCGGGTCCTGGTCGGCGGGCTCGTTGCCGGTGACCGCGCCGACGTATTCACCCTCGTGGTACACGTCAACGCGGCCCGTCGTCGGATCGGGAAATAGATTCCATTCGTCAGGCGGCGGCTCATCGGAGGGCGCCACATACGCGACGGGTGCAGGTGGAGGAGGAGCAGGCGGCGGCGCCGCGGAGCATGAGGCGACGGCTATCGACAACAGCAGGGGGAACGCGGCTCGCGAAATCCTTGTATTCATGGCGCAGCGCTGATTCGCGTGGACGGGACTGAATAACATCTTGTCGCCGGATTGCAGGAATCGCAAGCGGCGTGGCGCGCGCCGCTAACGCTATTTGCGCGGGAGGCCCAGGACTTCGCGGAAGTGATGGATGGTCTTTTCCAGCCCGGGCCGCAGTGCGGTATGCGGCTGCCAGCCGAGGACCTTTTTCGCGAGCTCGATGTTTGGTTTGCGACGGACGGGATCGTCGGCACGGGGCGGCTTGAGAGTCACTTTCGAGGAGCTGGCTGAGAGTTCGATGGCGAGTTCGGCCAGTTCCGCGATTGTGAACTCGTCGGGGTTGCCGACATTAACCGGGCCGATGTGAGTCTCCTGATTCATCATGCGCACGAGCGCGTCGATGATGTCGTCAACGTAGGCGAACGAGCGGGTCGAAGCGCCGTCGCCGTAAATCTCGAGATCCTCGCCGCGCAGCGCGGCCACGCAGAAGTTGGAAACCACGCGGCCGTCGTTGATCGCCATCCGCGGGCCGTAAGTGTTGAAGATCCGCACGATGCGGGTGTCGACGTTGTTCTGCCGGTGATAGTCCATCATGAGGCATTCGGCGACGCGCTTGCCCTCGTCGTAGCAGGAGCGCACCCCGATCGGGTTGACGTGGCCCCAGTACGACTCGGTTTGCGGATGCTCCTCGGGGTCGCCGTAAACCTCGCTGGTGGAGCTGAGCAGGATGCGTGCGTGCACGCGCTTGGCCAGGCCGAGCATGTTGATGGTGCCCATCACGCTGGTCTTGATGGTTTTGACCGGGTTGTACTGGTAGTGCACGGGCGACGCAGGGCAGGCGAGGCTGTAGATGCGATCGACCTCGAGCAGGATTGGCTCGACGACGTCGTGGCGGATGAATTCGAAATTCCGGTTGCCGAGCAGGTGCATGATGTTGGCGCGCTTGCCGCTGAAGAAGTTGTCGAGGCAGATGACCTCGTGGCCGTCCTTGAGCAAGCGCTCGCATAGATGGGAGCCGAGAAATCCCGCGCCGCCGGTTACCAGTGCTCGCACAGTTGTTCTCCCGGGTCAGCGGCGGTTTTCGCGGGCGATGGCGAGAACGGTTTCGATTACGTAGGCGACGTCTTCGTCGGTCATCGAGGCGTAGATGGGAAGCGACAGGCAGCGGCTGAAGATGCCTTCGGCGACCGGAAAATCGCCGTTGTGGTAGCCGTAGTTGCGCTGATAGTAGTGCATCGTGTGCAGCGGGATGCAGTGCACGGAGCATCCCACACCGCGCTCGCGCAGTATCTCGACGAACTGATTGCGGCCGAGCTTGAGGCGCTCGGGCCGGATGCGCAGCACGTAGAGATGCCAGGCGTGCTCGATCCCCGGCTCGGAGTAGGCAATCTGCAGCGCGTCGTCGGCGCGAAACGCCTCGTTGTAGGCCCGCGCGATCTCACCGCGGCGGCGCATGAAGTCGTCCGCGCGCTTGATCTGGGCCAAGCCGATGGCGGCGTGCACGTCGGACAGGTTGTACTTGAAGCCCATGTCGTGGATTTCGTAGTACCACGAGCCGCTCTTGTCGTAGCGCTTCCACGCGTCCTTGTTCATCCCGTGCAGGCTGGCGACCGCGATTTTTTCAGCCAGCGCGTCGTCGGTGGTCGTGATCATACCGCCCTCGGCGGTGGTGAAATTCTTGGTCGCGTAGAAACTGAAACAGGTGAGGTCGCCGATAGTGCCGACCTTCGCCATCCCGCGTCCGTCCATGTAGCGCGCGGAGCCGGCCGCGTGCGCGGCATCCTCGACAACTTTCAAATTGTAGTTGCGCGCGATTTTGAGGATCCGATCCATGTCGCAAGCCTGCCCGGCGAAGTGCACCGGCAGGATCGCGCGGACGCGTTTGTTGGCGCCGCTCTCGAGCGCCTCCTCGATGCGGGCCGGGTTGATGTTGAAGGTGCCCGGATCGACGTCAACGAACACCGGCCGCGCGCCGAGGTAGCCGAGAATCTCGGCGGTCGCGGTGAAGGTAAACGGCGTGGTGATAACTTCGTCGCCAGGACCGATGCCGAGGGCCCATAGCGAAAGATGAAGCGCGCCGGTGCAATGCGAAACGGCGAGCGCGTGTTTCGCGCCGACGTAGCTGGCAAATTCATGCTCGAAGCGCTTGGCCTTGGGTCCGGTGGTGATCCATCCGGAGCGCAGCGTGTCGAGAACCTCGCGCTCCTCGTCGGGTCCGATCGACGGACGATGAAATGCTACT
Source organism: Binatus sp. (SeqCode) (assembly GCF_050013435.1). Taxonomy (GTDB): domain Bacteria; phylum Desulfobacterota; class Binatia; order Binatales; family Binataceae; genus Binatus. The sequence continues at coordinate 2,061 of NZ_JBEKFG010000060.1, read as the reverse complement.
TGTCGCATGGTGTGTGATTCGGTTGAAATCGGCGCAATCCCGTTGGTTGTGTCAGTTTTGGAGTATAAGGGATAGGTCAAAAGCGGAGCAAGGCGGAACTCGATGAGGCGCGCAGGATGGGCCGCGGCGGCGGCAGTGGTTGGATGGTACGTGTTCGCGCTGGCGATATTGCATCCGCTCGCCGACGCGCCGGTGGTGGATAGCTGGCTGTACGGCTCGGCCGTGCGCCGTTTTCTGCGCACCGGCGAGATCAGGTTTGCCGGCTTCACGCAGGCGATGCCGATAGCGCAGGTGATCTACGGCGTGGCCTGGTCGCGCGCGTTCGGCGCCAACTCGGCGTCGCTGGAAATCTCGGTAGTCGCGCTGGCGGTGCTGTGCGGAGTGATGTTCCATGCGCTCGCGATCAAATGCGGCGCGTCGCGATGGCAAGCGCTGGCGGCGACGGGCCTGCTGATCTGCAACCCCTGTTTCACCTTCCTGAGTTTTTCGTTCATGACCGAGGTTCCGTTCCTGACGATGCTGGTCGCGGCGCATCTGGCGTTCGCCAAGGCCGAAGAACCGCGCGAGATTTTGTGGCTGTGGATAGCGGCGGCGCTGGCGGTGATCGCCTTCATGATTCGGCCGTTCGGTGCGATTGCGATAGCCGGGTCCGTGGGCGCGATGCTGCTTTACGACACCCGGCGGCAGGGAGCGCGTCGTTGGGATCGCGCGCGATGGCTCAAGATGATGGCGCCGTTCGGCGTGGCGCTGGCGGTCTGCGGGTTCCTGTGGATCTGGCTGACGGTGCTGGGTCCGAAGCCCTGGGCCCTGCAGCTTGACGAAAAGCACTTCGCCTATATTTTCCGCGTGCCGCTGGCGAGCTACATTCGCGCGGGCGTGCTCGGTCCGGCGCTTTACCTGGGCATGGTGCTGTCTCCGCTTGCGATTCTGCAGTTGACGACCCCGCGGTGGCGCCGGGTGGCGATTGGCGGCGCGGGAATTTTCGCCGCCGCGCTGATCCTCATGTGGGTGGATGATCGGTTGCCCGTGACGCCGGAGTGCAGTTGCTTCGGCGGGTGGCGCAACGTGCTTATATTGCACGGGGGTTCGAATCGTTTTTCATGGGATGGCGACTGGCAATATGCGTTTCTGGCACTGGCAAGTTTTGGCGTGGCCGGATTTATCGCGGTGTTAGCCGAAATCTTCGGAACTCTTCCGCGGGCGGCTGCCGCGATGGTGATAGCGGCGATAATCTATTGGGCGGCGACTATCCCGCTGTGGTTTTACAACGACCGCTACTACCTGGTGATGGTCCCGGCCGGCGCAATCGTGCTCGCGCTTGCACCGCTGCCTCGAAGCAGGATGGTCAAGGCGGCAGGATTGGCGATGACGCTCGCGATGGGCCTGTTGTCGCTCGGCGGGACGTATGCGTATCAACGTGGGATGGAGGTAATCCTCGCAACGCGCAATGAACTGGAACGCGAGGGAGTTCCGCGCTCAGCGATCGATGCCGGCTACGCGCTCAATGGCGAAGACCTCTATCGTTATCCCAAGCATGGGATTGAATCGATGAAGCTCGAAGCTGGAATCCCGATGATCACGTCGGATAAGGCGGCTGAATACACGATTGCCAGCGAGCCTATCGCCGGCATGGACGTCGTGCGGCGCCTGAAATGGCCGGGACTGTTCGGCCTGGGCCATCGCTACTTTTACCTGGTGAAACAGCGCACTGCGGCCGGCAACGGAATCATTCCGCCGAGCGCGCCGCCTGCCGCCGCGCCGCCGCAGCGCAACTAGCTGCGGCTGCCGGGGGCAGGTCCCGGCATCACGTAGGTTGGGACGCCGGTTTTCTGTTCGACCGCTTTTTCGAGCTTCTGCATATCGACCTGGTCGGAAATTCCCAGCCGGTCGGCTTCCTTCTGCGCGTATGCCCACAGCCCGGCGTAACGGCCGTAGAGATCGTCGTGGACCTCGACGTACAGCGAGTCGCCGCGCCATCCAAACTTCACGGGCTGATAGACGAACATCCCGGGCGTGCCGATTTTCACCTTGTTGAAGAGGCGCTCGATGTCCTCGGGATAC
>NZ_JBEKFG010000059.1:0-24206 GCF_050013435.1 Binatus sp. (SeqCode) | reverse complement strand
CGCTGCGCATCTGGCAGACCGGCAGCGGCACGCAGACCAACATGAACGCCAACGAAGTCATCTCGAATCGCGCGATCGAGATGGCCGGCGGCGTGCTCGGCGGCAAAAAGCCGATCCATCCCAACGACGACGTGAATATGTCGCAGTCCTCGAACGACACTTTTCCGACTGCGATGCATATTGCGGCGGCCGAGGAAGTCACCCACGACCTGCTTCCGTCGATGCGCAAGCTGCGCGACGCGCTCGCCCGCAAAGCCGACAAGTTCGCCGACATCGTGAAGATCGGCCGCACGCATCTGATGGATGCGGTGCCGCTGACGCTGGGGCAGGAATTTTCGGGCTACGTCGCCCAGCTCGACTACGATTTGAAGCGCATCGAAGCCGCGCTGCCGGACTTGCTCGAGCTGGCCATTGGCGGCACGGCGGTCGGCACCGGGCTCAATACGCATCGCGAGTTTGCCGATCGCGTGTCGGCAAAAATCGCGGCGTACACGGGGCTGCCGTTTAAGTCGGCGCCGAACAAGTTTGCCGCGCTGGCGGCGCACGATGCGCTGGTGGCGGCTTCTGGAGCGCTCAAGACGCTGGCGGTTTCGCTGATGAAGATCGCCAACGACGTCCGCTGGATGGGCTCGGGACCGCGCACCGGGCTCGGTGAACTAATCCTGCCGGAGAACGAGCCGGGTTCGTCGATCATGCCGGGCAAGGTGAACCCGACCCAGAGCGAGGCGATGACGATGGTCTGCATCCAGGTGATCGGCAACGACGTGGCGATCACGATGGCCGGCTCGCAGGGGAATTTCGAGCTCAACGTTTTCAAACCGATCATCATCCACAATTTTTTGCATTCGACGATGCTGCTGGCGCATTCGTGCGTCTTGTTCAGCAAGTACTGCGTCGAAGGAATCGAGCCCAATCGCGAACAGCTGCGGCGCAACGTCGCAAATTCGCTGATGCTGGTGACAGCGCTGAGCCCGCATATCGGCTACGACAACGCGGCCAAGGTCGCCAAGAAGGCGCACGCCGAAGGAATCACGCTGCGCGAGGCCACGGTTGCGTTGAACTTGCTCAAGGGAGAGGAGTTCGACCGGCTGGTGCGCGCCGACAAAATGCTTGCACCGGAAGGCTGAGCCGGGATGCGGCGGGGGATCGTTGCCTTTGCGCTGGCAATCGTAGTCGGCGCGCTACTGTCGCCGTCGCCGGGTCGCGCAGCGCCAACGCCGACCGGCATCGCGACCGATCCGATCCTGCAACCGCCATTTGAAAACGGCAAGCCGATCGAGGTCGTGCTCGGCCTGCACGTCATCAACATCGCCGCGATCGACGAAGTCAGCGAGCAGTTTCAGCTCGACGGCTACCTGTATGCGCGATGGATCGACAAGCGGCTCGCCTATACGCCGGGGGGACCTGACGACCAGTTGCGCAACTACGCGATGGGCCAGATCTGGGTGCCTCAACTGGAGATGATCAACGCCGCGGCGCCCCGCTCGCGTGACGAAATCGCGATCGTGGTAAGCCCGGACGGCACGGTGAGGTACACGGAGCGCTTCATCGCAAGCCTGTCGTCGAAGTTCGCGCTGAGACGCTTCCCGTTCGATCAGCAGCGGCTGATTGTCATCATTCACCCCTTCCTGGCGGACGGACCGCGGATAAAATTCAGCCTGGACAAAATCTCGACGTGGAGCGCCGCCGAATTCAAGACCTTCTCCTCGCTGGCGCAGTGGCATCTGACCTCGATGCACTCGGAGTTGCTGGTCGCGCCGACCTACGGCGGCTTCACCATGCCGGAAGCCAGGTTCGAAATCGACGTCGGGCGGCGCTCGACCTTCTATTTGTGGAAAGTGTTCCTGCCGCTATTGCTGATGGTGTTTTTGTCGTGGGCGGTTTTCTGGATCGAGACGGGCGACCTGTCCAACCAGATCCAGGTCGCGGTCACGACGATTCTGACGGTAATTGCCTTCGCGTTTGCGATCTCCGCGACGATGCCGCGGCTGCCCTACCTGACGTACATCGATGCGTTTTTCCTCGAGTGCTACATCTACGTTTTCCTCGCGGTGGTCGAGCTGATGACGGTCCACGTGACGCATCGCTCGGAGGCGCGGCGCGACATCGGGCTGCGGATTCGCAAGTACTCGCGATGGGTGATCCCGGCGTCTTTCGCGGTGACCAACGTCGTCATCGCAGTGCATTTCCTGGGGTGAGAGCGAACCACAATTGTCCCGCGGACCGCTAAAAATTTGGATCCGTTATTAGAATTCTTGACATGCATATGCACTTCATCTACTCATATTAGCCATCACAGCATCGGCGACCGAGGTGGGGAAGTGTTTCGATGAAGGCTGAAGACGCACGGCGAAAAATCGCGCTGTTGCGCAGGGTCAATGCCGAAAACGGAGCCGGGGCGGCAGAGGAAGCGACTGCGCGCCGCCTGCTGAAGGCGCTGATGGACCGCTATGAAATCAAGCCCCGGGAGGTTCGTGCCGCGGCACCGACGTCCACCGTTCGCTTAACCTGGATTTACTGGCAGGAGCTGATGAACGAGTTCGGCCTGCGTTTGGACCAATTTGGGAATCGCGGCAGCGCCGCGGTCGGGAACAACAGCAAGGTCTACATCAGGCTGGATGAAAACCGATGGTGGGTCGAAGAGAACCGCCCGGGCGGTCGGCAGCAAACCACGGCTCGGAACCTCGGTGTCGAATCGCTGCGCAAATACCTTAAGGAGCACGCGCCAAGGAGCTACGCGTTTTTCGGGCGTTGACCTTCGCGATCCCCGGGGAATCGAAGCTACCGGAAACCACCTTCACATCCTGAAGACGCCGAAGCCGGGGTGCTCGGCAATCGGCGCGTTCATCGAGGCCGCGATCCCCAGCGCCAGCGCGGCGCGCGTCTGGGCCGGATCGAGCACCCCGTCGTCCCATAACCGCGCGCTCGAGTAATAGACGCTGGACTCGATCTCGTACTTGTCGAGCGTGGGCCGGAGAAATTCCTTTTGCTCCGCGTCGCTCATCGTGGCGCCTTCGCGTTTCAACTGATCGAGCTTCACCGTGAGCAGCGTGTTGGCGGCTTGCTCGCCGCCCATCACCGAGATCCGCGCGTTGGGCCACATGAAGAGCAATCGCGGCGAGTACGCGCGCCCGCACATCCCGTAATTTCCCGCGCCGTTCGACGCGCCGATGATCACCGTGAACTTCGGCACCTGCGCGTTGGCGACCGCGTTGACCATCTTGGCGCCGTCCTTGGCGATGCCGCCCTGTTCGTAGCGCTTGCCGACGATGAAGCCGGTGATGTTTTGCAGGAAGAGCAGCGGGACGCGCCGCGCGCAGCACAACTCGATGAAGTGGGTGGCCTTCAGCGCGGATTCGCTGAACAGCACGCCGTTGTTGGCGACGATGCCGACGGGATAGCCGTGGATTCGCGCGAAGCCGGTGACGATGGAGGTCGCGTAACGCGCCTTGAACTCATGCATCCTGCTCCCGTCAACCAGCCGCGCGATCACCTCGCGCACGTCGTAGGGCCGGCGCGTATCGACCGGGATGATGCCGTACAGTTCGGCCGGATCGTAGTGCGGATCCTCGGGGGTGTCCTGCGCGATCGCGGCGGCGGTGCGAGGCCCAAGATTCTCGAAGATCGCGCGCGCGATCTGGAGCGCGTGCTCGTCGTCGTCGGCCAGGTGATCGCTCACGCCGGAGAGTCGCGTATGCACGTCGCCGCCGCCGAGATCTTCGGCGCTGACCTCCTCGCCGGTTGCGGCGCGCACCAGCGGCGGCCCGGCCAGGAAGATCGTTCCCTGCTCGCGCACGATGACGTTCTCGTCGCACATCGCGGGCACGTACGCGCCGCCGGCCGTGCAACTGCCCATCACGACCGCGACCTGCGCCAGCCCGATCGCGGACATCCGCGCCTGGTTGTAAAAGATCCGCCCGAAGTGATCCTGATCGGGAAAAATCTCGGCCTGCAGCGGCAGGAAGGCGCCCCCCGAATCGACCAGGTAAACGCACGGCAGCATATTCTCGATCGCGATTTGCTGCGCGCGCAGATGCTTCTTCACGGTCATCGGAAAATAGGTGCCGCCTTTGACGGTCGCGTCGTTGGCGACGACCACGGTCTCTCGCCCATGGATTCGACCGATGCCGGTGATGATGCTCGCCGACGGCGAGTCGCCGTCGTACATCTCAAACGCGGCCAGCGGCGACAGTTCGAGGAACGGGCTGCCGGGGTCGAGAAGTTTCTTTACGCGATCGCGCGCGAGCAACTTGCCGCGTTCGACGTGAAGCTGGCGAGCGGGAGCGGAACCACCATGGCGAATCCGCTCGATTTCGTCGCGCAGGCGCCTGACCAGCGAGTCCATCGCGTCGCGGTTGCGGCGAAACTCTTCGGAGTTGGTATCCAGCCGGGATTCGATCCGATCCATTTGAGTATCCTTGATGCGTGCTTGAGAATCCGTGATGCCTGCGGACCAAAGTTGGGCTAGATATTAGCCTGAGGGCCGGGCCAATAGGCAAAAAGCCGCGCGGCTCCGATGCGATGCGGGAACGCGATCTGAAAGCACTCGAGTTCGACAAGGTGATTCACCTCGTCATGGAGTTTTGCGCCTCCGAGCCGGCGCGCGCGGCGACCGCCGAACTGCGCCCGTCGATCGACGCCGTCGAAGTGCGCCGCCGGCTGGATTCGACGGCCGAGATGGTGGCTCTGAGATCGCATGCCGGCTCGATCCCGATCGCCGAATTCACCGATCAGCGGCCGTACCTGCTGGCGGCGGCGCGCGCCGGCGCGATCCTCGGCGGCGAAGCGCTGGTCAAGGTGCGCGATTTTATCGTGGGCTCGCGCCACGTCGGCGGCTTTATGCGCTCGCGCGTCGAGCGCTTCCCGCAGGTCGCGGCGTTGGTGCACAACCTGCTCGCGCCGAAGGAACTGGCCGACGCGATGCTCGGTGCGCTGGCCGACGACGGCGGAATTCTCGACGACGCCAGCCGCGAGCTGAAACGTCTGCGCAGCCGGCTGCGCGACGAGCGCGCCGAACTCGAAGCGCGCCTGCTGCGCTCGCTCAACGCGTCGGGCATGGAGTCATTCGTATCCGATTTCATCGTGACGATTCGCAACCGCCGCTTCGTGCTGCCGATGAAGCTGAACTACGCGGAACGATTCGAGGGAATCGTGCAGGACCGCAGCGTTTCGGGCGAGACCCTGTTCGTCGAGCCGATGTGGGCGGTCGAGCTGAACAACCGGCTGATGATGCTCGAGCGCGAAGCGGAGGCGGAAGAGACCCGAATCCTCGCGCAGCTGACGGCGATGGTCGGCGGATACGCGCCTGAATTGCAACTCACGTTCGACGCGATGGTGGCGCTCGATGCGCTCAACGCGCGCGCGATTTTCGCCGAGCGGTTTCGATGCGTCGAGCCGCAGCTGGTTGACGAGGGAATCGACCTTATCGCCGCGCGGCATCCGCTGCTGATGACCAGCGGCCGCGAGGTGATCCCGATCGACGTGAAAATCGGGGCCGGACAGCGCGGCATCGTCATCTCGGGGCCGAACACGGGCGGGAAAACGGTCGCGCTCAAGACGGTCGGGCTGCTGTCCCTGATGGCGCAGGCGGGGGTGCTGATTCCGGCGCTCGCCGGCAGCAAGGCGACGGTTTTTCGCAGCGTGTTCGCCGACATCGGCGACGAACAGTCCATCGAATCCAACCTGTCGAGCTTTTCCGGCCATATCGCCAACTTGTCGGAGATAATCAGATCGCTCGTCGAGCCGGCGCTGGTGATTCTCGACGAGCCGGGCGCCGGCACCGATCCCGCCGAGGGCGCGGCGCTCGCAATCGGCCTGATGAACCATCTCGGGACGCGGCGCTGCATGCTGGCGATCGCGACGCATTCCACCGCGGTGAAGCTCCACGCATATTCTCAAGCCGGGTTCGAGGCCGCCGCCGTGGATTTCGACGCCGACCGCCTCACCCCGTTATATCGGCTGAGGCCGCATACCATCGGGCAGAGTTACGGACTCGCGGTCGCGCGCCGGCTCGGGTTGCCCGAGGAAATAATCAGCGCGGCCGAGCAATCGATGGGCGCCGGGACGCTCGAGCTCACCTACGCGCTGAAAAGATTGGACGGCGAGCGCGTCAAACTCAATGCGCAGGCCGAAAAGTTGCGCGAGCGCGAGGCCAGCCTGGCCCGCGTCGAGCAGGAAGTTCTTCAGGACACTGAAAAAACGCGCGAGCGCGCCGAGCTGGAACGCAAGCGGCTGCGCGCCGAAGTCGCCGACCTGATCGAGGAGATCAGGCGCGACGGTGCGGCGCTGATGGACGAGCTGAAAGCGCGGACGAAATCGCGCACCGACTTGAAGGGGTTCATCACCAGGGCGTCGGCGAAAATCGAGAACCTCGCGCCGGCTGCCCAGGCCGTGGCGGACTCCGATGCGCCGCTCAAGGTCGGGGATAGCGTCGAGGTTGGCGACATCCGCGGCGAATTGATTGTCCTGGAATCGGGACGCGCCGTGATCAGCCGCGGCGGCCTCAGGATCGAAGTCGCGCCCGAGCGCCTGCGCAGGTCGGCGGCGATCGCGCCTGAAACTCGCCCCGCGCGGATCAAGACGGCGACCGTCATCTTCAGCGCCGATCGCGGCGAGGGCGCCGAGCTGAACCTGATCGGGATGCGAACGACGGACGCGCTGCGCAAGCTCGAGGAATTTCTCGATACCGCCTTCCTGACCAATCGTGCGGAGGTGCGGATTGTCCACGGGATTGGATCGGGCGCGCTGAGGAAAGCCGTGACCGAATACCTGGCCGCGTCGGCGTATTGCGCGTCGTTTCGCGTCGCCGAACCGCATCACGGCGGCGCGGGCGCGACGATCGTGCAGATGAATTTGTAGGGGCGCACGCGTGCGTTAGAATAATTTCTTCAATTGATCCAGAATACCGCGCCGCGCTCGGGCGGGGACCGGCATTAATGGCTTCGCACGACACCTCGCAGCAACCCGTCACCTTCCGCCGCGCGACGGCTGCCGATGCGGTCGAAGTCGCGACGGTGTATATCGCCTCGCGGCGCGGTGCCGCCGCCTACCTCCTCACGGTCGGCACTGACGCGGAGATTCGCTCCTTTGTGATCGATCGGATGGTGCCGGAGCACGAGACCTGGGTTGCAGAGGTTGGCGGGCGAATCGTGGCGGTGCTGGTGCTCGACGGCGACGAGGTCAATCAGTTTTACGTTGCCCCCGCCGATCAGCGCCGCGGCGTCGGCGGCGCGATGCTCGCGCACGCCAGGCAACTTCGCCCCGCCGGTCTTCGCCTGTGGGCGTTCCAGCGCAACACTCCCGCGCGCCATTTCTACGAGGCGCGCGGCTTCATCGCAAAGAAATTTACCGACGGCGCCACTAACATGGAGCGCGAAGCCGACGTGCTCTACGAATGGACGCCCTGAGTGACCGCAATTTCCGCCAAGGAGCTGGTGCGATGGCCAAGATCGATCTCAACAAGGTCCCCCGCTTCTCCGAACTCCCGATCAGACCCGACAAGCCCAAAGAATCTTCGTGGGGCTGTTTGGCGACGACGACGAACTCGGATGCCTGAATTTCCTGACCCCCGAAGGCGTAATCGAGGCCGCGCGCCTGGTGCGCAAGGGCATGGTCTTCCGGCTCGATACCAAAATCAATTACGCCAATCCTCCCCTGTTCGCCCGGCCTCCCGCCAAGCACAACATCATGAGCTTCGAGCGTTTCGGCCTGCTCGGTTTCGACGATTCGCTCGACAGCTACAACACGCAGGAAGGAAGCCAGTGGGACGGCCTCGCCCATGTCGGCAGCCCGCGCTACAAGGCGTTCTACAACGGAGTGAAATCCAGCGAGATCAAGGACGGGCCGGGCGGTCGCCTGAGCATCCACAAATGGGCCAACAAGTTCGTCGGCCGCGCCGTCCTGCTCGACGCGTTTCGCTACCGCATCTCGCACGGCCGCACGATCGATCCGCTCACCTCGGAAAAATACAGCCTCGACGATTTGAAGGAGACCGCCGTCGCGCAAAGCGTCGAGCTCAAGCCCGGCACGATCCTGCTGATTCGTACCGGCTGGATGCAGACGTACGTGGCCGCGTCACGGGAGCACAAGGCCGCGATGGCGCCGGCGCGCGCGCTCAAGGCCTGCGGCATCGAGGACAGCAGCGCGATGGTCGAATGGTTCTGGGATCATCGGCTCGCCGCGGTGGGCACGGATTGTCCCGCCGTCGAGCCGTGGCCGTGGGATTTCTCCGACGAGGGCGCGCTGCATTACCGCACGCTATGCCTGCTCGGCCTGCCTATCGGCGAGCAGTTCAACCTTGAGGAACTGGCAGTGGATTGCGCCGCCGACAAGCGTTACGAATTCATGCTGGTGTCGGCGCCGATGAATCTGGAGGGCGGCATCGCCTCGCCTCCCAACGCAGTCGCGATCAAGTAAGCGCGCCGCCGCAAGTCACCCGATCGAGCGCGCGGTCTCGGCGATCGCGATGCGCACCGCATTCTCCATCGTCGCAAGCGCCATGCTGGGCAGGTTGCGATGCCGCCGGGCCTGGCGCGCCTCATACGGCAGATGGATGAATCCCACCGGGACGCCGGGCTTGCGCCGCAGACTGTGCAGCGCCGCATACATCAGCGCGTTGCACGCATACGCACCGGCCGTCAGCGAAACGCTCGCGGGAATATCCTTGCGATCGAGTTCGCGGATGATCGCGCGCAATGGCAATCGCGAGAAGTACGCGTCCGGACCGCCGCGAACGACTGGCGTGAAGCCCGGGTCGCCGCTCTTGGCAAGCGCGCCGCGTTCGTCGGCAAGATTGATCGCGATCCTTTCCAGTGAGATCGCCGGCCTGCCGCCCGCCTCGCCCAGTCCGATCACCGCGCGAGGCTGCCAGCGCGCGATCGCGCCGGTAATTAGCCGCGCAGCTCTGGCGCATCCAACCGGCACGCGCAGCGACTTTATCCGCAGCCCGCCGATCACCTCGGCGTCGAGCCGCCGGGCAATTTCCCACGACGGATTGATGCGCTCGCCGCGAAACGGCTCGAAGCCGGCGAGAATCAGGATCGCGGGCATCGACGCGTCCCGCTATTTGCGCCGTGGATGCTGGATCGGCAGGTCGTCGCGGTTTCCCCATTCCGCCCACGACCCGAGATAATTTCTCACCTTCGGATAGCCCGCAATTTTGAGCGCGAGGTACGCGTGCGCGGCGCGGTATCCGCCCTGGCAGTACGTCACTATCTCGGCGGCAGGATCCAGCCCGAGGGCTTCGAACTGGGCGCGCAGCTCGGCGGGTGATTTCACGGTTCCATCGGCGGCGAGCGCCGCCGTCCAGTCCTGATGCAGCGCGCCCGGAATCGCGCCGCCATGTTTCGCGCGCACGCGTTCGCCGAAGTATTCCTCATCGCTGCGAACGTCGAAGATTTGCACGCCGGGACGCCCGATTCGGTCAAGCAGATGCGCATATGTCGCGAGAATTTCCGCCCGCGCACTGAGCTCGAAGTCCGTGGCGGCGAACTTGTCGACCCTGGTTGTCAACGTTTCACCGGCCGCCTTGAGTCCGCCGTCGAGCATTCGGGCCTTTGGATGTCCGGCGTATTCGAGCGCCCACTGGCCGCGCGCCGCGCGCATTCCGGATTCATTCTCGTAAAACACGACGGTCTCGCGGCCGGTGATTCCCAGCGCCGAAAATATCCACTGGAGCTGCGCGCCGAACTCCGCGATGCCGCGCTCCGAGGTGTCGGTATGATGAAACGCGAACGGATCGAAGTGTCGCGCGCCGCTTAGATGCCCGCCGTGGAAATCCTTGACGGGCCGCGTATCGATAAGGATCAGACTGGCGCCGTCGCGATGCTCGCGCAGCCATCGCGCATCGACGAGCAACTCTGTTTTGCCCTCGTCGCGGGCAGTTTTTCCCTGGTTCAAATCGCCTCCGCCGCGCGCGGACCTATCTGTCGATTCCGACCGCTTCACTAATAGAACGAAATCCGCCGCGATGGAGCAAGTCCGCCAGTCCCGTTTTGATTCTGGCGATCAGGCCCGGACCCTCGTAGACCAGCCCGGTGTAAAGCTCCACGAGCGAGGCGCCAGCGCGGATGTGCAGCCACGCATCCTCGGCGCTGGCGATTCCGCCGACGCCGATGATCGGGATTTTCCCGCGGGTGTGCGTATACATGTCGCGGATCAACTCGCGCGTGCGAATCAGGATCGGCTCGCCGCTGAGTCCGCCCGGGTGCGGCGACGAGACGCCGACGGCCTCGCGCGCGACAGTTGTGTTGCACGCGACGATTCCATCTATGCCCAGCGCGGGCGCGCTGTCGCAAATTCGAAACAGCTCGTTGCGTTCCAGGTCGGGCGAGATTTTCACCAGCACGGGCGTCGGGCGCGGCAACTTGCCGGCATGTTCGTGTATCGCCGTGAAAAGCTCACTCATCTTTCTCGGCGATTCCCAGTTGCGCAGCCCGGGCGTATTCGGCGAGCTCACGTTGACGACGATGAAATCGGCCAGCGGCCCAAGCCGCGCGATCAGGGCGCCATAGTCGGCGGCAATCCCTTCAAGCGGCGTGTCCTTGTTCGGCCCGAAGTTGAGCGCAAGCGGAATCGAAACTCCGGCCTTGCGAAGCTGCTCGAGTCGCGGTGCGACCGCCTCCATCCCTTCGCTGGGAAACCCGAGCCGGTTGATAAGCGCGCGACGTTCCGGCACCCGCCATATCCGCGGTATTTCATTTCCCGCCTGCGGGCGCGGCGTAATCGTTCCCAACTCCGCAAAGCCGAATCCGAGCGTCTCCCATCCGTGGACCGCGACGGCGTCCTTGTCCATTCCGGCCGCCAGCCCAATCGGGTTTGAGAAATCGATTCCCCACAGCTTGACTCCGAGCTCGGGCTTGTCCCGCGGCGCCGAAAAAGCCGGCATCGCCGCAAGCATCCGCAGCATCGTCCGATGCGCACGCTCGGCATCGCGGCGGAACAGGTATCGCTTCAGGAGATGCCGATAGATGGCGTCGATTGTAGAAATAGTAGACACGGCGGCTTTAAACGGCGAATGTCGCACTTTGGCGTCGTTGGCGCAATCGAAACGTGTTGTGGATTAAGGGCCGACGCCCCCTGATGCGGTCGCGCTGCGGCGCCACTCCACTGGCAAATGTCATCCGATGCACACTCCGCTGTCGAGTTCAAAACCGAATGTAGTAATCGTAGTAGTCCGAGAGCTAGAGGCCTTCGATATCTGCCGTTTCTCTGGCAATCAACAGTTGTGGATAATACACGTACGGGAATTGTCGATAACCTCCTTGGAACGATTATGACTCACCATCGGTCATCGCGTAGTATCCCCAAGCGACGCATCCATTCGAGATCTGGGCTGCGGAGGAGGGGAAGCGAGGTGGGCAATCAAATCGAGATGCGGGTTAAGCTGATAGATTACGCTCAGGAGCCGTTGGAAAAGCTCTACGCGGCGTTTCGCACCTGCTATTCCTCCGAGACGCCAATCGAAGTCTGGGAAAACATTAAGTCCAAGAAAATTACCCACGAGAAAATTCGCGAGTTCATCACCGAGCGGCTGAAGACCGGCCACGCTTCTCCGCTGGAGCAAATCGTTTTCTGGTTCGCAATCGCAAACGTGTCGCGCTCGCTGTCGCATCAGTTCGTCCGCCATCGGATCGGAATCAGCTTCGAGCAGCAGAGTCAGCGCTATGTGAAATTCAAGCGCGACAAGCTCGCCTTCGTGCTGCCGGATTCGTGGTCGCGCGCAGGGCTGGAGAGTGAATTTTCCGATTTGCTTTCACAGACCTCCGAGCTCTACGCCAAGGCGTTGAAAGCGGGGATTCCAGCCGAGGATGCGCGTTTCGTGCTGCCCAACGCCGCGCCGACGAATTTTCACGTGATGGTGAATTTCGCCGAGATGCTGCACATCTGCGATCTGCGCCTGTGCGTGCGCGCGCAGTGGGAAATCCGCCGGATGGTCGCGATGATGCGCGCGGAAATCAAGCGCGTGCTGCCGGAAATCGCCGTGTTTCTGCAGCCCAAGTGCGGCGAGAATCGCATGGGCTATTGCGACGAGTCGCTCGACGAATATCACAAGTGCCCGCTGAGCAAGGTGCGGCCGCATAAGAGCATTCTTATGCAGCTCTACAACGAACAACCGAAATTTGGAAAAGCGCGACCCTTAGGTGAGGAGCAGTATCGGATCGTTGCAGAGCAGGAACGTCTCTAGCAAATCCTTATCGGGCTGCGACGATTGCCGCGTCATCTCACCCGCCCGGAGTCGAGAAGTTGTATGCCGGCTGCTGTCGGTGAAACTCCGAATATTTCCGCCATCGGCAGCGCATCCGCGGTCGTCATCGGTATCTGGCGAGCAACGAGCTTTGCTCTTTCTAGGCGGCTAAGCTTCGATATTTCCAGCGGAGACAGTTCTCCCTGCGTCAAGTAATACGCATGGTTGTCGTCTAAGTGATCGCAGTCGATGTCGTCATCGCCCCATAGATTCGCAAATACTTGGTTGAAGAACCTCTCGGGCATCAGCAATTCAGCGGCAAAGAGGTCAGCCTCTTTTTCCTTTACCGACCGTAATGGAGCTCGAATCGCAGTATCGGTACGGGGATCTTCCCGCAGGCTAGTAATTTCCGGGTGAAGAACGAAGTGCCCAATCTCGTGTGCGGCCGTGAATCTCTTAATTTCCAAACTCAATCTGGCCGAAACGGCTATCAGCGATTTATCGCGATCTAGAAGGCCCGCAAGTGTTACCCGCAGGGGCCCAATCGACAAATAGCCAATCTCCTCAAGCTCCTCATATTCGAGCAAGAGCAATTCGATGGCAATCTGCTTCGGTTGGAGCGGCAAAAGCTCGCGAAACCTGAGCGCGGGTCCCCGTCTGCTCTTTTCGAGTTGCCACAGCTTCAGGATCAATTCGTTTGCTTTTCCACGAATAAACTGACGACGGCGGTAGTTGATTTCACCGCCTCCGATGCCGGGAATCCGTCTTGCTGGTCGGCCTAGCTCGTTCACAGTTGTTCTCGGCACTCCGAACCTATTTTACCCCCTTAGCTCTTGCGCAGAAAGCGCCCACCGGACGAATGGCCTTCTAGCCGAGGCTTTGCGACACTAATATTGTCAGTCCATCAACATGCTACAGTTGGAGCGAAAGTTTGCCGACGCGATCGCGGCATTCAATCGGGGCGCCTATTTCGAGGCGGCCGAGATGTTCGAGACGGCGTCGCACGCGGCCGGCGACGACCACGATTTGAAGCCGCTCATCGTGGCCTTCAATCAGATTGCCGCCGCGCTCCATCTGCGCTTCGAACGCGGCGGCCGGCAGGCGTCGATCAACCTGATGTCGCAGGCGATGCTCGCGCTCGACGACCTCAAGCCCGCGCGCGGCGGAGTTGACGTCGAGCGGCTGTGCGTCGAGCTGGCGGCCTGCACCGAAGAGATACGTGCGGCTCCGCGCGACGAGCGCGACGGGCTCAAGCATCGCGCGCGGATTTTTCTGGAGCGCCGCCGCGCCCCGAAAATCAATCGCCGCTGACGGCAGGCAAGCACACCAAGTGGGCGCTTCCGGGCGGATCGCCGCAGGCGCCCCGAGGCGGAGCGGACGCGGAGTCGAGGGAAATTAAAGCTGATGCTGACGCGCGATCAATCGCCGCTGACGGCAGGCAAGCACACGAAGTGGGCGCTTCCCAGCGCAGCGCCGCAGGCGCCCCGAGGCGCAGCGCACGCGGAGCCGAGGGAATTCTAAGGTGATGTTGACGCGCGAACAAATCTCCGACGGCCTCAGGCGCGCCCTGTACGTCACCAACGAGCGCGTCGAGACGGCAATCTTCCTGGCGCTCGCGCTCGAAAAGCCGCTCCTGATCGAGGGTCCCGCCGGCGCCGGCAAGACTGAAGTCGCCAAGGTGCTGGCGGAAATCCTCCACACCGAACTCATCCGGCTCCAATGTTACGAGGGACTCGACGAGGCGCGCGCGCTCTACGAATGGAACTATCAGAAACAACTTTTGCGCATGCAGGCCGGCGAGCAGCAGGGGCTGCGATGGGAGGAACTCAACGAGCACATCTTCTCGCGTGATTACCTGCTCGAGCGTCCGCTGCTCAAAGCAATCACCGCGCCGAGCCGGGTCGTATTGTTGATCGACGAGATCGACAAAGCCGACGAGGAGTTCGAGGCCTTCCTGCTCGAATTGCTTTCCGACTTCCAGGTAAGCGTGCCCGAGCTGGGAACGTTGAAAGCCCACGAACGGCCGGCGGTGATTTTGACCTCGAATCGCGCGCGCGAACTGTCGGAGGCGCTGCGCCGCCGATGCCTGCATCTGTTCATCGATTTTCCGGGCACCGAGCAGGAGCGAAAAATAATCGAGATCAAGGTGCCCGAGCTCGACGCGAAGCTGGCGGCCGAGGCGGCGCGTTTTGTCGGCGCGATTCGCAAACTCGGGCTTCGCAAGCCTCCGTCGATTGCGGAGACTCTGGACTGGGCGCGCGCGCTGGTGCGCCTGGGCGTGCGCGAACTGGACTCCGACGCGGTGCGCACGGCGCTGGGCGTGCTGCTCAAGCACGAGGATGATCGCGTCAAGGTCGAGTCGAAAGCCTCGGCGCTCGCGCCGCACCGGCGATAAATCGGCGGCGTTGCTGAATGTCCCCGCTTCGCGATCAGCTCGTCGGCTTCATCGCCGCGCTGCGCGCCGCCGGCGTCAGAATCTCGGTGGCGGAATCGATCGATGCGATGAACGCGGTCGCGGCGGTGGGGCTCGAGCGCGCGCGGATGCACGAGGCGCTGGCCGCGGCGTTGATCAAAGACGAAGCCGACCGCGCGATCTTCGACGAATCGTTCAACCGTTTTTTCGCCGCGCCACGGGCAAATCGCGCCGAGCATCCCGACCATCGCGGCGAACAGGTCTCCGCTGCCGGCGGCCGCGGCCGTCCCGGCGAGAATCCGTTTGCGTTGCCGAGCGACGATGCGCTCGCGCGCGATCGCGAAGAGAAATCGCTGCCGTCAGAAGCAAAGCCTGCAAAGCAAGCAGCGGCGGCGCGCCGCCACGGCGCTGAAAAGGGAAAAGACGCCGAACCGGGCAAAGATGCCCGGCGACTTTCCGATCGGATGCGCGCCCGCCAGGAGCGCGGCGAGGCACAGGCGCGCGAGGAATCGCCCACGCCCGACATCGACGCGGCGCGCGTCGCGCGAATCCGCGCGATCGAGCGGACGCCGTTCGACAAATTCTCCGACCTCGACTACGACGAGGCGCGCGACGCGCTCGCGCCGCTGATTCGCCGCTTCCGGATTCGGCTGGGACGGCGGCTGCGCCTGGCGCGAACCGGCAGAATCGATTTCCGGCGCACGATTCGCGCGGCACTGCAACGCGGCGGTGCGCTAATCGATCTCAACTTTCGCGCGCGGCGTCCGCGCCATGTCGATCTCGTAATCCTGGCCGACATCTCGGGTTCCGTCCGCTACGCGGCGCAGTTGATGCTTGAATTGATGGCGGGCGCGCGCGGATGCTTTCGCCGCGTCAGCAGTTTCGTGTACGTGGACCATCTGGCCGAGGCGGACTTCGAGGATGGACACCTGGTAATGACGCCCGCGCTGGACCTGTACGCGCGCTCGGATTTCGGCCGCGTGCTCGGCGAGCTTTGGGAGCGCCGAGCCGGATTGCTGACTCGCGCCGCGATCGTCGTGATCATGGGCGACGGCCGCAACAACCGGCTGCCCGCGCGCGCCGACCTGGTCCGCGAGATGGTGCGGGCTTGCCGTGGCGTGGTGTGGCTGAATCCGGAAGATCCTGCGCGCTGGGGCACCGGCGACAGTGCGATCAAACAATACGCGCGCGAAGTCAGCGCGCTCGCGGCGTCGCGAAATCTCCGCGAGCTTCAAGTCGCGCTGGCCGCAATCGCCTAGCGCCGGGGATGATCAGAAGTCGAACACCTCGCGCATTTTGGCGAGCAACCATCGATGCGGCCCGCCCTTGCCGTCCATCGTCGCGCCCGATGAGAGCTTTTCCAGACGGTCCCGGTTTCGTACCGCAATAATATCCCCGATGCCGGCCGCCGCGTCGGGATGCTCTTTGAACAGCCGCGCGAATCCCTCGCGGTCCATCTCGATCACTTCCAGGTCGGTGATCGCACGCACGCTTGCGCTGCGCGGGTCGCCCGTCATCAGTGCCATCTCGCCGGTGAAATCCCCCCGGCTATAGTTGGCGATGTGGCGCGTTTGGCCGTCGGCGGTGACGGCGAAAACTTCGGCCGTTCCCCTGCGCACGATGAACATCGAGTCGCCTTGTTCGCCGGCGCGTATCAGCATCTCGCCCGCGCCAAACTGGCGCACTGCGACGGTCGGCACCAGCAGCCGAAGCTCGTCCTCGTTCAGGCCGCGCAACCAATCGACCTGGCGCAGGTCGGCCATCAGTTCCCGCTCGAGGTCTGCGTCGGCTCGGTCTTCCTGGTCCTGGCGCGCATCGCGCACATGGACGGTGCGGGTCGGGAACGGAATCTCGATCGAATGGCGCCTCAGCGCGTACCACAGCCCCGACGCGACGCGATCGCGCACGTATTCCTGCACGCCGTAGTCCCCGATCCAGTATCTGATCCGGTATTGGATCGAGAAATCGCCGTATTCCCACGCCAGCACCTCGGGCGGCGGCTCGCGCAGCACTTGCGTCACATCGCGCAGCAGGGTGAGCACGACTTCGCGCACATGATTGGGCGGCACGCCGTAGCTGATTCCGATTGCAATTTCGTCGCGCACGGCGCCGGTGGTGTAGTTGAACAGAGTGTCCTTGGCAATCACGGAGTTGGGAATCTCGAGCCGTTCGTTGGCGCGCGTTACGATCGTCGTCGCGCGCCACGCGATTCCCTTGACGCGCCCGACATGCTGGCCGCTGCGGATCCAGTCGCCCGGCTCGAACGGGCGCCCCATCGAGAGCGACAGGCCGCTGAAGATGTTGCCCAGCGTCTCCTGCAGCGCGAAACCGAGCACCGCCGCGAACACCGTCGTGGTCGTCAGGATCGAGAGCGGCTGCACCCCAAAGTCGGTGTACAGCACCACCATCAGAACCGCGAACCACAACACCAGCATCAGCATGTCCTTGCCGATGGTCGAGAAGTGGACCTTGCCGCGGCGCGTCGCCGCGTCGACGGCCTCGAGCACCAGCCGGATCACGCCGAACAGGAACAGTACGAAGGCCGCGACGGCGATCTTCTCGGCGATCGCCTCGTCCGGGAAGAAGCGCGAAGCTGCGTCGATGAACACGCTGCCCGCCAGCAGCAGGAACGTCGTCGCCGTCACGGCGCGCCGGCGCCGGCGCACGGCAAAGGCGCCCAGCAGGGCTGCCAGGACCAGCACGCTTTCGACGAAGCCGCGCAAATCGTGGTGCAGCGCCGTCAATCCCAGCATCGTCTGAAGGGGTGTCGGAGCCATCGTTCAGATCCCCGCCGCCACCGCGACTTCGTCGAGCAGTTTCACCGCGTCGAAATACTCCACGGCTATCTCGCGCGCGGCACGCGCATGGCGCGGATAGTCGGCGTTGATTTCCCCGATCGCATCGACCGCCTCGTCCGGCGTGTCAAACCCGAGCAGCCCGGCGCCGGTGGGAATGAACTTTTCGAACCCGGTCCGCTGCGTGACCACCGGACGTCCGGCCGCCAGGTAGCAAGCGGTGCGATCGCTGAACCATCCGGTGCGCGGCCTCACGTAGATGTCCTTCGCGACCGTGAACTCACCGCGCGAGCCGCTGATGTACTCGCGATAGGCATCGACGTCGAGCGACATCGGCACCGCCGGCGTCAGCCTGAATCCGCCGGCGATCGCGCGTTCGTAGTCGGCGCCGCCGCTCAGGTTGGTGGCGATCTCGATCGGCTGATTCGCGCGCGCCGCGACCTCGAGCACCTTGCGGAAATTCAGATGCTTGGACCAGTAGTAGGTCTCGCCCGCGATTTCCATGTCGCTGCCGCTATTCTGCCACGTGCCGACGGTCGTGAACGCCGCCGGCTCCGCCGCTCCGACGCCCGGATGCCACTGGTCGAGACTCACCGGCGGACGCGTCGGATGCCAATCCAGGCCGGCGGTGGGCAGCAGACAATCGGGCGCGCCGATATTGTAGCAATACGTGAAGAACAATTTGTGCGATTTGGCAAACGCCATCGTGGTCGGAATCTTGCGCTTGAGCTCGAGCTGCATCACTCCCGGGTCGGTCTCGAGATACACCAGGCAGCGGCTGCGCTCGTGCTCCTGACGCGGCTCGGTGGCGCCGCACAGATTGATCACCGCGTCGGCGTCGCGAAACAGTTCCATGCATCGTTCGCGCGACATCCCGACGTATTGCTCCTTCACCGAGTCCAGGAAAGCCCACCGCTCGCCGAAGCCAAAGCGCTCGAGCACGCGGCCCAGCACCTTCAGGTTGCGCGACGGATCCGTGGTGGCGCTTTCGATCGTCGGATCGTACACGTAAGCGCGAGAATCCTCGATGTAGTAAACGTCGAGGCCAAGCTGGCTCAGTCCCAACAAGTGATGAACCAATTGCCAGATCACCCCCGCGAACGGGTACCGCGCCGCCAGATGCAACACGACGACCTTGCCCTTGCGCTTGCGCCTCACCTTTTGCTCGGGCGATCTTAACCCGCGTTCCTCGATCATAATAGTTATGCCGTGCGGCCTGCGGCTATCCGCTCCAGCTCGGCGCGCAACCTCGACACCGCAATCCGCCGCTGGCTGATTTGTGCCTCTTCCTCATCGCCGAGTTCGCCCAGATAACAGTTACGCCCGGGAATGACCAGTACCGCCCGATACGGAAACCCCGCGCGAATTCTGGAGTACGCCCGCTCGGCGATCGTACCCTCGATTGTGCCATCCGCCGTATGCTCGCGGATCGCGCCGCCCTCCTCGTGGATCAACGCGATCGCGGCGCGGATTCGCGCCGTCCGCCGCCCGGCCTCGACGCCCTTCATCCGCCGGATAACTTCATCGACCAGCGCCTGATCCGAATCATCGCCGCCCGAACCGAGCCATCGATGCGACCGGACGCCGGGCTCTCCGCCAAGCGCGTCGATCTCGAGTCCGCCGTCGTCGGCCAGCGTCGCAATTCGCGCGCGCTGGAAGTAGAAACGCGCCTTGATCAACGCGTTCTCGATGAACGTCGCTCCCGTCTCCTCGGGAGTCTCGGAAATTCCGAGCTCGGCGAGCGACACCAGTTCGAGCTCGATCCCGAGGCCGCGCAGGATCAATCGGTACTCTGCAAGTTTCGCCGGATTCGTAGTCGCAATCAGTAGCCGCCCCGTCGCCATCTAATCGGCCGAGTCGCCGGGCTTTGCGGGAGACTTGGCAAGCGACTTCGCAAGCGACTTCGGATGATACGTGATCTTGAGCGAGGCGCGCTCGCGATGCTCTTCCAGCGCCAACTCGATCAACCGATCGATAAGCTTGTCCAACGGCAAGCCCGACGCCTCCCACAGCTTCGGATACATGCTGATCGCGGTGAAGCCGGGGATGGTATTGACCTCGTTGACGTAGATCTCGCGCAAATCGCGGCTCGCGAGAAAATCGACCCGCGCCATCCCGCGGATCGACAACGCCTTGAACGCCGACACCGCCATCGCGCGCAACTTCTTCGCCTTGGCGGGCGGCAAGTCGGCGGGAATTTTTATCGCGGAGCCTTCCGGATCGACGTACTTCGACTCGTAGTCGTAAAACTCATGCGCGCCCTTGACCAGCACCTCGCCGGGAACCGACGCTTCGGGACGATCGTTGCCCAGCACCGAGCACTCCAGCTCGCGCCCTTCGCACGAGGCCTCGATCAGCGCCTTGCGATCGTATTGGAAAGCGTCGTCGAGCGCGGCGTTGAGATCCGCGGCGCGCTTCACCTTGCTGATTCCGATCGACGATCCCAGCGCGTTGGGCTTGACGAACACCGGATAGCCAAGCTTTCGCGCCAGCCGCGCCCCAAGCCCCGGCGTTTCATTGTAGTCGGCCCGATCGATCGCGAAATATTTCACCACCGCGACCCCGGCGTCGCGCAGGATGCGCTTTTGCGCGTCCTTGTCCATCCCGAGCGCCGAGCCGAGCACGCCCGCGCCCACGTATGCGATCCCCGCCAGCTCGAACAGCCCCTGCACGGTGCCGTCCTCGCCGTAGGTGCCATGCAACACCGGGAACACCACGTCGAGCGCGCCTGGAATCGCATCTGATGTGAGCGTCACCGCGCCGCGCGCGCCGTCTGCCTGCGTCGCGACCAGAGATTGTCCCTCCGGATGCGGCAGCAGAGTCACCTGCGTGCCGCCGGCGTCAAGCGCCGCAAGATGTGGCGTCTTTTCGGCGAGCAGCTTGAGCGCGTTGTGCTGCAGATACCAGCGCCCGTCGCGGCCAATCCCGATCGGAACAATCTCGTACCGCGCCGGATCCATCGCCGACATCACGGTCAGCGCGGAGCGCAGCGAAATTTCATGCTCGCTCGAGCGGCCTCCAAACAGCACGCCCACCCTCAGTCGCTTTTTTTCTGTCATTTTGCCGGATCGCCGCGCGCCTTGATGGCGACGATTCTGACACGCCGCGACCGCAGGTTCGAGCGGGTCGCAGCCAGACGCAGTGGCCGTGGCGAAGGCCGCGCAGTATTAGGCCGTTGGCAGGGGCCGCGCGCGACAACGGAACACGGCCTTAATACTGAGGGCAGGGCTCAGCCCTGCGGTGCAGGGGTCACCCCTGCCCGCGCACCGCCCGTGTCATTCTAGAGCGAAAGTTGCTGTAGCGAAGAATCCCGGATCCGGGACTCTTCGCTTCGCTCAGGATGACACAAAAAAATCCTAACCGGCCGTCAGGCCGCATCTTTGCTTTAACATTGGGTGCAGGGGTCACCCCTGCCTGCTATTGCCGGTAGTTCGGCGCTTCCTTGGTGATAAACACGTCATGCACATGGCTCTCGCGCATTCCGGCGTCGCTGACCTTGACGAAGCGCGCCCGCTTGCGCAGCTCCGCCAGGTTCGCCGCGCCCACGTATCCCATCCCGGATTGCAACCCGCCCACCAGCTGCTCGATATTCGAGGAGAGCGACCCTCGATGCGGTACGCGGCCCTCGATTCCTTCGGGCACGTGCTTGCCCTCGGCCACGGCGAGCTGCCCGTAGCGGTCTCCGGTGCGCTCATTCATCGCGCCGATCGATCCCATCCCGCGATAAAGTTTGTACGTACGCCCCTGGTAGAGAATCGTCTCGCCGGGGCTTTCCTCGGTGCCCGCGAACAGCGAGCCGATCATCACGCTGGTCGCGCCGGCCGCAATCGCCTTGGTGATATCGCCCGAGAAGCGGATTCCGCCGTCGGCTATCACCGGGATATTGCGCGGCTCGGCAATCGCGATCGTGTCCATTATCGCCGTGATTTGCGGCACCCCGACTCCCGACACCACTCGCGTCGTGCAAATCGATCCCGGCCCCATTCCGACCCGCAGCGCATCGGCGCCCGCGTCGCACAGCGCCTTGGCGCCCTCGCCGGTCGCGACGTTTCCGGCCACGACTTCCGCCTCGGGCCATTCGAGCTTGGTTGCCTTGATCGCGTCGATCACGTTGCGGGTATGCCCGTGGGCCGTGTCGATACAGATTACGTCGACGCCCGCGCGCCGCAGCGCCGCCACCCGCGCCTCGCGCTCCGGACCGACTCCGACCGCCGCGCCGACCCGCAGCCGCCCCATCTGATCCTTGCTCGCGTGGGGATGCCGAATGGCCTTGTCCATGTCCTTGACGGTGATCAGCCCGCGCAGCCGATTCTGGTCGTCGACCAGCGGCAGCTTCTCGATCCGATGCGCTTGCAGGAGTTCCTTGGCGTGTTCGAGGTCGATCCCCGGACGCGCGGTGATCACTTTGCTCGTCATCACGTCGCGCACCTGCTTGTCCAGCCGCCGTTCGAAGCGCAGATCGCGATTGGTCAGAATTCCGACCAGCCGGCCGTCCGAGACCACCGGCAGCCCGGAAATCCGGTAGCGTTCCATCACCGCCACCGCCTCTCCGATTTTCTGTTCGGGGCTGACGGTGATCGGATCGACGATCATTCCGCTTTCATATTTCTTGACGGTCTCTATTTCGGCGGCCTGCTCTTCGATCGAAAGGTTGCGATGCACGAAGCCGATCCCGCCCATCTGCGCGATTGCGATCGCGGTGCGCGATTCGGTGACGGTATCCATCGGGCTCGACACGAGCGGGATACGCAGGCGGATTTTTGGCGTCAACGCTGTCGAGACGTCGCAATTCGCCGGCAGCAGGTCGGACGATTGCGGGAGCAAGAGTACGTCGTCGAAGGTAAGTGCTTCGCGGAGCTCTTGATACGCCATTGGATGACCCTCCTTGGGGTGAGAAATAAAAAAAGAGCCCGCGGATTTCCCGCGGGCTCAAGTCTGCATTCAGTTTTGGTACGCAGTCCGTTTAATCAGATGCGCCATATGCGACTTTAGCAACCGCCGCACTACCGATCAATACGCCGCATCTGGCGGCAGTGTCTCAGTTTGAATCTAACGCAATATCGGCGAGATGGACTCGGACCAAGCCGGATTACACCGGGCGAGGCTGGACGGCACTATTTCGGGCGAACCATTCGCGAGCATTGCCAGTGAAGATCAGATAAAGGGCGACGATCTGCGCCAGGTTCTGCGCACACACGAGAGTTGCCACGATCAGACCGCTACGCAGTAATCGGCTTAGTTCGGGGAAAGCAAACGGTAGTCCTAGAATGAACAAACTTAGCCAGACCCAGCGCGCCCAATTTTTCCGTCGCCTTGCAATTAGCCAGATAAACAACACTATGATTGCAAGAACAAAGAACTGAATGAAAAGCACGAACCCCGCACCGCCCAAGCCTGCCACGCGCGCGTTGGACACCGATCGATTCCAATGCAGAATCGATTGAATAACGCCGATACCAAGCGAGATGTACATCAGTTGCTCGAACCGCACTACGTTCGATGGTCGAATCTTCATAATGCTTTGTCTTTCTGGCTCGCTTCCCATTCGTCCACGATTTCTACCGCATCTTCAAGCGACCAGAGCCGATCCGTGACGCCAGTACCCATCTCGCGGGCAGTGTCCTAATTTGAAAACGCCGCGTAATCCTCAACAGGTTAGTGCGCGAGCAGCGACTTTCGCATCGCTTCGTGCTGGCTGTTTGGGTGAAGCCACACATTCATAATCGCGGGGCATAGGGTTGCGTCATCTACCTCACCTTGGATGCTTCCGTTGTAATATGCCAGCGTCTTCGGTTCGCTCGGGCAGAACACCACTACTTGGTCGCCGGACTTCACGTTCGGTACCAGTCGCCTCATCTCCAGACGCCAAGCTGCGATCTGCGACGCGTCGCCTAGTTTGAGCCTGCGCATTTCGTCCGTCGCGTTGTTAATCAGAGTATCGGCACTGACGCTCCTGCCGGGCTCGAGGTCAAGCGCGTGCGGCTGGCCGGGAGTGAATCGGTCGCCGACGACCCATAAGGTTGCGTCATAAACGCGGATACCCCATACCGTCTGACGGCCACGACCGAGCGGGCGGATTCCAGGCGCCTGCGACTGCACCGGCGCGGGCAGCGGCTTGGGGGTGAGCGGTTGCGCAGCCAATGCGTAGGGCGTGATGAGCATCCGCGCGGCGATCGCAGACGCGAGTAGGGAACGCAATCTCGGATGGGTTTTCATCGGGCGCGCGGTCGTCATAGACAGACCTCCAACAATTCAGCCAGTGACCATAGCCGATCCGTCACGCTAGCGGCCATCGCGGGCATACAGCGCAGCGTTCGATGCACGCGCGCGTCCACGTCCTCGACTTCCCGTTCCCCCTTTACCCCTTCTAACAGGGCGAAGCCCGCATCTTTATTTTTTCTTGCTTACTAAGGTGCTGGGGTTACCCCTGCCCGTGGCGACGGCAGCGCAGTATTAAGCCGTTGGCAGGGGCCGCGCCCGCCAACGGGCAGGGCTGAGCCCTGCACTCAGTATTAACCGCCGCGCTCCGTTGTCGCGCGCGGTCTCTTAATACTGGCCTCCCGTGCCAACGGGTCTTCCATCGCGTAGTCGCGAAAAGATGCGTTGCGCAGATTTTCGTGTCTTCTCGCTGTGGGTGCAGGGGCCGCGTGCCCGCGACGGAGGCCGCGCGCGACCACGGAGCGCGGCCTGAACATTGGGTGCAGCGACTGTGTTGATAGTCAAGCGGGATTTGGGCATGGAGCACTCCAATGAGTGCGATGTTTAAGCATCGCATTGAGGATGGTTATGAGTTTGCGCATGCAGGCGACCAGCG
>NZ_JBEKFG010000058.1:0-24621 GCF_050013435.1 Binatus sp. (SeqCode) | reverse complement strand
TGGGCTTTCTGTTCGGCTCGATCGTCAACAACCGCGGCGCGGGTCCGGTCGTGATCGCCGCATTGCTCGGCTGGGCAATCTCCAAACACGAGCCAAACGACCAGAGTTGAAGCGTCGCGAACCCGCGGCCGAAGTCGTCAACTAGTAATGTTTTACTACCGCGCGGCGATATTTCCGTTCGATCTGCTCGAGGTCCGCCCTGGGGCCGGTAAGTTTCATGCTTAACGCCCAATTGGCGTTGAACATCGATTCGAGTTGCGGCTATGTAGTTGCTGTATGCGGGGATTCAGCAGGATGCTCGGCGGACGGCTGGTCGCGGCCCTCCTGGTCGCATTTACCGCGCTGATGGCGACCTTGGCGCCGGCGCAAAATGCGCAAAGCGCGGACCTGACGACGCCTTCCTTTCTGGTTGCCACCCGCGATCTCCAGGATCCGCAATTTCAGCACGCCGTAGTCCTGATGATCCCGTCCACAGCGCCTCCTCTGCTTGCCGGCGTCATAATAAACAGTCCGGCTAAAATGCGAGTTCGCGATATGTTCCCGGATGCGCACCAGCTCAAGAGCACGCAGGAAACGATTTACCTGGGCGGCCCGGTGGAACCCGACCAAGCGTCAGTGATCTTTCGCGCGTCGTCGGCGCCCGGCTCCGCGACGCGAATTTTCGACGACACTTACGTCGCGACCGGCCGCGACGCCATCGCCGGGGTCCTGAAGGACCCGCGCTTCACCGATATCCGCGTCATTTTAGGCAAGGCTCAGTGGTTGCGCGATCAGCTCTACAGCGAAGTTATGCGCGGCGCGTGGTACGTGGTCCCGGCCAAGTCCGACCTGGTTTTCAGCGATCCAAAGGATTTATGGTCCACCCTGGTGCAGGGCGGCGATCTTCAGGAAGCCGAGGCAGGGCGTGAGCCCGCGCGGAATTTGCCTCAATGGCGTTCCGGTGCTACAAACTGGCAGTGTCTAATCTCACCCAATTGATTGGCGAGGCGGCTGATCCCGCGCCGCGCAGAACTTCTCAAGGGGATACCATCAATGGCACGGTTCAAGGAACGCAATTTCGGTCACGTCCTTCGTGAACGCCGTCGACAGCTCGACCTGACCCAGGAAGAGGTCGCGCGCCGGATCAAGACTTCGACTCCGTACATCGGACACCTCGAATCGGGCAAACGCCACCCGTCGGACAAGATCGTAACGCGACTTGCCGAAGTCCTCGGGCTCGATCGGCGGGAACTATTTTTTCTGGCCAATCCGCGCGCGCAGGCCATCCTCAGCCCTGAGCCCGAAGCCGACGCGAAGTCGGCTTGGGAAGATTTCCGCAAGGACGAGCAGCTCAGGCGCATCCACAACATCTCGGGCGACGAGATGGAAATGCTGTCGCGCGTGGCGCTGCTCGGCGACGTGCGATCGCCGCGCGACTTCATTTATATAATCAATACGGTTCGTCACGCGGTCGGCAGATAGGAAGTTCAGATCGTCCTTGGACGGGCGTCGGCTGCCGCGCGCATCGCGGCTGTCACGGGAATTGCCGCGCTGAGCAGGCCGATCGCGGTTGCGGCGAGCAGCGCTTCGAAGGCCGCTATCGTCGCGAATCCGTCAGCCCCAGCGCGGTGCGCAGCTTGCCCTTGAGCAGGTGAATGAGTTTGTCTTCCCAGCAAACGTAGTTGTCGGGAACGTCGAGCACCACCACTTTCCCCGCGTGCACTTCGCCGAAGCGATCACGGATATGGCGGCGATGCGCCTCTTCCATGACGCAAATCACGTCGGCCTCCTCGACCAGCTCCAGGCTGACCGGATTCCTCGCCCACGGTTCCGTACCTGCCGATGTAACCCACATGGGAGCGCGCATTTCCGCCAGCACCATCGCGGCCGTCGGACTGCGATCCAGATTGCCGGTACAAATCATCAGCACCTTCTTCATGGCGATCGAAAGGCTACACCAATCCTGATTCTTTTAGAGGACCCCATGTCGGCAGCATAATCCGTTGCGGCGAAAAGAGAAAAACTCTTCTATCGGCGAGCTTGATCCACTATTGTTCGCGCACGACCATGGAAACCGGCGATCTCGAAATCATCAGCCCCGCAATTGGCCTCACCGCGCGCATCCTGTTCACGCTGATTTTCGTGCTCTCGGGCATCACGCATTTCACCTCGATGCAGAGTTACGTCACTCTGATGCCCGCGGCGATTCCATTTCGCGCGTTCTGGGTCGCGATTTCCGCTCTCGTCGAGCTCGTCGGCGCCGCTCTGATTCTCTTTAACTATCGTCCGCGCCTCGGTGGATGGCTGATCGTGCTGTTTCTCGTCCCCGTCACGATCGTCGTGCATGGTTCCGCGATGCTCACGCTGGCCGATCCCGTGATGCGCGCCGTCAATGTCTCGATGTTTCTCAAGGGACTCGCAATGATCGCGTGCGCGCTCTTCATCACTCAATTCGGTGTCGGCCCCGGCGCCGGCGCCCGTTGATCCCGCGCCGGTCACACGCAGCCGCCTATCCAAATCACCCGGCCGATGATTTTCACATTGGACACCACCATCGCTTCGTATTTCGGATTGTCGCTGCGCACTAGCAATTTCCCGTCCGGACGCCGCTGGATTCGCTTCACCGTAAGCCCGCCGTCATGGCGCAACAGGTAGATCCCGTCCTGTCTGAAACGCGGCTCCGCGAGATCGGCGAGTATCAGATCGGAATCCTCGACCGTCGGCGCCATCGAATCGCCAACTACCTCGATCAATATCAAGTCGCGCGCCTCCGTGTTGAGCCGCCGCTTGACCCAGGCCGCGCGGAACGCGATCGAGTCCACCACCTGGTCGCTGCGAAGTATCCCGTCGCGCCCGCTCGAAAATCGTATCCGGTTGCGCGGCATGAAGACGAAGTCGCCGTGCTCGACTGCCCGCGTGATTGCCTGTGCGCTCTGCGCCGCCTCGGCTCCCGTCGCCAGCCACTCCACTGACACTCGCCCCGCCCGCGCCAGCGCCACCAGGTTCGCCACGCTCGGTTGTCCCCGGCCGGATAACCATTTGTAGATTGCGTTGTCCGATACCCCGACCGCCGTCGCCAGTGCCACCACCGAGCCGAATGAATGGATCACCTGCGTCAGCCGGCCACGAAATTGGCCGTCAACTACTGTAGTTGACATAAATCTCCTAATGTGAAATAAGATTCATAAAGCGCATGATCCTGCCACAAGCAAACCACTCTCAACTAAAACCGAATCCCCCGCCCCCCAAAGCGCGCTCGCTCTCCCGCTGTCGCCGCACCACGCCTTCGTCAGCTTACCCCACATCGCTCGCCACTCATCGATCTTACCGCCTACACACTCTTAGCCTAGTTCGGCATTCAGCGTCACTGTCCGATACCCCCCAACTCGCGCGGAGGATTTATGGAACCCGCGGCCCCTCTCGTTCGCCTTGCCGTTTCTAATCGTGTCGCGGCTTGTATGTGGTGCCACGCGACCACCACTCACGCCGAGGTAATTCGCAACCGCGGCCTCTGCCAAAGCTGCGCCCAGGATAACTGCGAGATCAGTTGGCGCCTGGTTTACGATCGCGATCGTAATATCGGCTCGATCCCGTCCAATCTTCGTGCCGCGTACGGCTTATGAACGTCGTCCACAGCCGGATGCCCGCGCTCAACCGCGCCCCGTCGCAGGCGCCGGCGTTCGATCTTTTCCCGGCTGCCGCGCGAACCTCGCTTTACGATCAGATCGGTCATTCGATCGGTGCCGACGCCGCCGACAAGCTCATCGCGGATTTTGGCGGCCGCCGCTTGTACATCCCCGTGGCTCCCGGGCCGGGCGACCTGATCACGCGCTCGATTGGGCTGTCGGCCGCGATGGAGATGGCGCGCGTGTTTGGTGGCGATCGCCTGTTGATTCCGGTCACCACCGATCATGCGCGCCGGCGCGTGCAGATTGTCGCGATGCGTGCCGACCACGTCAGCATCTCGCGCATCGCGCACGAACTCCGATGCACCGAGCGATACGTGTACAAGGTGCTCGCCCTGTATCGCGCTCCCGATGCGCGATGCGCCGAGTCAGCCGCGCCAACGTCCGCGCCGATCGCCGAGCGATTGAAACGTGGACCCATCAATCAGCGCTCCTGACGCGTACAGCCCTGAATTTTTGACCGCCGTCGAACGCGTGCTCGCCAACGAGGGTGGCTATTCGTCAAATCCCGCCGACCCCGGCGGCGCCACCAACTTCGGTATTTCAGCGCGAGCGCATCCGGGACTCGCAGTCGCGTCCCTCACCCGCGACGCGGCGGTGGAAATCTACTGGCGCGAATGGTGGTTGCGATATGGATTTGCCCGGCTGCCCGCCGCCGCCGCCGCCAAGACCTTCGATCTCGCCGTCAACATGGGCGCCGGCAATGCGATCGAATGCCTTCAGCGCGCGATCCGCGCGTGCGGCCTGCCGGTCCCCGAAGACGGCGTGATTGGCCCCGCCACCGCGGCCCAAGCCGCGCGCGCCGACCCGGCCGCGCTGATGGCGGCGCTGCGCTCGGAGCTGGCGGCGCATTACCGGCTCGTCGCTGCGAAAGCGAATCAGGAAAACCACGAACACGAAAACCAGTTCATCAAAGGATGGCTGATCCGTGCGTACGCGTGAACGCGAGGAAACCCAAAGATGATGGAATTAATTGAAAACCTCGGCACGTTGATGTCGCGGCTCGGCGACCTGCGCAAATGCTCCGCACTGCAGCTCATGATTTTGTTCGGCGGCACGATCGCGGCGGCCGGCGGCACCTATCAGTTCAAGCACGACTGGATCGCGGCGGCGGGCGTCGGAGTCGCGACGTTCGTCGGGCAACTCCCGCACATTTATGCGCCGCCGCCGGCGAGCAGCGACCAATCCGAGTCCGACGTCGAGGATGCACGAAGCGATGTTCGCACTAGCGGCAAAAAGGTAGATGCGGATCACGGGAATTAAATGCGAAACCGCCGCCGGTTTCGCGCTTCCGGCGGCAGGGCACGGCCCTGCACCTTGGGTTAATCGCGAAGTGCGCCGAAGCGCCCTTCGCTCTCAAGCGGCTGAGGGGAGCAGAGGACAGCGCACGCCAACGGCGTGCGGCCTTATCACTGTTACCCCCGCATCAGCGGGGCCGCGCGTAGCGGTGATGCTGCTGTCCGCATTCCTGCTGGCGGCGTGCGCGCCGACGATCCATCTCGACGCGCCTGCGATGCCCGCGATGGATCCACAGCGCGGGACTTATTGCAGGTTCACTGAAAAAGCGCTGGCGCCGCTCGATCCGGAGCCGCAATTGCCCGACGTGGGCGAGCTATCGCCATGTCCGCCCGGCTCGGGATTCGTCGCATGCTTCACGCTCGACCAGGACCTCGTGCGTCAGCGTCGCTTCAAGATTCTTCACGACGATCGCGACTACTGCCGCGACGCATACGGGAGAGCGGTGAAGCGTGATGCTCAGTAAGACAATCACGGCGATCGCGATCGTGATGCTTGCGATGGCGGGATGCGGCAGCGGAGTCGCGCAGAAATGCTGGGGCGATCCGATGGGCGACAACTTCTGCACGGAGTTCGTGCAGGAGCATTTCTGGACCGGCGGCGTGGCGATCACCGTCGCGAAATATCCGGTTCCGGGTCCGGTCAGCGGCTTGCAGATTTCCGGCGAGGTCTCGACCTCCACCGGAATCGCCAGCAGCGTCGGCGGTTCGATCGCCGGCGAGGCGGCGCAACACGTGGTCGTCGTGCCATGAGCCGTTGCGACGGCAGCGCAGTGAAAAAAGAAACACGCGGCAATTCAGCCGCTGAAGAAGGAGAGATCAAGATGCGTTCACTGACCAACAAGTTTCTCGGATTTCTTTGCCTGTGCCTGTTCCTGATTCCTTTCGCCACCGGATGCGGTCTGTTTGGTTTGCCGATGGCGGCGCAACAGGGCGGTGGCCTGGCTGCGCCAACCGTGCAGAGCCAGGCCGGCAACAAGAGCATCGTCCCATCCGCGACCGCGCTTACCGTGGAAATCACCAACTTCTGCAACGGACAGGCGCAGACCAATTACGGATGGCTGGTGCAGTTCTGTGACGGTTCGCTCTCACTCTCGAATCTGCCGGTGACTCTGACCTCGACGATGGCCGCGGCCACCCAACAGGGACAGAAGGCCTGGTGTTACGCGAATCAATGGACCAACGCGGCCAAT
This sequence comes from Binatus sp. (SeqCode), assembly GCF_050013435.1. GTDB lineage: Bacteria > Desulfobacterota > Binatia > Binatales > Binataceae > Binatus. The sequence goes on along the minus strand of NZ_JBEKFG010000058.1, from coordinate 18,468 downwards.
CAGCTGTCGGTACCCAAGGACACTTCCGGCAACCCTATAATTCCAGCGCTGGCGAACTGCCCGTCGGGAATCGCGCCTGCGCCGGTGACCGCGCCGAGCGGCGCCTCCTCGGCGAAATCTTGAAACCGCTACGCGCGGGGCGGCAGGGGCTGACCCCTGCACCCAGTGATAATCGCGAAGTGCGCCGAAGCGCCCTTCGCTCTCAGCCGGGTGAGAAAAAGATGCGCTGCGCAGATCTTTTCAGTGGTTGCGGCCCGCGCCGAAACCATCCGCGGCGAATGTTCTCCGCTTTGCGGCAACCCCCGAAAAAGCCCTGCCGCCCACCGCGTAGGTGATTCTTCAAATGAGCACAAGCGTGCAAAGCGCGTGAAAGAAATGGAGTGGGGAAACGTCGCAGGATGGACCGCTGCGTTCGTCGCCTTTGTGGCGGTGAATGCGAGCACGATCCAATGGCTGCTGAAGCGGCGCGACGAACAGCATCTGCGCGACTCGGGCCGCGTTGACGAGCTGGAAAAGCAGCTTACCGACCTGCGGGTGAATCTGCCGCTGGAGTACGTGCGGCGCGAGGACTGGATCAGGTTCAGCGGCACGCTGGACGCGAAGCTGGACGCGATGCGCGAAGAGATGCGCGAAGATATCGGAGAGGTAAAGGAAAGGCTTTATGCCGGACGCAATTGATTTTGAACAAAAACGGCGCGAGGAAGCGCGATGGCGGGTGCTGCGCGTCATCGACGCGGGACGTCCGATCGCGGTCTCGGAGCAGATCATCTGGCGCGTGCTCGCCGACATCAAGCTCTCGCTGTCGCTCAACGCGGTCCGCCGCGAGCTTGCCTATTTGCGCGACTTAGGGCTGCTCGAACTCGAAGGCGAGGGAGCGGAAACCTGGTTCGCGAAACTCACCGCCAGCGGCGTTGACGTCGTCGAGTACAACTACCCGTCGCCGGCCGGGGTGGCGCGCCCGCGCAAGTACTGATGAGCGCGGCGATGAGTAAAAAAAAGAACGCGAAGAAAAGCGAGCCCGACGGCAAGCCGAAGCGAGTGCCGATCGATCCAATTCCGTTCAAGACGTGGAAAATAAAAAAGCTGCCGCCGGATTTGAAAGAACAACTCGACCAGATGCTTACCGAGGGCACGCTACATAGCTGCCGCCAATTGTCGAAGTGGCTGGGGGACAATGGGTTCGAGATCTCGCACGCGGCGATCCACAAATACGGGCAGAAGTTCGAGCGGCGGCTCGACGCGATCAAGATGGCGACGGAACAGGCGCGAATCGTCTGCGAGCAGTTCAAAGGCGATGACGCGCAGATACAGACCGCGCTGCTGAGGCTGGTGCAGACGCAGCTGTTCGAGGTGCTCGCGGTCTCAAATGAGAAAGAGCAGGGGACTGCGGGGCAGGGCGGGGCGACGGTCGCGCCGGTGAATATCGGGGCGCTGGCGCGCACCGTGTCGGGACTGGCGAGAGCAGAGACGGAGCATCGCAAGTGGGCGGAGCACGCCCGCGCAGGAGTGGCGGCGGTCGAGAAGAAGGTCGAAGAGGCGCGCACCAAGGGCCTGAGCAAGGACGCCGCCGATCAGATCAAAGCGGTCTTGATGGAGATTTAGCGATGCGAGCGCATTCACTCGTCTCAGCACCCCACCATCGCTACATAGTTCACAGAGTGCAGGGGTCGCCCCTGCGATTACCCAATGAGTGAACCACTCTCAATACTACTTCCATATCAGCGGCGATGGCTGGCCGATCAGTCGCAAGTCAAGGTCAGCGAGAAGTCGCGGCGAATAGGTATTACCTGGACCGAGGCTGCCGATCGCGCGCTCGGCGCGGCCACCGGAGGCCGGGCCGGAATCGACGGATGGTATATCGGCTACAACAAGGACATGGCGCTGGAGTTCGTCGAGGCCGCGGCGCGATGGGCGCGGCGCTTCAATCGGGCGGCGGAGGCGGTGGAGGAAATCGTGCTCGCCGACGAGCGCGCCGACATCCTGGCCTACCGGATCCGCTTCGCGTCGGGGCACAAGATCGTGGCGCTGTCGTCGCGGCCGTCGAATCTGCGCGGCAAGGACGGATGCGCGGTTATAGACGAGGCGGCGTTCCATGAAGACCTGCCCGGGCTGCTGAAAGCGGCGCTCGCGTTTACCATGTGGGGCGGACTGGTGCGGATAATTTCGACTCACAACGGCGCCAACAATCCCTTCAATGAACTACTCAGTGAGATTCGCGCGGGCCGGCGTCCATACTCACTTCATCGCACGACTTTCGACGAAGCACTAGCCGACGGACTATACAGAAAGATCTGCGAACAGAGCGAAACCGAATGGAGCGAGGAAAAACAGCGCGAATGGCGCCAGCAGATCGTCGATTACTATGGCGATAACGTCGGCGAAGAACTCTTTTGCATCCCGCGCGCGTCGTCGGGCGCGTACCTGAGCTCGGTGTTGATCGAGGCGCGGATGAAGGCCGGTATCCCGATACTGCGCTGGGAAATGCCGGCGGAATTTGCGGGACAGCCGGAAGCGCGGCGCTACTCGGAGACGCAGGCATGGTGCGAGGACAATCTCGCGCCGGTAATCGCGGTGCTGGACGAATCGCTGGCGAGTTTTTTCGGCGAAGATTTCGGGCGTTCGGGCGACTTGACCGTGATCTGGCCGCTGCAAATCGCGAGCGACCTGACGCGGCGCACCCCGTTCGTCGTCGAGCTGCGCAATATCCCGTTTCGAAACCAGGAGCAGGTGCTTTTCTATATCGCCGACCGGCTGCCGCGATTCACCGCGGGCGCGATGGATGCGCGCGGGAACGGGCAGTACCTGGCCGAGACCGCGGCGCAGCGCTACGGCGCTCGAATCGTGCAGGTGATGCTCTCGGAGTCGTGGTACCGCGAAAATATGCCGCGCTACAAGGCGGCGTTCGAGGACGGCACGATCGAGATTCCCAAGGACGCGGACGTGCTCGCCGACCATCGCGCGATCGTGCTCGAGCAAGGCGTCGCCAAGGTCGCCGAGCGGCGCGCCGGGGCCGACGGCAAGGGACGGCACGGCGACTCGGCGATGGCGGCGGCGCTGGCGTTCTTCGCGTCGCGGGCGGACGCCGGACAGATCGCGTATCTCGCGGCGCCCCGGTCAGCCAAGGGACACAACTTCGACGGACGGATCGATCCATTCGGCGCGCCGCCCGCGGAAGATGATCCGGCAGGCGGGAGGATACGAGGGTTTTGAGGAACTTGATTGAATGCGGAACCCGCCTGGGTTCCGCACCTCCTTGGGCAGGGGTCACCCCTGCATATGCAGATGAATAGCTACTGGAGATGGAAGTGCGAAGAATGCGGTTACGAGTTTATACTCGCGCTGATTCGTCTCCCCGAACCATGCCATCGATGCGGCGGTGAATGGTTTTTGAAAATAGGCGAAGCCGCATTGAAAGAACACAGAACTGACTAGCGCAACTTTCAACTGGAGACCAACCAATGACACTCTACGATGCTTACGGACGCGAAGTGGATACAGGGATGTTGCGCGAAGAGCAGGCGGCGCCGACGATGGCGGGAGTGCGAAATATATATTCCGTAATGCATCCGTCGATCGGACTGACCCCGGAACGATTGTCGGGAATCCTCCAGCAAGCGGAGTTCGGAGATCCGTTTCTGTATCTCGAGCTGGCCGAGGAAATGGAGGAGAAGGACCTGCATTATCTGGCCGTGCTCGGCACGCGCAAGAATGCGGTGGCGCAACTGGACCTGGTGGTGCGGGCGGCGTCGAGCGGGTCCGAGGATCAACGCGCCGCGGCGATGGTGCGCGAAATGATCGCCGACGGGCCGCTGCAACTGGACAGCGTGCTGTTCGACGTGCTCGACGCGGTCGGCAAGGGATTCTCGGCGACTGAAATAATCTGGGACACCTCTGGGAGAGAATGGTTTCCCGCGCAATTGAAATGGCGCGACCCGCGCTGGTTCGCGTTTGACTGGATATCGGGCGAAGAGATACTGGTGCGCACTTTGAACGGCCAGGCAATCCCGGTCGAGAGCGACGCGCAGACGCGACTACCGACGCATTTCGGGGGCCAAGGAATGTACGCGTCGATGCGCCCCGGGATCGGAATACAGCCGATGACGGCGCCGCTGGCGCCGTACAAGTTTGTGACTCATTTCGCAAAGGCGAAAGCCGGTCTGCCGATACGAGGCGGGTTGGCGCGCGCCGCCGGGTGGGCATACCTGTTCAAGAACTACGTACTAAAGGACTGGGTAACCTTCACCGAGGTATTCGGGCAGCCTTTGCGAGTAGGCAAATACCATCCGGGCGCGTCGGAACAGGACAAGCAGGCACTACTGCGGGCAGTGTCGAAAATAGGCACTGATGCGGCCGCGATAATGCCGGAGTCGATGGTAATAGAGTTTACCGAGGCGCATCAGAACGGCAGCGCGGAGCTGTATCAGAACTTTTGTGAGTATCTGGACGCGCAAGTGAGTAAGGCAGTTCTGGGACAGACATTGACTACTGAGATGCCCGCGTCGGGAGGATCGCGCGCGGCGGCGGAAGTCCACGAGGGCGTGAGACGCGACATCCTGAATGCGGACGCGAGGCGATTGGCGGCGACGCTCGCGCGCGATCTGGTTCGGCCGATCGTCGAGCTGAACATGGGGCCGCAGGCGCGCTATCCGAAGATCGAGTTGGGGTTGCCCGACGACAGCGACGTGAAAGTGTTCGCGGAGATCGTGGCGATGCTGGCGGATCGGGGACTGCGCGTCGGACAGAAAACGATTCTGGACAAGCTTGGGATCGCGCAGCCGAGCGCGGATGAAGCGGTGCTGGGAGCGATACGAGGGGGAGGGGATGGAATCAGTTAGCGGAGAGAGTCCTTCACTTTTTTGCGCAGCGCGCGGCGGCGATGTTTCATCTCGAGCAGGATGTCGTCGTAAATAAATTTGCGGATGGCGAAGCCGGCGCCGGGGAATCGAATCGCGTGGTCGCCCGGCCGGCGGCGATAGCGAAAGAGCTGGACGCCGTTCCACCAGGTGGGCGAATGATTGCGGGGCGTGCGCAAATCGAGGACGAGTTCGAAGCAGGGCAGGGCGCGCGCGACGAGGCCGTTGGCGGAGCGAGCGGCGCGTTTGTTGGTGTCGTCGATGATGACGACGGCGTCGTCGGCGAGATGGGGGAGTGCGAGTGCGACGCCGTCATACTGATCGCGAAAGGAATGGCCGCCGTCGTAAAAGTAGGCGCCGATGCGCGCGGGACGCCATGGCGCGGCGGCAAGGAAATCGCGGAAGTCCATGTCGTGGAAAGTGACCTGGCCGGGCGCGGTGTGCGCGTCGAGCGTGCGGCGGAGCGCGTCGGCGGCGCCGTCGAACTGCGAGAAATTGTCGCATGCGAAAATGCGCGCGTGCGGATTGGAGGCCGCGGCGCCAACGAGGCTGGCGCCTTTGTAGCATCCCACTTCGACGTAAACTTCACCCTGATCGAGCGAGGCGACGGCGCAATTGAGCAGCCGGAGCTTGTTCTCGGTGGCCATCCCGGGAATTTCGCCGAGGATGTGCGAGAGAGAGCGATCGGCGGGATGCGTCGAGCGGGCGAGGCGGCCGGCGTCGTCGAACTCGGGCCATTGCGCACGGCATCGCTCGAGGAAGGCGTCAAAGTGCATCTTTTTTCAGAAAAGTTGATCGAGCTGCGAGAGTAATTTGACGATGGTGGTCACGTTTTGCACAGGCGCGATTTATCACCAGTACATCGCAGGGCCCATCGGACCGACGAGGCCCATCCCGTACGGGTTGAACATCTCTTCCTGCATGTCCATTTCCTCGAGCTGCTGGGCTTCGAGGGTTTGCTGGGAGATCTCGCCTTCCTTGGCCTGGAATTGTTCGTTGAGTTTCAACTTCTCGTACGCCTGATAATTCTCCTCGGTGCCGATGTACATACATTTGCAATAGTACGGATCGGCCATCCAATAGTGCAGGTTGCCGGTCTTGCCGATGTAGTACTGAACCTGGAGCGAAAGCAGCGACTCGAGTTGCTGTTGGCGCTCGGGAGTGTCGGCAGGGAGCATCCTGAAGCCGGCCGCCGAGAGCATCGGTTCGATCTGCTCGGCCTGTTGCTCGGGCGTCGGCGGTTTGGGCTGGAGCGAGCCGCATCCGAAGAGCGCAGCCGAAAACGTGGCAATCAAAAAGACGGCGGCGACAGAAGTTGAAGGCTGTTGGCGCATTGGTTCCTCGGGCGGAGAAAAAGCGGGGCGGCCATCGCGGGCCACCCCTGGTGAAGAGTCAATCAGGGGACGGAGCTGTTCGCGTTTCCATTGGCGTCGAACAACGTGAACGCGCCGGCGCCGTCAGCATTGAGAGTGACCGAGGCGCGGGTCTTGCCGTCGGCGCCGAGCAGTGCGAGGCCGGGCAATCCGTCGGGCGTCACGTCGAGACCGACGCGCGCGCCGTGCCGATCGGCCAGGCGCAGAGTGGGGGCGCCGTTGGTCGCCACGACCATCGAGGCGCGCGGATTGCCGGTGTTATCCAGGAGATCCAGAGCGGACTGGCCGTCAGTAGCAACGGCGAGGGTGGCCTGCGGCAGCGCGTTGGGATTGTAGAGCACAATGCGGGCGACGCTGTTGGCGAGTCCGACTTCGATTCGCGGCTTGCCGTCGTGGCCGAAGATGCCGAGCGCCGGGGCGCCGTCGGCGCCGACGCCGAGCCCGGCGCGCAAGGTGCCGGTGCCATCGAAGATGCCGAGTTGTGCGACGCCTCTGCTGGTGACGTTGAACTCGCCGCGAGTATTGCCCTTGGCGTCGACGAGCATGAACTTCTGCGCGGTCATCAGCTTGGGGGCTGCGGCGGCGTCAACGGCGCGCGCGGCAAAGATATGGCCAGACACTGCTCCTCCGACGAGCGCGGCGGCGAGAGTCAGCGTCACAAACCCGATTCGCTCTTTGATGGTCATGGTGGCGGTCTCCTTTCCGTACCGATGGCTAGGCGGTTTCCGGGAAGAACATTAGCAGGCGGATGAGGAAAAGGAAAAATCCGTGAAAGTGCGGCCGACGCGGTGAGGGGCATGGGAGGGTAGAGAGAAAAGCTGAACTATATGCGGAACCCACCTTGGGTTCCGCACCTCCTTGGGCAGGGCTGAGCCCTGCACCGCAGTGAGAAGACGCGAAAATCTGCGCAGCGCATCTTTTCGCGACTACGCGATGGCAGGACTGAGCGCTGCACCCAGTATTAAGGCCGTGCTCCGTTGTCGCGCGCGGCCTCTGCCAACGGCTTAATACTGCGCTGCCGTCGCCACGGGCAGGAGTGTCTGTTATTTTCCGCGTGATTTTTTCCGGCTCCGTCTTTGCGTCATTCTAGAGCTAAGCGAAGAATCCCGGTTCTTTCCTGGTTGCCTCGCCTCTGAGCGACGATCGGCACGTCGCCTCGTTGTACTTGAATCGGGCCGTTTTGGGGCGAGACTCAAGACGACACTTTGCAGACACAAGCGCCGAATCATCCGCACGGATGCGCGATGATTTCGAGGCAACCAGTTCGGCTATCTGGTGCCGGGCAAGGATTCGCCACGCGATGCATCGGTCACGGCGCGCATCGCGCGCAACCAGTTTCGCTAGGGCCTGCGCGGTCTATGCCTTTGATGCCCGAGTGAGAAGTGCCGTCAGGATAATGTGCAGAACGACCGCCGGCCACAGTAGTATGCCGGTGAAACCGCCCGCGAAGCCGAGATAGGCAAGATACAACGTGACGACCGAGCTGTAGGTCAACATCCCGACCCGCGGCGGACCCGGCCAGCAGGCGATACTTAATCCGATCAGAGCGATACCGGTCACCCGCGCTACCGGTATCGCAACGCCGGTAAGTTCCTCGCCGAACAACAACCGGCCGACGAGCGACGGAACAATCAGCAGCGCCACGCCAGTCGCAGCCTCGCCCACAGCGGCAAGAAAAAGCCCCCTTTTCATCGCGTCGACACCAGCTAGTCTTTCGCGCGGGCGACCGCGTCCTCAATGGCCGGCATGTTCTTGCGATCCTGATCCGTGTACTGCGCCGGGCCGAGATTGAAGGTCAGCTTGTCGATCTTGCCCGTGAACTTGAACGGGCAATCGTAACGATACTCAACGAGCGCAACCCCGGTGCGGGTGTCCATCCCGACGTCGAAGTCTTCGTCTTCGGGGAACATGATGGGAGTGGTGTGTTCCATGTGCTTCTTGTCCACTTCCTTGCCGTCCACCGACAGCACGCCCGTGCCGCCCTTGCCGAGACCGGGGCCGTCGAGCTTGAAGTCGAACACGATGGTGTGCTTGCCGGCGCTCAGCTCCGGCCCTTCCCAAATCGTGCGCTTGAGATCGAGCAGATTGTAAAGAAACACGACCTTGCCGTGGCGGACTCCCAACTCGCCTTTGGAGAGGAACAAGCCGTAGCCACCGAAGCGACCGCCCTCGGTGACGATCATGCCTTCGCCGCCGCCCTTAGGAATGTCGACATTGGCGGTGATGGTGTAGTCCTTGTCCAGGATGTTCGGGGCGGCGGCGGGCGGCACGCCGCTCAATTCGCCCGAATAGGTGAATGTGGTCCGTCCCGCTGTGGCGCTCGGACGCTGCGTCATGAAGCGTGCGAGGGTCGAGTTGTCGAGCGGCAGCACGTCGTATTTCTTCGCCTGCTCGTAGAAGACATCCTGCAATTGCTTGAGCTTGTCCGGCATCTTGTCGGCAAGGTCGTTGTACTCGGTGACATCTTCATTGAGGTTGTAGAGTTCCCACTTGTACCCGGTAATCACGTCCGGCGGCGTGGCGGTGTTCAGTTCCCACGGTAGATTTACCGGCGTCGTAACCGCCATCCAACCGTCCTGGTAAATGGCGCGGTTCCCGAGCATCTCGAAATATTGCGTCGTGTGCCGGGTTGGCGCATCGGCGTTCTTCTTGTCCCACGTGTAAACCATGCTCACGCCTTCAATCGGGCGCTGCTTGAGGCCTTTGATCGTGTCGGGAGCTGGGATGCCGGTCACCTCGAGGATCGTGGGTACGATGTCGATGACGTGATGGAACTGGCGGCGGATGCCACCGACGTCCGTGATGTGGCCGGGCCAGGACATGGCCATGCCATTGGCCGTGCCGCCGCGATGCGACGCTACCTGCTTGACCCACTTGAACGGGGTATCCATCGCCCACGCCCATCCGGCCGCATAATGCGGAAAGGTCCGATCCGATCCCCAGAAGTCGTACCAGAGAAACTGGTCCTTGACCGGCACGGCAACGCCGTTGAAGGTTGTGAACTCGTTCGGTGTGCCGTTGAGCATGCCCTCGGCGCTCGCGCCATTGTCGCCGCTTATATAGATGATCAAGGTGTTGTCGAGCTCACCCAGGTCGTCGACGGCCTGGATGACCCGGCCGATTTCGTGGTCGGTGTATGCGAGAAAGGCCCCGTAGACGTCGGCCTGCTTGATGTAGAGTTTTTTCTGCTCGAAACTCAGGGTATCCCACTGCGGCAGATCCTTCGGCCACGGCGTCAACTTGGCATCGGCGGGCATGATGCCGAGCCGCTTCTGGTTGGCAAAGATGGTATCGCGCAATTTGTTCCATCCGCCGTCGAATAGGTGCTGGTCGCTGATCTTCTTGATCCACTCGGGCGTCGGATGATGGGGCGCGTGAGTACCGCCTGGGACGTAATAGACGAAGAACGGCTTGTCGGGCGCGATCTCCTTGAGCTGCGTCATATACTGGATCGCGTCGTCAGCCATCGCGGTGGTGAGATTCCAACCGGGATGCCCCTGGAAGGGGTAGATGGCCGTCGTGTTGCGGAACAGGTTCGGTTCCCACTGGCTGGTGTCGCCGCCGACGAAGCCGTAGAAATACTCGAAGCCCATCCCGCTGGGCCATTGATCGAATGGCCCGGCCTGGCTCGCCTGGTAAAAGGGCGTGTTGTGGTCCTTGCCGAACCACGCGGTCGCGTATCCGTTTTCTTTGAGGATCTCGCCGATGGTGCCGGTATCCTTCCTGATAATCGAATCGTACCCCGGGAATCCTGTCGCAGCTTCGCCTACAACCCCAAAGCCGGCTACGTGATGGTTGCGTCCTGTGATCAAAGCGGCGCGCGTGGGTGAGCATAGCGACGTGGTATGGAACTGCGTGTACCGCAGTCCGTTTTTCGCAATACGATCCAACGCAGGTGTCTCGATGACGCCGCCAAATGTGCTCGGCGCGCCGAACCCTTCATCATCCGTCATGATGAGCAGCACGTTCGGTGCACCCTTGGGCGGTACGATGCGCGGCGGCCACCAAGCTGTCGACTCCGAGGCTTTCTCCTTGATCACGCCGCCGAAATTCGGATCGGGAGGCGGAAGTTGATTTCCGGGGATGGTCGTGGTGGCGTTAGGCGAACCCAACTCACCAGTGACTTGCTGCGCGAGGCAGGAAGAGGAAGGGAGCGTGAAGGCGGCGGCGCAAAGCGCTATCGCGACGACCTGTTTGATTGCGTTCATACGAGTTCACCCCTCTGGATGCAGCTTTGCCGGGCCGAAGTTCGCTAGCCATGACCACGGTGCGCCGTCGCGCTCGGCTAGCGATTCCGTCTATCACGAGTCATTAGTCTGTTTCTAGCGGCCGTTTTCCGTTGCCATGACTATGGCCGCGGCTGGTCGTCCGAAAAATGTGTCTTTTTGTGTCTGAGGCGAGCAAATCCGATACGCGGAAGGCGCTATTGTCTAGTCTCCCACGCGCCACAACGCGATAGCCGCCGCGCGAGATGTGCGAAGCAATTGCCTCGCCCTGTATCGGGAGGTGTCGCAGACACGCGGCCGACGCGAGTCGGCAAGCGGCGGGTGAGGGACCCTATCCGCAGTTAATCGGAATGTGCGGCGCATCAGACAACCGCGCCGCGCAAATGTCCCTCACCCGAACCCACTCCCGATAACGGGCGAGGGAATTAACAGAAAGGATTTGGAAAGAGCCGGGGGGCCCTCGGCTGCGCTCGGGATGACACAAAAAAAGTCGGCCGCGCGATGATCCATGAGAGTTCGCATGTGCCGGAGAACCCTCGCCTGCCGGCCGCTGAGTGGCCGGCGGCCGCGTGCCCGTGGCACATCCCGTGAGGTAACGGGCGAGGCAAGGAAGGAACCGGGATTCTTCGCTCCAGCAGCTTCCGCTCTAGAATGACACCAAAAAAAGCGCACCGGCCTCGGAGGCATCACCCTCGCCTGCCGGCCGCTGAATGGCTGGCCGCCGGTGCCCGTGGCACCCCTCATGAAGTAACGGGCGACGTAGCAGAGAGGCACGAATCGAGGGGGCGCGGCACGCTACATCCTGACTGGGGCGGGAAATCGGAGGTAAGACCGACAAATAGGTGCTTTGAAGCACTTTATTACTGTTCGAGGAAGCACGCAGTGGCGCTATGCTGGCCCTCATTACGCAGTTAACGCGCAGTTAACACGCAACCAGACCCCGCCGTCTGTCTTGCCTCCTCATCCACCCTCATCACACCTCACACCCAAGCATAGCCGGAAGGCGCAGGTCATAGCTGTCGGAAGGAGAGCGCGTGCGTCCTAGTGTGAGGACCGGGGGGATGGTATTGGCGACGGCTATTGCGGCCGCACTGGTGCTTGCGACAATGCGCGGGGTGTTGCGCGCGGGAGTTGGCGCGCTGATTGCGGATCGCGTGCTGGGGCAAATCAATTTCATCAACACCGCGGTGAACTTTGTCGACGCGATCGGAATGGACGCGCCGGCGGGAGTGGCGATCGACCAGCCGGCCGGCCACGTGCTGGTGGCGGACACGCAGAACGATCGCGTGATGGGCTGGAAGAGCATCGCGGCGTTTAAATCCGGTGGCGCGGCAGACCTGGTGATCGGGCAGCCTGATTTCAATTCATCGGGATGCAATCAGAACGCGCCAGCGCCGGCGGCGGCGAGCTTGTGCCAACCGATCGGGGTCGCCGTTGACCTGTCGCATAACGTGTACGTCGGCGACACGCTGAACAACCGGGTGTTGGTATTTGCAGACCCGTTTGCGGCGCTTTCCAGGACCAATCAGACGAACGATTTCGCAGCTTTTGCGGTATTCGGGCAGGCCGGGAGCTTTATCACGAAGGCGGGAGGCCTGGGCGCCAACAATCTAAATGGTCCGCAGGGTGTGGCGGTCGATGCGGACAACAATATGTTCGTTGCGGACGTGGGAAATAATCGGGCGCTGGTGTTTTTCTCGCCGATTCCGATGACCGAGGTGAGCGGGACGCCGGGGAATTTCGGCGACGCGACGGCGGACGTGGCGATCGGACAGCCGAACCTGGTCAGCGGAGCCTGCAACCAGGGCGGCGGCGTGACTCTGACGACGCTGTGCACGGCGCCGTTTTTCGGGGTGGGGATCGCGGTCGACGGCAGCGACAATCTCTACGTCGCCGACACGAAGAACGATCGGGCGCTGGAATACAACGGCCGGTTCGGCTACGGGCAGACCAACAATGCTAGTGCCGACCTGGTTTTCGAGGGAAACAACCTGGGGCAACCGTCGGGGGTAGCAATTGATTCGAACGGGAATTTTTACGTTTCGTCGGAGCCTCATAACCAGGTGTACGAGTACACGCAGCCCGTCGCGCTGGACACGGCCGCGCTGCTCAACCTGGTGATAGGGCCCGGGGCGCAGAATCCGAACGCGGGGACGCTGCAGTTCCCGATGGGGCTGGCGATCGACGCGGTCAACAATCTCTATGTAGCCGACCAGGCGAACAATCGGGTGCTGGAGTTCAACGAGGGCGGCTCGCCGGGCAATGCAGTGGCCAACGGCGTGGGCGGGCAGATCGATCTGTCGCACAACGCGCCAAACTACGTGGATGCGGTAGGCGAGAACACGCCGGGCGGAATCGCAGTGGACGCGTCGTCGGACCCGCCGTATCGGCATCTATATGTCGCCGACAGCACGAACAATCGCGTGCTCGGATGGAATGACGTGTCGGCGTACGTCAATGCGCAGCCGGCGGACATGGCATTGGGACAGCCCGACCTTTTCTCGTACAAGTGCAATAACGGCGTGGCGGGAGGCGACGTGGCCGGGCTCGGCGCGGACAGCCTGTGCGGTCCGGCGCGCATGGCGGTCGATCAGAAGGGAAATCTGTACGTGGCGGATTCGGGCAACAATCGCGTGCTGGTGTACAACACGCCGTTCAACGCGGCCAGCGGCGAGCCGGGCGCGGGCGACGGGTCGGCGGATTTCGTTTACGGACAGGGCGGGGCATTCACGACCAGGAACTGCAATCTCGACGGCGCGAGTGCGACGAGCTTGTGCAACCCGGCGGCGGTGGCGCTCGACGGCGCGGGCAACATCTATATTGCGGACTCGGGAAACAATCGGGTGCTCGAGTTCGCCAAAGCGGGCAATCCGCCGGTCGCGTCGGATGCGCTGGCGAATCGGTCCTACGGGCAAGGGGCGGTGTCTGACTTCTCCGACACGCAATGCGCGGACGGCGTGGGGCAGGATCCGTCGCCAAGCAATCACGGGATGTGCAATCCGGGCGGCGTAGCGCTGGATATGTCGGGGGATTTGTTTATCGCGGACTCGAGCAACAACCGGGTGCTGGAAATCGACGCGCCGCTGGAGGGCACGCAGGATGCGACGCGGGTGTTCGGCCAGGCGGGCAACTTCACGGCGTCGGGATGTAATCAAGGCTCGCCGTCGGCGCCGAGCGCATCGACATTATGCGCACCGGCAGGAGTGATGCTCGACGTGCTCGGCAACCTGTGGGTGGCCGACGTGAACAACGATCGGGTACTCGAGTACGACGCGCCATTCGGCTCGAATCCCGCGGCGGCGATGGTGATCGGACAGGGCGACGGCGGCAATTTCACGACCTCGGGATGCAATCGGGGAATTGCTCCGGGCGACTTGAACGGACTTGGCGCGGACAGCTTGTGCTCGCCGGCGGCGGTGGCGGTCGATTCGAATATCGATCTTTACGTGGCGGACACGATCAATAATCGGTCGTTGGTCTATGACGGGATAATCGCGACGCCCTCGGCGACTCCGACGGCGACCGCAAGCGCGACCGCCACACCGACGCCGACCGCGACGGCGACCATGACCGTGACCGCGACCGTGACCGCAACTGCGACGGCGACCGCGACCGCGACGGCAACTGCGACGGCAACTGCTACGCCAACCGCCACGGCGACGGCGGTCGACGCAAAGCTGGAGATTTCACCCAAATCGGTGAAGTTTGGAAAATCGACGAAGGTCAATTCGGTCAGCGAACCGAAGACGGTGAAGATCAAGAACAAGAGCTCGAAGAAATCCGCAATTACCGTATCGATCACCGGTGGTTCAACCGCCGCGCCATTCGCGGCCACCACCCAATGCAACACACCGTTGGGGCCGGGAGAGAGCTGTAAAGTTTCGGTGACCTTCAGGCCGACGGATACCAAGGCACAGAGCGGAGAGTTGATCATCAACGACGACGAAGCGGGAGGAGCGCAGCATCTCCGGCTGTCCGGGACCGGTAAGGCGCGGAAGGTAGAGAAATAGACGGACGGATCGCACTTGACAGCGCGCGCAAGGGAAGCGGCGGGCCAAACGGCCGGCCGTTTTGCATTTGACGATTAGCTAGTTGGCGATGAGTGTTTTCAGATTACTATTCCGGAATGCGGGCGCACCGAGAGTGAGTATCTGCCGCGCTCCCGAGTCAGGTGCACCGGCGCCTGGAACGCGCTGGACAGTGTTGCGGAAGTGAGCACGCGCCCGCGAGGTCCGGCGGCGAGCACGCGCCCCGACTTGAGCACGAGTACGTGCGAGAACATCGCGACGATCTCCTCGACGTGATGGGTGACGAGGACCATCGTGGGCGCGCCGCGGGTGCGAGCGAGGCGGCGCAGGAACTGCAGGAAGTGCTCGCGGGCGACGGGGTCGAGTCCGGCGCACGGCTCGTCGAGGATCATGAGCTTCGGCGAGGCCATCAGGGCTCGGCCAATGAGGACGCGCTGGCGTTCGCCCTGGGAAAGAAATCGCCACGGACGATCGCGAAGCGCGCGGGCCTCGATGCGGCGCAGGATTGCAGTGGCGGCGCGGCGGTCTTCGGGGCGGATCTCGCCCCAGTAGCCAATTTGTGCGTAACGGCCGCTGACGACGGCTTTGAGAGCCGTTTCGCCGTCGTTGGTCTCCATCATCTGATGCACGCTTGAACTGACCAGTCCGATCCGGGTCCTCAGATCGCGCCAGTCAAAACGCCCGTAAGTTTCGCCGAGCACGCGAATTTCCCCGGCGGTCGGCGGCAAGTATCCGGTCAGCGCGCGGAGCAGGGAAGTTTTACCCGAGCCGTTGGCGCCGAGAATCGCCCAATGCTGGCCGCGTTCGACGCGCCAATCGATGGACTCCAGGATGACGGCCTCGCGCTCGACGCGCAGGGCGGTCACCTCGATCACGGCAGGATGGGATTTCATGGTGAAACAATTTTTAACAGGCCGGCGCGGGTGAACGCGAGCCGAGTGTAATCGGCGACGCGCGCGGGCATCTACATTAGTAGCGATTATTTTTCCGATAGCCACGAAAGTTCAGGGCTGAACTGTTCAGCCTTATGCAATTTCGAAACGCGATGCACAATGCCCCTCGATGGAAGACCTCATTACACGCACCGGCGGTGAGAGCGAGACGCGGGCGGGCAAACTGATTCCTTCGTTCGTGATCGATACCGCCGGTGCGCCCGCCTCCGCGACCGCGCCGGGAGAAAAAGCCGGGGCGGCGCCCGAATGGATCGAGCTGCTTCCGGCCGGGGTGTTTTACGGGCGCGACGGACGCGGGCCATTTCGGCTTGACGATCCGACCGCGGTAATCGAGTCGACAATCGCGTTGCAGATGAATGCGGGCCTGCCGATTGACTACGACCATGCCACGGATTTCGGCGCGCCCGAAGGACGGCCCGCTCCGGCGGCGGGATGGATCCGCGAACTCGAGGTGCGTGGCGGCGCGGTGTGGGGGCGAGTGGAATGGACTGCGCGGGCGGCGAATTCGATCGTGGCGCGCGAGTACCGGTACGTCTCGCCCGTGTTCCAGTTCGATCCGAAAGACGGCAGCGTGACCCGGCTGTTGCGAGCCGGTCTCACCAACAATCCAAACCTTCACCTGACCGCGATCGCGGCGTCGCGCACGGCGGCCGCAGACGCGAAGGACGAACGCATGGAATTTCCAACTCAAGAGTTGCGCGAGCTGCTGAGCCTCGACGGCGAGGCGACGGTCGCGGACGTCGTAGCAAGGGTGCGCGAGCTGCGCGCGGCCGGAGATGCGGCGGCGCCAGCGACCGGGACGCACGCGCACGACCCGGCGCACTATGTGGCGATCGCGGAGTTCGAGCGGGCGCTCACCGAACTCAACGCGCTCAAGGCCGAGCGCGCGCGCGAGCGCGCCGCGCATACGGTGGAAGAGGCGATTCGCGCAGGCAAAATCGTGCCGGCGCAGCGCGAGTGGGCGATCGCATACTGCGCCGCGGACGCGCGGGGATTCCAGGCGTTCGCCGCCAAGCAGCCGTCGATAGTCGGCGAGAACCTGGGACTGGCGGGAGAGCCCCCGGCGGAAAGACGAGCGGGCGGGCTCAACGCGGCGGAGCTCGCCATCTGCTCGCAACTTGGCCTCAAGCATTCGGAGTTCATCCGGCGCAAGCGCGGACGCGCGGACTTCCTGAGCCTCGAACGCGCCGACGCCGATCTCCGAAATGCGGAAATCCGCAGCGCTGACTTTCGGAGCAACCAAGACTAACTCGCGCCTGGCGCGGCTCTCAAAGCGGCCGCGCCGGCGTGCATCAACAAAGGTGAAAAGATGGCGGCTCTAACCAATGCGCGAAACACGCCCGAGATGGCCGATGGCGGCAGGATGCGCGTTTACCCGGTCGAAGCGAACACCAACATCTACCTGGGCGGGATCGTCGCGCTTGACGCGGCAGGCAATGCGGTGCCGGCGTCGGCGACTACCACGGTGGCGAACCCGCTCAAGATCATCGGGCGCGCCGAATATGTGAGCAACGGAATCCCGGGGCAGAACGCGCTTAACAATCCAGGCACCGCGGGCGCGATTTGGATCACGGCGCGCAAGGGAGTGTTCCTCTACGCGACGGACGGATCGGTTGGTGCGGCGCAGGTCGGGCTCATCTGCTTTGCGCTCGACGACAACAACGTCACGGCGACCGATCGCGCAAGCGGCGCGACCGTGCAGCAATACGCGGCGGCCGGAACGGTGGTTGCGCTCGATCCGAGCGGCCAGGTGTGGGTGGATTTCTGGCATCAGGCGACCGGAGCCGCGTGATGACAACCTTCAGCCGAAAAACGAAGACGAGGAAGAATTAGATGGAAATCAGTGCAGCGAATCTGACCGCATTATTCACCGGCTTCGACGTCGTCTTCCAGCGCGGGTTCGAGAAGCCGCCGTCATACTACGAAAAGATCACGAGCGTGGTGCGTTCGGCGTCGCGCCAGACTATCTATCCATGGCTCGGTCGCACTACGAGGTTCCGCGAGTGGCTAGGCGACAGAGTAATCCAAGCGCTCGAGACGCATGAATACACAATAGTCAATCGGAACTTCGAAGATACCGTGGCGATCGATCGCAACGATATCGAGGACGATACCTACGGTGCGTACGAGCCAATCATCGAGCAGCTTGGATGGGACACGAAGGTGCATCCGGACATGCTGCTGTTCGCGATGATCAAAAACGCGGTGGCGAATCCAAGCGCGGTCGTTGGCTTCGACCAGATGCCGTTTTTTTCCTCGAGTCATCCGGTTGGCCTGATGGGGCAGACCGGAACCACTGCGGCGAACATCAATTCGAGCGGGTCGGGTGCGTACTGGTTCCTGATCGATGCGTCGCGGGTGATCCGCCCATTCATCTTTCAGCTGCGGCGAGAATACGCAGTGACGCGAATGAATACTGTCACCGACGAGGCGGTGTTCAACCGGCGCGAGTTTCGCTACGGCGTGGATGGGCGGGCCAACACGGGAGTCGGGCTGTGGCAGTTGGCGTACGCCAGCAATACGGATCTGAGCAATCCGGCCAATTACGGAGCGGCGCGCGCCGCGATGAGATCATTCACAACCGATGCGGGGCAGCCATTTGGTGCGCTGTCGATCCGCGACGGGGTGTTTCTATTAGTGCCGCCGACGCTCGAAGAAGTCGCGCGTCAACTGCTGAACTCCGAGTTCATGGCCGGCGTCGGCGCGAGCGCGAACGTCTCGACCTCGAACATCTGGTGCAACAGCGCGGACCTTATAGTCAGTGAGTTCCTTGCGTAAGGACGCGGAGATGAAACCAGTTTCCCTGAGCCGGCGCATCGCGGGTCCCCCTCCCGCCCGCAACGCCGGAGTGCGCGGCGACTCTCCGCGGGCGCAGGCCAGTTGCCTGACGCCCGCGGAGAGACCTTTGAGCAATATCACGGCTTCCGATGCGATGAGGTTACGACAGTGAGTTACGCGACCGCGCAAGACATGATCAACCGATACCCTAATCGGGATCTTGTTCAACTGACTAATGAGGATCCGACGGCGACCAC
>NZ_JBEKFG010000057.1:0-24900 GCF_050013435.1 Binatus sp. (SeqCode) | reverse complement strand
CCGGCGGCATGCTAATTCTCGGCACGCCCGACTATGCGACGATCGGGTGGCGGATTATCGAACCGATCTACGGCTTCCTGATGCCCGGTGGATACAAGGACGAGCACATCACGCATTACACGCTGGAGCGGCTGCGCGAGATCCTTGCCCGCCACGGAATCGTGATCGAGGAGACCGCCTACGTCGCGCGCAGCGAGCTGATCGCGCGATGCCGCAAGCTTGGACTCGAAGCTCGTGCGCGCAGCGATGTTGGTGCGGCGGCCTCGACGGCGGCCTGAAATCCGGAAGCGAATCCTGAGATGACAGAGCGTCGCAGCTTGCGGCTTGCCGGTACCGGGGCGCTGGCTTTTATCGTGGCGACCGCAATCTGCGCGACGTCGTGCTCGAGCACGAAGCCGCAATCGCCGGGAATGGATCTGACCAGCATGCATCTGTCGCCCGCCCCGGCAGGCAGTTGCAAGATCGATGCGGTCAAGATGTGCCAGGTCACGGGAGGGCTTGCGGGGGCGGCGCCGTCGTCGCAGCCAGCGGCGATGCCTACGGCGAGTTCATACGCGGCGCGCAAGGCTCCCGAGTCAGTCGAATTTCAGATTCCTATGGGCCAGACTATCGAGCTGAAGTGCTATTACGATTTGCAGCACAACGCGATCTATCGCGCCGATGCGACCGCGGAGTCCGCGCTGACCCGGAACTCCGTCGAGTACATGAAGCAGCGGGGATTGTGCATTAACAAGTGAAGCGGGCGGGCAGGGGTGACCCCTGCACTCGGGGTTAAGGCCGCCCGCCGTTGGCGGGCGCGGCCCGTGCCAAGGGCTTAACAGTGCGCTGCCGTCGCCACGGCGGCGGGGAGGTCGAAATGCCAAAGATTCAAGTCGGCGAAGTGAACCTCAACTATGACGTCGCCGGGAAGGGCGAGCCGCTCCTGATGATCATGGGTCTCGGCGCCAGTTCAGCGGCGTGGAATCCCGAGCTGGTAGCCGAACTCGCGCGCACGTTTCGCGTGATCACGTTCGACAATCGCGGTACCGGGCAGAGCGACAAGCCTGACGTGCCGTATTCGATCGAAATGTTTGCCGATGACGCGGCCGGGCTGCTCGGCAAGCTCGAGGTTCCGCGCGCGCACATCTTTGGCGTCTCGATGGGCGGGATGATCGCGCAGGAGTTCGCGCTGCGGCATCCTGGTCGAACGGCGACGCTCACGCTTGGATGCACCATGGCGGGTGGCGCGCACGCCGTGCCGCCGCCGCTCGAATCGCTGCAATTTCTGACCGCGCCGCGCGGGGAGCTTGCGCCGGAGGAGATGGTTCGGCGCTCATGGCCGTTCACGTATACGCCAAAATACACCGCGGAGAATCGGGCGGTGCTCGAGGCCTCGATTGCGCGCCTGCTCAAGCATCCGACGCCGCCGTTTGCATTCCAACGCCAACTCGAAGGGACCTACACGCTTAAAACTTTCGACCGCCTGCCGCAAATCAAGGCGCCGACGCTGGTTGTGACCGGCGACGCCGACGTGCTGATACCGGCGAAGAACTCCGAGATAATCGCGGCACAGATACCCGGCGCGAAACTTCACATTATCGCGGGCGTGGGACACGGATTCATGGATGAGGGCCGCGCCGCATTCCTGAAAGTATTTTTGCCGTTCGTAAAATCGCATCCGCAGCAGGGGGCTGAGGGAGAACTTGATTGAATGTGAAACCCGCGATGGGTTTCACACTTCCTTCGGCAGGGGCTGCAGCCCCTGCACCCGCAGTGAGAAGACGCGAAAATCTGCGCAGCGCATCTTTTCGCGACTACGCGATGGGCCGTTGGCACGGCTGGTCAGCATTACGCTCGAGAGAAAAAGACGCGCCGCGCGGATTTTTCGATTCGTTACCGGGTGCAGGGGTCACCCCTGCCCAGGGAGGTGCGGAACCCACGGTGGGTTCCGCATTCAATTGGGTGGTTGAAATGACGCGGGCGGCGCTTGCGCGCGGGGCCGCGGGCAGCCTTAATCTCGTACGTGCCCTCGCTTTACGACTTCGCAATCGTATCCCAGTCGCTCGGCCAGACGCAGAGCCGGCTTCAGATGGCCGAGACGGTAGGCACATTTCTGGCCAAACTCGACATCGATGAAGCGGAAGTCGCGGCGCGATTCATGGTCGGTCGCGCGATCGTGATGGGCGGGGAGAAGCGCACCAAAATCAGCGGCCGCGCAATCTGGAAAATCGTCGCGGAGATGACCGACAGCGCAGACCAGGGCGAAGACATCTTTGCCGCCGCCGAAGACTTCGGTGAGGCGATCGAGATGACGCTCAAGCTTCGCGCAGCCGACCCTGAACCCACGCTCACGATTCGTGAGCTCAACGAGAAATTCGTCGAGATCGCCGCTATCGAGGGGCGCCACTCGCGCAAGCGCATGCTCGACCGGCTGCGCGAGCTGTTCGCACGCGCATCGGCATTCGAAGCCAGGTACATCGCGAAGATTCTGATCGGCGAGATGCGCCACGGGATGAGCGAAGCGCTGATGGTCGAGGCAATCGCTTGGATGGGCGCGCGGCCGGTCAGCGAAGTGCGCCGGATTCACATGCGGGAGGCCGACCTCGGCCACGTGGTGCGAATCGTCAGAAGTAGCACGGCGTCGTGAGCGTTCGCTCCGAGGCCGCGGTC
Organism: Binatus sp. (SeqCode); assembly: GCF_050013435.1. Classification (GTDB taxonomy): domain Bacteria; phylum Desulfobacterota; class Binatia; order Binatales; family Binataceae; genus Binatus. The sequence goes on along the minus strand of NZ_JBEKFG010000057.1, from coordinate 22,251 downwards.
GAGGGTGTGTACAATGATATACAGCGTTTCACGGTTTCAGCGCGCCGTGAATCAGTGATGATGCTGGACGTGGCTGGGCTCGTGCGCGACGCTCAGCGCCATCCCGATAGCCTCGATTTCTGATTGGCCAAAATCGGCGAGCACAAACGCCTCGCCGCCCTTGTCGGTTTCGACTCGCTCGTAAAGATCGCAGCACCACCAATCGGGACCCAATTGGCGTGTCCGGATCACGAAGACATTGCCGCAAACCACTTCAACCCGTTCCATAAGAGCCACCTTCCTGATTTCGAATGGCCGCAGGTGCCGGGAGTACTAAGATGAATTATTTAGCATAATTTCGTCAGTAATGCTAATGCTCAAAACGTGAAAGTTCACGTGATTAGTGGAGTTTTTCCGCAGAGTCGGACTAAAAATCGCTAGCGAGTCGAGCGGGTCGAGGCAACCCAGGCGGTAAGAGCGTCGGCGGTCGTGGGGAAGGCGAGGTCGTGCCACGGAATGTCGTCGGGGGCGAAGTAGCGGACTTCGGTTGCCTCGTCGGACAGAGACGGCGCGTCGATGCCCGGTGCGGCGAGATAGACAACGATCGTCATTGCCGGACTCATCGAGTCGGTGAACACTCCCAGCAGCGGCCCGAGCGCAACCCGCATCCCAACTTCCTCGCGCGTCTCGCGAACCGCGGCGTCGGCGGAATTCTCACCGAAATCGACGTAGCCACCCGGAAAGGTCCACTTGCCGACTGCGGGCTCGATGCCGCGGCGCAGCAACAATACCCGGCCGCCGTCAACCACGAAGCATCCAGCGACCAGCTTGGGTCCCGGGAAATGCACGAAGCCGCATCGCGTGCAGACGTTGCGCCGGGCGTTCTCGGGCATAATCAGCCGAGGCGCCATCGCGGCGCCGCACAGCGGACAGAATCTCACCTTGGCCGGATAATCGCGCTGCACATGATGGTTGGGGTGAGCCGGGTCGTCTTTCATCGAACTGCTCTCATGCGGTGAGGCGGCGAACCAGGGCTTCGCCAATAAGCATAATCATCGCGGCGACGAGCAGGTACGGATTCATCGAGACGCGGCGCTCGAGCGTGGCGCGTTCGGTGGAGACTTCCGCCGGCGACGGATTGAGACGCCCGCCGGTGGCGGACGCGAGTTGTTCGAGCAGGCCGTAGTTGGGCTCGGGCTGCGGCAGTTCGGCGTTGACGGACGGACTGACGGTGAACGCGAGCGGCGGGAACTTCTTGTCCTTGCCGGCCGGCGAGCGGACTTCGAAGTAGTAATTGCCGGGGGCGGGCGCGTCGATCGATCCCGACAGCTCGCCCACAACTTCTTCGGTGAGTGCGGTTTCAGTCCTGGTTCCGTTGGGCCGCGTCACGAGCACGGTTACCAGGCGGGCCGCGTTGCCCGGCTCCGCGCTGTAGTCGGTCAGCTTGATATTGATCCGGCCTGCATTGTAGCCGAGTGCGACGTCGATTTTGGGCTCGGCGGGCATCTCCGGCGTCATCCAGGCGAGCATGCGATCCCAAAGCGGCTGAAAAACATTCGCGCTGACCCACCTCCCGGACCATCGCCCGCTCGCATCCGTGGTCACCGCCATCGCCTTGCCCGCGCCGTACTTCCAGCTCGCGATGACGGGTTCGCGCGTGCCGCTGCGATCCACGTACATGCTCATGGTGGCGCGCGGTTTGATTTCGGTGGAGACGTAGCCCTTGAGCGGTGGCATCTGGCGCACCGCGAGATCTTTCAAAATCGCGTCAGGGTTTTCGGTGCGCGGTGTGAATTCTTTTTCGACCATCGTGATCTCGCCGCCGTGCGCGCGAAAGTCTTCGACGAAAAGCTGGGGCAGATTGCTCGGGTTGTCGGTCTGATAGTAGGAACCGCCGCCGTACCTGGCGATCGCCTGGAGCAGGTCCACGTTGGCGTCCCGGCCGACCGCGATCGTCGAGATCGTCGTGCCGGCGTCATGATGCATCCGCGAGACCAGGTCGTAGTACATCTCGGCGGTGCCTCCGGTCTCGCCGTCGGTGAGGACAACGACGTGCTTGACCTGCGCGCCGCTGTTGCCGAGCATGCGTTCGGCCTCGCGCAGCGCTGGAATCATGAAAGTCTGGCCATGCGCGGAGAGCCGGTTGATCATCTGATCGAAATACGGGCGGCTCTGCGCGACGGACTGGAGCGGGATGACGACGAACGGTTGCGAGTCGAATCCGACGACGCCGATCAGGTCGTTGTCCTTGAGAGTTCTGGTGACGGTCTCGGCGGCGGCTTTGGCGTAAGTGAGTTTGTCGTTGCGGCCCATCGAGCCCGACTTGTCGATAATGAGCACCAGCGCGCGTTTCTTTTCCTTGTGCTGCGGCGGCTTCATCGTCACCGGCATCACGGCCGCCAGCGGGCTGTCGGCGTAACCGCCAAGCCCGAAACTCGAATCGCCCCCGACCATCGCGAGCGAACCGCCGTGGCGCACGTACTCCGCCATCGCGTTCTGCGCGGCCTCCGCGATTCGTTCGCTCGGCACGTTGTTGATCAGGATCGCGTCATAACCCGAGACGGCGCCGTCCCAGGCCGCGCCGGTGACGGGCACGATGGTTGGTTCGAGCCCCATCCGATTGACGACGATACCGAGATAGTTCGCGTCCCTGGCGCTGTCGGTAAGAATCAGAACTTTGCGGCGCGCGCCCACTCCAACCCATCCCTTGAGAGAGTCGTCCTCGGGGTACGCGTCGAGCGCGGGATTGTCGGGCTTGAAGGCGGCGGTGTACGAGGCCAGGCCGGCGGTTTCGTTGCGGACCGGGAAGTCGAAGCGCTGCGAGCCGCGCGCCAGCGTCACCTTGCGCTCGTCGATTAGCGCGCCGTCGCGCTCGATGGTGACCGTCCCCGTCACGGGCACGTCGTTAAGATTCTCCAGCGTGACGCCGAGCGCGAACGCAGCCGCCTTCTCCAGCGCCGGCGGAAGCGAAAGCGCCGTCATCGTGACGTTGGGGATCGAACGCGCGCCGGGCGGGGTGAAGATGTCGAGGCGAATCTCGGCGGAGACAATCGCGCTTATCGCGCGCTCAGCATCGCCGCGATTTTGCCATCCGTCGGTCACCATCACGGCCGGGCCGCCATGCGCGTCGGGATCCGCGGCGATACGATAGAGCGCGCTCTCAAGGTTGGTCGCGCCGGGCCCGCATTCGGCGCATCCGGTTCCGTTGGCGAACGCCGATTCGACCGCGCCGATCGATTGAGGGACCGCGCTGGATGCGAACATGTACGCGGGATCTCCCGCGCGCAGACCAAGCTCGTCGCGGATAAGCTTGAGCGTCCATGCGCGCATCGCTGGCGTGATACTGGCGCTCGCATCGACGATTGCGGGCCTCGCGGCCCCTTCGGAATGCATTACCTGCTGCGGATTTGCGAACGCGACGACGAACAGGACGAGAACTATCGCGCGCATCAGCGGTGCAAACACGCGGCGAATTTCGCGCGCGTTGACCAGACCCCAGAGCGCAACGATCGCGGGAATCGCGAGCAGATAGAGCACCTCGCGATGAGCAAAGGTCAGATCGTGCTGGAAGACTGTTGGAATCACGGCGCGGCGGCCTCGGCGATTCGGCGGCGCCGATAGACGATGAGGGCTTCCAGAGCGGTCAGCGCGATGATCACGGCGAGAATGTAATCGCCAAGCGAGGACTTTTCCATTAGCGGCGCGGCAGCGGAACCCGAATTTGCGGCTTCGACTTTGAGCGGCGCCGAGCTGGAGAGATCCGACTCGGTCAAGTCGGCAAGATTCACCGCGCGTGGCGTCTTCGCGCCGCCGGGACCGACCAGTTCGTAGACTCCCTGCTCCGAAACCGCGGTGAAAAGCGTGCCGGGATCAGCCGCCACCGCGCTTCCCGACGGCAGTATCACGCGCTCGACGCCCGCCGGCACCAGCCACGGCTGCCCGGTCCGGTAGCCGTTGCTGCTCGCACCCAGTCCGGCGAGATAACTGATGGCGTTGAGCGTCAGCACTGACATGGGAAGGTTGCGCCGCCCAAGATACGGAAACGGATTGAAGCCGGTCGCGACGAAACGATGCGCTCCGCGCTCGCCCTTGAGCACGATCGCGCCGCCGTCGCCGCCGACCACCTGGCTCATCCATGGATGAGTCCCGAAATACTCGCCCCCGCGCAGGCTGAGCAGCCGGAAATTCACCGAATCGGTGAGCGTGTCGGTCGTGCGCCATCCGGCAATCTGCACCTTCGCGGTCGGCGTCACCGTCAATCCGAAAACGGGATCGCCCGGCGGCGGCATCACGAGCATCGTGTTCACGCCGGGGATTTCCTTGGGCGCGGCGAATTCAAAGATGGCGAGATCGAAGGTGCCGAGATCGCCGGGTGAGTAGGCATCGGGGGTTCGTGCGGTGACCTCGACGCCGGGAATCGAATTCAGTCCCGCGGCGTCGGCGGGAGTCGGGCTGACGAAAAGAATCGACACGTTCTTGACGGAGCCGGCCGTCGCATAGGCGACGTTGTCGAGGGCGAGCGCGTCGTCGGGCGCGAGTTTCGCCTCGTAAATCCGCGCGGGCGGGATCGCGGGGAACTCGAGCGTAGCAGTCTCACGCGCGCCGATAGCTTCCCTGGCGTGGGCGATTTGCTTGCCGTCTCCGGTCACGACGAGTTCGAGCGTGCGGGTATCCGGGCTGAAGTTGGCGATGGAGAGACTCGCGTGAAGGGCTTCTGCGCCAAGGGCTTCGCGCCGCAGCGAGAACGAGCCGATCGCGGCGTTGGCGACGGCGTCGCCCACCTCGATCGGATGAATTCGCGCGGGAACCGGCGCGGCGAGCGCCTTGGCGCCGGCAAAAATCACCTTTGCGACGCGCGCTTCCGAGGCGAGGTTGCCGAGAAAGTTTTCGAGCGTCGTTTGATCGTTGGGCGCATCGGTCGGCTTGATTCGCGACAGCGCAATGCGCGCCTCGGTCAGGGTATTGAACGGGGGCGCCACCCGGCGCGGCTGCGGCGCGGTGACGTAAACGGAGATTTCGCTGCCGCCGTCTTCGGCGGACAACGCGGCGTCGAGCTTTTCGCGCGCCACCTCGAAACGGCTTTTACCCGCGGGCGTCAACGCCTGCATCGCGGCGGAATTGTCGATCACGACCGCGAGCGGAGCGGTCTTCTTCCAGATGAACGGACCCGCCATCGCGAGCACCGCGAGACTCAGGATGAAGACCTCGGCGAAGAACATCCAATCCAGCCGCGGCCATCCACCGAAACGCTCCCGGCGAAAACCGCGCAGCGCACGGAACGCCAGCACGCTCGAGACCGTCACGCGCGCCGGCCGCTCCTTGGCCAGATATGCCAGCACCAGCGCCGGGATGAGGGCGAAAAATACGAGCGCGCCTGGATAAAGGAATCCCATCGGATGACTCTTCAGTGCGCCAGGCCCAGATCGCTCACCGCGCGGACGAAGAAATTCTGGAAGTTCTGGTCGGTCGTGTAGAGCGCGTAATGCAGCCCGCGCTTGAGGCAGAATGATTTTATCTCGCGCGTCAGACGCAGCATCGTCTCGCGATACTGCGTGCGTTCGCCCTCGCCGATCGAGACGCGCAGCCGCTCGCCCGATTCGGAATCGACTACCTCTACGTCGCCGTCGAGGCCCTGGCCGTTGAGCTCGCGCCCGCCAAGAATTTGCACGGCCGTCAGGTCCATCGAGGCCGCGGTGAACATCCCCAGCCCGCGCGTTACCGAGTTGAGCAGCATCAGAAAGTCGGAAACGATAAACACCTTGCCGGCGCGCCGAATCGCGAGCAGCTCGGTCGCCAGCGACGTCGCGAAATCGAACTGCCCGCCCGGCTTGAGATTGTGAAGGCGGCGCGCGAGCTCGACGATTCGATGGCGGCCGTTGACGAACGACGGATTCACCTTGCCGCCGCTGCCGCCGAGCACGCGCAGCATCACGCGATCGCCGCTGGCCAGCGCGACGTAGGCAAGTGCGAGCGCCGTCAGGATCGCGGATTCGAACTTGCGGTCGCCCGCCGGATACGCCATCGACGCGCTCGCATCGACGAAGATGTAGGTGAGCAGGTCTTCCTCTTCATGGAAAAGCTTGATGTAGAGCTTGTCGCTGCGCCCGTAAAGCCCCCAATCGATGTAGCGGAAGTCGTCGCCGGGCGAGTAATGGCGAAAATCGTTGAACTCGAGCGACGAGCCGCGCTTGGGCGACAGATGCATCCCCCGGCCCAGCCCGCCGTATCGCTGGCGGGTTCTGATCCTGAGCTTTTCGAGCCGGGCAAGAAAACCCGGCGTGAACTCGTCCGGCAGTCCGAACATCGGCTACGTGCGCGGCTTCCTCAGCCGCTTTACCACCTGCTCGAGGATCGATTCCGAAGAAACACTTTCGGCCTCGGCCTGGAAGTTGAGCAGCAGGCGATGGCGCAGGCACGGGACGATCGCGTCGTCGATATCGTCGTAGCTCACGCTCACGCGGCCGGCGAGCAAGGCGTTAACCTTGGCGCACAAAATCAGCGCTTGCGCACCGCGCGGGCTCGGCCCAAAACGAAGGTATTGGGAGACCTCGGGGATGGCGCCGGGACCGCCGGGAGTGCATCCGCCGATCACGCTGATGATGTAACGCTCGAGCGGTTCGGCCACCATCACCTCGCGAACGAGTGCCTTGAGCTCCTCGATCGCCCGCGGCGCGCGCGAAGGTTCGAACAGCGGCTGAATTTTGGCATGCGCCGTACCAGTGGTGCGGTTGAGGATTTCGCGCAATTCGTCGGGCTTGGGCGACCCCATCACGACTTTGAAGATGAACCGGTCCATCTGCGCCTCCGGCAGCGGATAGGTTCCTTCGAGCTCGATGGGGTTTTCCGTGGCGAGGACGATATACGGCGGATCGAGGACGTAGGTGGTGCCGAAGACGGTGACCTGATGCTCTTCCATCGCCTCGAGCACGGCCGACTGCGTCTTGGGCGTCGCGCGATTGATCTCGTCGCCGAGCACCATGTGCGCGAAGATCGGGCCGGGCTTGAACTGGAACTCGCGATGACCGTCGGCCTCGGTCAGCACCTGCGTGCCGATGATATCCGAGGGCATCAGGTCGGGCGTGAACTGAATTCGTTTGAAGCTGAGCCCGAGCGTTTCGCTGGCCGCCTTGACCATCAACGTCTTGCCCAGTCCGGGCACGCCTTCGATCAAAATATGGCCGCCGCAAAACAGCGCGGTTAGCATTTTTCGCACCACCTCACGATGGCCGACGATCACGCGCGCGACTTCGCTCTCGGCGCGCGAGAAGATCTCGCGAAATTCCGCGACCCGCTGGTCGGGTGAAGCTTGTTGAGGAGCCGCTCCCATCCGTTGTCCTTCCTTATCCTGAATCTAGTGAATCATGTCGCGATAGCGCGGCGGCACCAGTTGTCGTTCGTCGGGCGGCGCGTCGTCGCTGGTCGGCGCAAGCGGGGCATTGACGTAACCCGTCGTCGCCGTGGGCCGATCGGTGTCAAGTACCGTTTTCCCTCCATTACCGGAAGTGGGCGCTCCCGGCAGCCGGAACATGACGTAGCGCGCATCCTTGATGTCCAGTGCGGCGCCCTTCTCGCCGGGCTTCAGGAAGCGCTGCGCATTAGTCGAGGTCGGCATCTCGCCGAGATGCGTATCGCCGAGGTTCGAACCCATGTCCTTGTTATTTTTGGGGTTGCCGCCGGCGGCGGGAATATTGCGATCGCCGTTGGCGCCCGGCTTCGGGATGTTCCCCGGTCGGTTGGGATCGGGCTGGCTGCCGCCGCCCTGATTCTTGTCGGCGCCGGGCTGTTTGTCGGGGCTGGGATTTTTTGCGTTGGCGGTCTCGACCTGCGCTTCCGCTTTGGCGAGTTCGTCATGGAGTTCGAGGCTCGATTGGTCGGCCTTGTTCTGATCGTTCTTGTCGTTTTTTGCCGATCCTTTTCCGCCTTGGTTCTTGCCCGAGCTCTTGCCGGTGTTGCCCTTGCCCGAGCCCGAACTCTCGACGCCCAACTTCTGGCCGGCGCCGGACTCGCTCTTGCCCTCGCCGTTGCCCGCGCCCGTGGAGTTGCCTTGGCTCTTGCCGTTGCCGTTTCCGTTCTGTGCGTTTGCCTTACCGGCGGCCTGATTTTTTCCGGACTGGCTGTTGTTGCGTTTCTGAGCGGCCTTGTCGGCCTGCCGCATCGCTTCCTCGATGCGCGCCTTTTTCTCTTCGGGCGGCAGCTTGGAATTTTCCAGTGCATCGGCTGCCTGGCGAATCTTGTCCGCCAGCGCGGAATCGTCGGAACTGGCCGATGTTCTGGCGATCTCCTCGGCGATCGCGCGCAGCTTGGCGGCCTCGGTATTCTCGGGCGTCGGCGCGCGCACCAATCCTAGTGTCGCGAGCACCATCGCAAGCGCGACCACGCCCGCAAAAATCGAGGATCGCTTGAGCGGCTCGCCGACTTCGAGTCTGAATTCCCGGCGAACATCGAGGCCGCCGAACAGCGCGATCGCGCGCCGCCACAGAATCGGGAACAGCGGCGTACGCCGCGCGCGGATGCTCTCCGGCGCCGACGGATTGGCCAGCGTGGCGAACGTCACGATCTCCTGATGGCATTCCAGGCGGTCGTCGAGCTCGGCTGCCGCCGCAACAAAGTCGTTGGCGCGCCGATACGCCCGAAATGCCATGATCAATCCTGCCGCAAGCACCACGATGCCCGCGCCGATCAATACGAGGCTGAGCACACCCGCGCGCTCGGGCGCAAGCCGGTATCCCAGCCGCGTCCAGGTCACCTTGCCGATCGGCTCGAGCAACACTCCCAGCGCGATCGCGGTGAGCGCCGGCGCAACCGCGCATAGCACCGCACGGATGGCGGCTAGCCGCGCGATCCGCGCGCTGGCGATCCCGATTGTCTCGACCGGATTGTCCACAGAATGAAATTATAGCGTACTCGACGCAGATGCGACCGTCCAATCGGCGGTCCGAAGCAGCTTATTTTGCCGGTATTGCGGCGCGTTTACCCGCCGGCGGTTTCCGCTGGAGTGCGATTGCGCGCCGATGCTCGTCAAACGATTTCGAAAACACATGAGTGCCGCCTTCGCGTGCGACAAAATAGAGAAATTCGGTATGCGTCGGATATAGCGCGGCCTCGATTGATTTGAGCCCGGGATTCGCGATTGGCCCCGGCGGCAAGCCGGTGAAGTCGTACGTATTGAAGGCCGACGCCGTGTGGACCGCGCTGGCGGCCGACTCTTTGCCGCCATCGAATTCGTACGCGTACTCCGCCGTCGGGTCGGATTGCAGCGGCATCCCAAGCCGCAGCCGATTGTAGAAGACACCTGCGATGAGAGGGCGCTCGGCGGGCGCTTTCGCCTCCTTCTCGACGATCGAGGCCATCGTGACCAGCCGGCGCGCATCCAGGCCGGCCTCGAACATCTGCTCTTCCACTGCAGGCGTCAGGACCTGGTAGAACCGCGCGAGCATTGCCGCCAACACGTCGTTGGTCTTCGCGTGCGGTGAAAATCTGTACGTCGCCGGGAACAGGTAGCCTTCGGCGCCGAGCGGCATCAGGCCCAGCGCGCGCACCATCGCGCCGCCGCGCGCGGCATTCTCGAATTGGTCCTCGCAGACCAGCCCCGTCTCGGCCAACCGCTCCGCTATCTGATGGACCGTCAAGCCTTCGGGAATCGTGACTGTCACGACGACGAAATCGCCCCTGACCAGATGGCGCATCACGTCGGGAATCCGCTCGCCGCCGTTGAAAGCATAATCGCCCGGCTTGATTTGGCGCGCGGTCTGGCTCATCTGGCCGTAGAGTCGGAGCGCGAGCGCGCTTCGAACCACGCCGGCGTCCGCCAGCGCTCGCGCGATTTGGCGAAACGACTCGCCCTTTTCAATCGTGAGCGCGCGTGGCGGCGCGAATTTTTCGGTGGGACTCAGCCAGTAGTATGAGAACGCGGCGTACGCTGTGCCCACGACGATCGCGACTGCGAGAATTGATGCCGCAAGCTTCATCTAATGCGAGGATATATTTCGCGCCGCGGTTTTTCATCAGCCGCCGCCCCCGCGGGGGACTTTATCCGGATGCGCCTGCATCCAGCCTTCGAGGATGACCACCGCCGCGAGCGCGTCGAGTCCGGTCTTGCGCGCGCCCTTCCTGGCCGGCATGTCTGCCAGACGATCGCGCGCTTCGAAGCTCGTCAGCCGCTCGTCGAACATCTCGACGCTGACGCCGAGCGCATCCGTCAGGTGCGCGGCGAATTTCCGTGCGGAGAGGGCGGCCGGGCCTTCGCTGCCGTCCATGTTGAGCGGGAGGCCGACGACGATCGTGCTCACGCGGCGGTCGCGGATCATCGCGGCGATTGCTTCGAGGTCGTGCTTGAGCGCGCGCCGCTCGACGATACCCAGCGGATGCGCCCCCATCGAGGCCGCGTCGGTGACGGCGACTCCGATTCGGCGCCGCCCGAGATCAAGCGCAGCGATGGCCATTCGCATCCCCGTCCAGCCGCTCCGCGCGCGGTTGATATTCACGATTCATAGACGGTCTCCCGCGTCTGCGGCTGGAGGATAACAATTTTCATGACCACTGCTACTATAGGTGCCACAATCGAGGGCTGGGTTATCTGATGCATTTGATGAAACCGTTTTCGCACTCCTCGCGTTCAGCGGCGCTTTGCATTGCCAATGTCGTATTGGCAGTTCTGCTCTGCCCTGTGTCGGCGTGGGCTTGGGGAAGTGATGGGCACAAGATCGTCGCAGTCGTTGCGGCGGACAACCTCACGGCGGCGGCCGCGAGCCACGTGGCGGACATCCTTGGCGTGTCGGCCGATAAAAGAGCAATTGCAACTGCGATGGAGGCGGCTTCGATCCGCCCGGATTTCGAGTTCCGCGACGAAGATCCTTTGACGAGGCCATGGCACTTCATCGACATTTGTTTGCAAGACCGGCGAGCGGACGTTGCTGCACGATGCCCCGGCGGAAACTGCGTGACAGGGAAAATCGACGAATATTCGAAACGCTTGAAAGAGAGCAGCTACGACCGCTGGGGCGCTGCCGGTGATCTCGCGTTCCTGATCCACTTTGTCGGAGACATCCATCAACCTCTGCACGCGGCGAACGACGAGGATCACGGCGCCAATTGCGTGACGGTCGATTCGAATACTCGAGCAAAAAATCTACACGAGGTCTGGGACACGACCATCGTGCGCCGTCTCGAAGACAGCATCGATTCCGGAAGGCCCGAGACGACGGCCCATAAGTTGGAACGAACATATGCGCCTGAGAAAGAGGCCGATTCGTGGATTGCCGCCGACGATGTTGCGTGGGAATCGAATCAACTGGCGCGTTCCGACATCTACGCCGCGCTGCACATCCCGATCGAACCCTGCCAACCCACAGCCGATGTCTGCCTCAATCCTCTCGGACACGCCGTCGAGCTCGACGCTTCTTACCTGAACCACGCCGACGCGGTCGCGGGTCATCAGCTCGTGAAAGCGGGATTCAGGCTGGCCAGCCTGTTGAATGAGATCTGGACGCAGCCGGCTGGTCCGAACGATGGACCGCATGCAGGGCAAGCGAATTCCGCCCCGGCGCAGGTTGTTTCATCGAAGACGGTTGCCGGCCAAATCGTTTTCGTTGGTAATCGGCGAAGCAAGATTTACGCGTGGCCCGGATGCGGAACCTACGACAAGATGGCGCCCGCGAATCGAGTCGTGTTCGCGAGCCGCGAAGCAGCCGAGCAGCAGGGGTATCGGGCGGCTCGGAATTGTCCCTGATGAATTTGCCCTGACGCCGCCCCGTTTAGTCGTGTCGCGGGTGGTCGATGCTCCGGATTTATATGTGCCCTGCGCATCAATTTGTTTGTTCCTTGTGGAACTGCGTGAATTTCTGTCGCTATCCTCAGTGAAGTGTGAATAGAGATGACGGTGATGTATCAGAGTGATACACCGCTAGGGGTTGCGTTGGGTAGCCGAATGACTTAGCGTCGCTGATGATGCTGGCTCGGGGGAGACGCTCTTTGGGATATCCACGCGCGCTGATGGGGTTGGTCGTTGCCCTGATCGCGACCACCGCGGCGCTGTTTCTTTTTTTCCAGGCAAATCCGCAGACACTCGCCTCGCCGCTCGACACGCTCAGCTCCGAACTGGATGCCGGCAAGGAGAGCCCTGACGTAGTCGAGCAGCCCGAATCCGCCAACCCGGCACCGGCGTCGATCACGATCAGCATGACGCTTGACCGCACCGCGTCAATCGAAAGCTACCTTCGCGCATCCGGGATGGAACCGGAGGACGCGCATCAGTGGGCGTCGTACATTCAGCGCATCACCGCGAACCGATATTTTCACAGTGGCCATCCGCTGACGCTATATAAGGATCCCGAGACCGGCGAGATGCGCGGCCTCAAGTACGATCTTGACGAAAAGACCACGCTCACCGCGGCCAGCCTCGGCGCCGGCGTGCTTAAGGCTGGGCTGCGGCCGATTGAGTATTTCGTTCGCCCGATCAATCTGACGTTCGCGGTCAAGGACAACTTCCAGCGCGCCGCCGCCGAGAACGGGATACCCAAGCCAATCGTGGACACGCTGAAGGATGCGTTCGCGGACCGCCACGATCTCAATCGCCTCGCGCCTGGTTCCGCAGTCAAGCTGATTTACGATGAAAAGGTCAGCCGCGACGGCTCCTACACGCTCGCCGGCGACGTGCAGGCGGCGCAAATCCGCTTTGGGAGCCGTACCCTGACGGCGATATCGTTCTCGGACGAACACGGCCGCCCTCATCTATATGACGAGAAGGGCCACGCGCTCGGTCCGCAGTCCCTGAAATTCCCGCTCAATTTCCAGTACATTTCCTCGGGCTTCACCTTCCACCGCTATCATCCGATCCTGCACGAGTATCGGCCTCATGTCGGCGTCGATCTGGTCGCCAAGTACGGCGAGCCCGTGAAGGCCGTCGCCGATGGCACCGTGATAAGCGCGGGATGGCAGGGCGAGCTCGGCAATTGCATCCGCCTCCAGCACCAGCATGAGATGGTCAGCATCTACGGTCATCTGTCGAAGATTAGCTCCGACGTGAAGCCGGGCGGCTATGTCCATGTCGGGCAGGTCATTGGAAATGTCGGTTCGACCGGCCTTTCGACCGGACCGCATCTCCATTTCGCGATGGAAAAAGCCGGCGCCTGGGTCAATCCGCTCACCGAGAACCTGGGCGAGAATCACGAGGTCTCGCCGCGGATGAAGGCGATCTTCGACGACATCAAGGATCGCTACCAGTCCGCGCTGGCCAAGTTGCCCGACCTCGGCAGCCATTTCATCGCGACCGACGCGCGCAAACCCGCGATCTCGAAGTTCGCCGACATGTACCACGTGACGCTCAGCCGCAGCCCGGCAAAGAGCGCGCATATCCGGGCACAGAGAATCTCGAGCAGCCGCAGCGCCGACTCGTTCGGAGCCTCGGGGTCCGACAGCGCGCTGTGATCTGAACGTCTTGCAGTTTCGTCCCATTCTTTGATCGCCATTGCCAGGTCGCAACTTCCCGGTCACAGCTGACATCGCGACGAGGCCGCATCTGAAATGCGCGAGCATCCCAATACCGATTTCTTCAAGCCCGGATTGCCGCGCGCCTTTGGCCATCGCGGAAGCGCCGGCACGCATCCTGAAAATACGCTCGAAGCATTTGCCGCCGCCGTCGCGATCGGCGTTCAGTATCTCGAACTTGACATCCATATGACCCGCGACGGCGAAATCGTCGTCAGCCACGACGATCATCTGGAACGCACTTGCGGGCGCGCCGGCGTCATCCGCGAGATGAAGTACGCCGAGCTTGCGGCGGCCGACGCGGGCCGGATGTTTACGCTCGACGGCGCGAATTTTCCATTCAGAGACAAGGGCATCCGGATGCCGCGTCTGGCCGACGTGCTTGCGGCATTCCCAAAACTGCCGATCGAGATCGAGGTCAAGCAAATCGCGCCGAGCGTGATCGTGCCGATGCTCGGCGTGATCGATCGCGCCGGGATGCGCAGGAGTGTGTTTGTCGCCAGCGAGCACCAGGAACCGCTCGACGAGGTCCGGATGCTGGCGCCGGAAATCCCGACCAATTTTTCGTACTTCGAAACCGGCGGATTCTTTCAGGCGATGGTGAGCGGCGACATCTATCGTCCGCCCGGCGACGCGCTCCAAATCCCGCCCAGCTACGAGTCGTGGCAGCTCGTCACGCCCGAAAGTGTCGAGTTCGCCCATCGCATCGGACTCGAAGTGCACGTCTGGACGGTGAACGAGGAAGCCGAGATGCGGGAACTGCTCGACATGGGCGTGGACGGACTGATCAGCGACTACCCGCGCCGCTTGCTCGACGTGATTCGCAGCCGCGCATCCGCGCCCCGCTGAGCGCGCCCTTTCCAGTACGCCGCGGGCTTTGTTACGATTTCGCCCATTCGCCGCAACGATTTACGCGGGAGCGAAAATTATGAAGCTCGACACCGGTCTCTCGACGCGCAACTTGCACGATGTTCCGGCCGCCGCCCGCGCCGCCGAGGCTGCGGGATTCGATGCGATCTGGATTCCGGAGGCCGGCAACGACGGCTTTCTTCCGGCCGCACTGGTCGCGGAGCATACCAAGCGAATCAAAATGGGCACCTCGGTCGCGATTGCGTTTCCGCGCAGCCCCATGGTTACGGCCGCGACCGCGTGGGATCTGGCGGGGCTTTCCGAGGGCCGCTTCATCCTCGGGCTGGGCACCCAGGTAAAGGGCCATATCGAGCGCCGCTACAGCACCAAGTGGGAAGCGCCGGTGCCGCGCCTGCGCGAGTACATCATGGCGCTCCGCGCGATCTTCAAATGCTGGTCCGAAGGCGGCGCGAAACTTTCGTTTCAGGGCAAGTACTACAACTTCTCGTTGATGACGCCGTTCTTCACGCCGGCCAGGCACAACTACTGGAACGTGCCGATTCACATCGCCGGCGTCAACGAACATATCCTCCGGCTCGCCGGCGAACTGTGCGAGGGCCTGCACGCGCATCCCTTCAACTCGCCCAAGTATCTTCGCGAATTCGTGCTGCCGAACGTCGAGAAGGGTCTCAAGAAGGCCGGGCGCTCGCGCAAGGACTTCGAAATCCAGTCGGCGGCGTTCGTTATCGTCGGCCATAATCAGGACGAAATAAATAAAACCCGCGAAGCCATCCGGCAGCAGATCTCGTTTTACGCATCGACGCGAACCTACAAGATCGTGCTCGACACGCACGGATGGGGCGACGTCTCCCAGCGGCTGAACGAAAAGGCCGCCAGGGGCGAGTGGGTCTCGATGGCCAAGGAGATCACCGACGAGATGCTCGACGTGTACACGGTCGCGGGCACCTACGACGAGATCGCGGACAAGGTGATGAATCGTTACGATGGACTGCTCGACCGGATTGCGTTTTACATTCCGTATCGCGCCGGCACCGACGACGCGCAATGGGCAAAACTCGCAAAGCGATTCAACGGCTGAGTCTCGCGATTCTCGTGATGGATTGTCGTGACCTGCTGAACAAGGAGAAAGCTTCGATGAGCAAAGCAATGTTGAAAACGATGGCCGCGATGGCGGCCGTAGCGGCCTTCATGCTTCCCAGCGCCGGCCGAATCGCGGCTGCCGCCGACGCCGCCCCCTCGGCCGCGGCAGCGCCAGCGCCCGCGGTGGAGGAGCCCGGCACTAGGAAATTCACGCTCGTCTCGGTCGAGGTGGACAACACGAAGTTCTGGTTGCCCAGCGTGATCGCCGTCGAACAGGGCGACAAGGTAACGCTCACGCTCAAGAATCAGGTGCCGGGCGCGGGCCCGTCGAATCAGCACGGTTTTACGATTCCCGCATACAACATCGCGGAGATTGTGACACCCGATGCGCCCAAGACCGTCACCTTCGTCGCCGACAAACCGGGCGTGTTCCAGTATTTTTGCCAGTTGCATCTTGCGCATATCGGCGGCTCGTTAATCGTCGAACCCAAGAAGTAGCTGCTTTTGCCAGGGCGCCGCGAAAGGGCGCATGAGACTCGCAGACTCGCGCCTCTCGCCGGCGGGTATCGGCTCAATTCGGAGCTGAGTGTCTGAATTTCAAACCGAGTCTCCTGGTTGAATATCTCAAAACCTGTCTCACAAAGAGGGGCCAGCGGATTGTACGGTTGTGAGTAATTAGAGGGGCGAATGAATGTCGACACGGACAATAATACACACAGTAGGACTGTTTCTTGCGCTACTGGTAGCCCCAACATCCGTATTCGGCGAGGAATTCAGCCGCGTCAGCGTTCCCCTTCCGGTCGAGATCGATGGTCGGCCTATGCGTTGTCCGCTTTATTTAAAGTTTGAAATGAAGAGCTACAACATTCCCTTTGACCAGTTTGCAGCCGGCCCTCTGGATAAAGAGCAAACGATGTTCGTGACGGTAGTGCAGGCAATTCGCAAAGCGGATGCGGCAAAGTTTAAAAGCGTCTGGACATCCCCAAATCAAATGAAGGGTCTCGGTACGACAATCATAACCTTGGCGGATGGCAGTCCCGAGAATTGGATACGTCAGGCCAGAAGCATTTTCAATTTTGATAATTTAAAGGTGATCGCCCAGGTCCAGCTTGGATTGAGAACCATGTTCATCTGGGATTCGATGACAAAGGACGGCGCTCGACGCAATGCGTTTTATGTCGGATTCGACAAGAACAACCAATTGCGGCTTAGCGCGGTGAGCAGTTCCATTCCGGTAGCAAGCATGGTGCTGAATGCTTTTTACGCAGCTCAAACCGAACCAGACGCCTACAAGCCCCTGCCGAACATCAATCTGCGTTACGAATATCCGATTCCTCTCGATGGCAACGCCGGTACCAGCGCGCATCCCGTTTTCCTCGAATTTGACGGATCACCCATGGATTTCCCGCTCGGAGACGAGAAGGTAAAGCCCCCCACTTCATTACTGGAGTTTTTCCGGAATGCAGCCCTGGCCCATCAGAAGGGCAAGGACGATTTATACGCCAGCAGCTTTACTCCCAAGAGCGCGGACAAGGTAAGACAATGGCTCGCCTCGATGAAAAGCCGCAGGAGATTGGCAAACCAGCCGCCGCAAATGCCATCGACGTTGGGTAACGTAAAATTCGTGCTCAACGCTGAACCCGTCTTCCTGGTATTTGAGGCTCCGACCGCAGGGAACGACTGGACACCAAAAGATCTGACGTATTCTTATATTTTGCATGAAGGCGGCGGGTATAAGATTGCGAACTACTTTTATTCCACTGATCTCGACGACTTTCTGCAAAACCCGTCTTTCTTTGACAAAGGGATTTTGAAATCGGCTCTGACCACCCCGCCCTCTAAATGAATTCAGATCTGAAATGAATTGAGATGGCCAGTTACCGACGATTTGAGAAAGGATGTTGAATACTGTGATTGGCGCGCCCCCCGATGCCATCGGCGCACGAAAGGGCTAGGCTTGATCGCGCATGCGCACGGTAGTCCTCTATGCGCGCTCGCCGGATTGGCGCGCGGTCGTCGAGCGCGCTGACGAATTGATGGCGTCGCCGAATTTTCGCGTGCTCAAATCTGAAGCCCGCACGCAAGCTGGATTCCTCGACCTTCCCGGCGCAGGGCCCGCGTTCATAAAGCGCGTCGAGGTTTCCTCATGGACCCGCGGCATTTACGCGCGATTGCGCGGGTCGCGCGCCGCGCGATCGCTTGCCGGCGCCGCGATGCTCCAGGCGAATGGCTTGGCGCATCCGGAGCCGCTGGCGGCTATGGATTTGTATAAAGCGGGTGCGATTCGAGCCTCCTATCTCGTCAGCCGCGCGCTCATCAACGCCGACTCGCTGAGCCGCTTCATGCTCGGCCCCGGAGAAATCAAGGGGCGCAACGTGCGTCGCCGCAAACAAATCTCCGATACGGTGGCCGCGCAAATCCGCCGCCTCCACGAGTCCGGTCTTTACACTCGCGATCTGCAAGAGACCAACATCATGGTCGAGGAAAACGAGTCCGGCGGCTTCAACGTGTACTTTATCGATCTCGAGGATTTTCGCAGCGCCGCCAACGTCTCATGGGATCGCCGAATTTTGAACCTGGTGCATCTCGATCGCAGCATCGGGCGATTTATGTGCCGCGCGGCGCGGCTCGATTTTCTTTACTCTTACCTGGGCCATCGGCCGGACCGCGCGGCCGCGCGCCGGATGGTCGCTGAAGTCAGCGCGGCGCGCGAATCGATCGACCGCCGCAAGCGCCGCGGCGTCCCGGCCACGCAGCCGGTCGTGGCGCCGCTCGCGGGAGGAACCGAGTAGTGGCTTTTTCGATCCTCAGCCGCGAGTACGACCATCACACCGAGCAGGTCCACGCCGCCGGCGGAAACTGGGTGCGCGACGTGATGCTCGGGCTGAACGACGGACTGGTCGCCTCGTTCGCGGTTACCTCCGGCGTCGCGGGCGCGTTCGTCACCGGCAACGCGGCGATGATGGCGGGACTGTCGGAGATGCTGGGCGGCGCGGTAGCGATGGGGCTCGCGGCGTTCATCTCCGCGCGCTCGCAAATCGAGTTTCATCAAAGCGAGATAGAACGCGAGCGCGACGAAATCCGCCGATGGCCCGAACGCGAGCGCGAAGAGATCAGCACCATCTATCGAAAAAAGGGCTTCGCCGGTCCGCTGCTCGATCAGATCGTCGCGCACATCACGTCGAACCCCGAGCGATGGAGCAACGTGATGATGCGCGAGGAGCTGGGTTTCAACGAAGAATCCTTCGACAAACCGCTCCGCTCCGCGTTTGCCGTCGGCTTGTCGTATCTGTCAGGCGCGGCAGTGCCCGTCTGGGCGTACATTTTTTTTGAGCCGAGCCGCGCCCTGATCGTGTCGGCCATCTCGACCGTCGCGGTGCTGTTCGGAGTCGGCGCGCTGAAGACGATCATCACCAGCCGTTCGTGGTGGCGCAGCGGACTCGAAAGCATGTTGATTGGAATAGCAGCCGCGGGTGTGACTTACGCCGCGGGCCGCATGTTTGCCGCGCGCTGAAGCTTCGCGCCGCGCGCGCGTCATGCTTCAACGAGTATGTCGTCGCCGTCGGTCTTCACCGCGTAGCATCCGAGCTTGACGCTCGCGTCGTCGAGTTTCGTTCCCGTCGTGATGTCGTATTCCCATCCGTGCCATGGGCAGGTGATGATGGTGCCGTCGAGCTCGCCCTCGGCGAGCGGGCCGCCGCGATGCTTGCAGGTGTTGTCGATCGCGTAGAATTTTCCGCCCGCATTGAACAGCGCGATCTTTTTGCCGCCGGCCTCGACGAGTTTGCCGCTGCCCTCGGGCAGGTCTGTCAGCTTCGCAACTTTGATGAAGCTTGCCATCCGCAATTGCCTCCGCTCAGGTCGTGTACTCCGCGTTGATTCGCACGTAATCGTAACTCAGGTCGCAAGTTAGAATCCGGGCGCTCGATTTCCCCAACCGCAGATCGAGTCGCACCGCGAATTCGCGCTGTTTCATCGCCGTCCCCGCATCCGCCAGCGCCTCGGTCAGCAGCCGGCCGCTCGCGGCAACTTTCACTCCGCCGATCCACAGCACCAGCTTGTCGGGTTCGAGGTACGCGCCCGACGATCCAGCCGCCATCAGGATTCGGCCCACGTTCGGATCGCATCCGAAGAACGCCGTCTTGACCAGCGGCGAGTTGGCGATTTGCCGGGCTGCACGCTCGGCGTCGGCATGATTGCGCGCGCCGCGCACCTCGACGCTGACGAGCTTGGTCGCGCCCTCGCCGTCGCGCACGAGTTCGCGCGCGAGCGCCGCCGAAATTTCCCCGACCGCGCGATCGAATGCCGCCTGCTCGCGCGCGCCGAATGCGCGATTTCCCGCGGCGCCGCTCGCCATAATGATCACCGTGTCGTTGGTTGACATGTCGCCGTCAACGGTGATCGCGTTGAAGCTGGCCGGCAGCGCGGACTTGAGCGATTTTTTCAGTGAAGAGGGAGCGATCACCGCGTCTGTGACCAGGTAGCCCAGCATCGTCGCCATCTTCGGCGAGATCATCCCGACGCCTTTCACCGCACCCGCGAGCGTGATGGTCGAGCCGCCCGCCTTGAAGCTTGTCGAGGCGATCTTGGCGCGCGTGTCAGTCGTCATGATCGCATGCGCGAAGTCGGTTAGGCCGTCTTCACGCAGCGATCGCGCGGCATCGGCGGCGCCGCTTTTGAATTTCGCGAAGTCGTAGAGATGGCCGATCACGCCGGTCGAGGATGGTACGACGAGTTCCGGCGCGCATCCGAGCAGTCGCGCGACTTCCGCGCATGAGTCGCGCGCAAGGCGCATCCCCGCTGCGCCGGTGAAGCTGTTGGCGCATCCCGAGTTCGCGACGACTGCCTGCAGGCGGCCCGACTTGACGCGGTCCGCCGTCACATAAACCGGCGCGGCTTTCACACGATTGGCGCTGAACACCGCGGCTGCGGCGGCCGGGCGATCGGCGGCGATAAGGCCCAGGTCAAGCGCGCCCGCCCTGGTCTTCAGTCCCGCGCAGACTCCGGCGAATCGAAATCCGCGCACCGCGGCGGGCTCGAGTTCGACTTTCATCCAGCAAAATCCTCCGTGCGCCGAACTATACGCGGACCAAATGCGGGTGCAAGTAGATGACCGCCGGGCCGCTTCTGGGCGTCACTTGCCGTGGCAGCGTTTGTACTTCTTGCCCGAGCCGCACGGGCACGGATCGTTGCGGCCGACTTTTTCGGCGTCGCGCTTGGCGGGCGTTGCGGCCGGCGTCTCGCTCTCGCCGCCGTGGCTCATCACGACGCGCTGCGGCTTGGGCTGCTGAATCTGCTCGACGTCCTGCTGGCGCTGCACCTGGACGGAAAAGACTTTCTCGACGACGTCCTGTTGCATCACCGCCATCAGCGCCTCGAACATCGTGAACCCTTCCTTCTGATATTCGGTCAGCGGATTCACCTGGGCGTAGCCGCGCAGCCCGATGCCTTCCTTCAGATGGTCCATCGCGAGCAGATGGTCTTTCCACAGCGAATCGAGCGTCTGGAGCATCACGATCTTTTCGATTTGGCGCATCACCGGCTCGGTGAATTCCGCTTCGCGCTGATCGTAGAGCTGATGCACGCGCTCGGAAGCGATCTCGGTCAGATCGTCGGCCGACTGAACGGGTTTGCCGGCCACTTCGGTCTGCGCGTTGAAGCCGGGGCGGAACTTGAACTGCTTGAAGAACGCGTCGTCGATCGCCTTCCAGTCCCATTGCGCCGCATCGACTTCGCTGTCCGCGTGGGCCCCCGCGATTTCCTCGATCAGCGCGTCGCACATGTCGAGCACGTCAGCCTTGAGCGAGGTGCCGCTGAGCAGTTCGCGCCGGCGATGGTAAACCACCTCGCGCTGCTTGTTCATGACGTCGTCGTATTCGAGCAGATGCTTGCGGATGTCGAAGTTGTGCGCTTCGACCTTCTTTTGCGCGTTTTCGATCGCGCGCGATATCCATCGATGCTCGATGGGCTCGTTGTCCTCCATCCCGATTCGGCCCATCAGGCCCTTGAGGCGGTCGGCGCCGAAGATGCGGAGCAGGTCGTCCTCGAGCGACATGTAGAATCGCGACGAGCCCGGGTCGCCCTGGCGTCCCGACCGGCCGCGCAGCTGGTTGTCGATTCGGCGCGACTCGTGGCGCTCGGTGCCGAGGATGTGCAGGCCGCCGGCCTCGAGCACTTTCTCGCGCTCGGCCTTGCACTGTTCGACGTACTTCGCGAGCGCAGCCTGGAAATTCGGATCGGCCGGGTCCCTGGTGCCGGTTTCCGCCGCCGCCATGAACTCGGGATTTCCGCCGAGCACGATATCGGTGCCGCGACCGGCCATGTTGGTCGAAATGGTGACGGCGCCGAAACGGCCGGCCTGGGCGACGATTTCCGCTTCGCGCTCGTGGTTCTTGGCGTTCAGCACGTAATGCTTGACGCTGGTTTTTTTGAGCTTGTCGGCGACGCGCTCGGACTTTTCGATCGAGACCGTGCCGACCAGCACCGGCTGGCCGCGTTCGTTGCAGTCGCGGATTTCCTCGATCACGGCGTCGAACTTCTCGACTTCGGTTTTGTAAACGACGTCGTGATTGTCGATGCGGATCATCGGCTGATTGGTCGGGATCACGACCACGTCGAGTTTGTAGATTTCCTTGAACTCGACCGCTTCCGTGTCGGCGGTGCCGGTCATCCCGGACAGCTTCTTGTACATGCGGAAGTAGTTCTGAAACGTGATGGTGGCGAGGGTCTGGTTCTCCGACTCGATCTTGACGTTCTCCTTCGCCTCGACCGCCTGATGCAGCCCGTCGCTCCATCGCCGGCCCGGCATCAGCCGCCCGGTGAATTCATCGACGATGA
>NZ_JBEKFG010000056.1:0-25132 GCF_050013435.1 Binatus sp. (SeqCode) | reverse complement strand
CACCAGCCGCGGTGCCGACCACCGCGGCGCCATCCGCCCCTCGATGCCACTTCGCTGAACCCAATCCTCATGATCACTTCTGTCAGTCACCTCTGCGCAGCAACCTGTGCAGAGCTTCCCTAGCGGCGGGCCAAGACTGAGGCCGGTAAAGTGGTTCGACATATTTCTATCTCCTTTGAAGATTGAAGATGCGATCACGTCATCCGGCAGGATCGTAACAAACGATCGATTTAATGTCGCGTCGAGTTGAAATTGGCGCGGGTCTGCGTTACGCGGAGGAAACCCCTTCTTTTTCCGCCGATCGGCGTGAGATAAGCTAATCGCCGCACTGGTGGCGAGCAAAACTGTCCATGCCGATTTATCTCGATCATAATGCAGGTGCGCCGGTTCGCGCCGAGGCTGCCGCCGCGGTTTCGCGCCTGCTGGCCGACATGGGCGGGAATCCCTCGTCGGTGCATCGCTCGGGCCAGCGTTCGCGCCGGATGCTCGAGGTTGCGCGCGCGCAGGTCGCGGCGATCGTCGGCGCCGAGCCGCGGCAGATCGTGTTTACCAGCGGCGGCACCGAGTCGAACAATCTTGCCATCTTCGGCGCGATCACCGCGGCCTCTCGACGCCGTAAAATTGTTTCATCCCAGATCGAGCATTCATCGATCCTCGCTCCGATTGCGGAACTCGAGCGCCGTGGCTTTGACACAGTGAGAGTCGCGCCCGACGCCGACGGACGCGTCGATCCCGGGCGCGTGCTCGCCATGCTCGATAGCGAGACGGCGCTCGTCACGCTCGGACTGGCGAACTCCGAAGTCGGAACGATTCAGGATCTCGCTCCGCTCGCGTCCATGTGCGGCGCGGCCGGTGCATTGCTTCATATTGATGCGGCGCAGGCGGTCGGCCGGATTCCGGTCGAGGTCGCGGCGCTGGGATGCGATCTGCTGACACTGAGCGGTCACAAGCTTGGCGCGCATTCGGGAATTGGCGCTTTGTACGTCCGCGACTTTGGGCGCCTGGCGCCGATCGTTTTTGGCGGGCCGCATGAAAGCGGCATGCGAGCGGGCACGCCCAATCTGCTTGGCGCAGTGTCTTTCGGTGCGGCAGCTAAGGCCGCGATGGATGCGATGGCGGCGGAGTCGGTTCGAATCGGTTCACTTGCCGCGTCGCTGTTAGCGCGTATCCGCGAAGCGATTCCCGGTCTTCGCTTGAACGGCCCGATGGTTGGCAGGCTTCCCAATACGCTCAACCTCGCGTTTCCGGGCGTGCTTGGCGAGAGCATGCTGATCGCGCTCGATCTCGAAGGCGTCGAAGTGTCGATGGGCTCGGCGTGCGCGGCAGGAGCCGTCGAGCCGTCGCACGTGTTGCGCGCGATGGGCCGCAGCGTTGCCGACGCGCGCAGCTCACTCAGAATCAGCCTCGGTTGGAACAACACCGCACAGGAAATCGAAGCCGTCGCGGCGCTCATCCCGGAGGTGTGGCGGCGCGTCGCGGCCGCCGAACCTCTGTCGGAGGCGGGCGCACGATGAGGCGGCGAGTGCTGGTTGCGATGTCGGGCGGGGTGGACAGCTCCGTCGCGGCGGCGATGGTGCGCGAGCAGGGTTACGACGTGGTCGGCGTGGCGATGCGGCTTGCGCCCGAGCCGTCTGCGCCAATCGCAAAGCGCCGCGGCACCTGCTGCTCGCATGACGACTTCGAGGATGCGCGCCGGGTGGCGGAGCGGATGGATTTTCCTTTCTACGTGATTGATTTACGCGCCGACTTCGCCGCGCGCGTGGTCGATAACTTCGTCTCTGAATATCTGGGCGGGTGCACGCCGAATCCGTGCGTGATGTGCAATCGCGAGATCAAATTCGATCGCCTGTGGAGCCGCGCCCGCGCGCTGGCGGCTGACTACGTCGCGACCGGACATTACGCCCGAATCGAGCAGGGGACAGACGGCAGGTTTCATCTGCTGCGCGCCGCCGACGACGCCAAGGATCAGTCGTATTTTCTGTTCACGCTCGGCCAGGACGAACTCGCGCGGACAATTTTTCCGCTCGGTGCGATGACCAAGACCGAAGTTCGCGCGCGCGCGCGCGCCTTGGGCCTTGCCACCGCGGACAAGCCGGAGAGCCAGGAAATCTGCTTCGTTCCCGACGGTGATTACGCAAGTTTTGTCGAGCGTCAAAGCAAGCCCGCGCAACTCCGCCCCGGATCCGTTGTCGACAGCGACGGAAGACGGTTGGCCGCTCATTCGGGCGTGCATCGATTCACGATAGGGCAGCGCCGCGGCCTCGGCGTCGCGAGCGGCGAGCGGCTGTACGTCCGCGAGATTCGTGCCGAGTCGGGCGAGGTCGTGGCCGGGCGCCGCGAGGAACTCGATTCTCCGGGCCTGATCGCGAATCGAATCAGCCTGGTCGATAATTCCATCGCGTCGGGGCGCGAGTTGAGCGTCGAGGTGAAGATTCGCTATCGGCATCGCGCGATCCCGGCAACGCTGCGCGTCGATTCAGGACGCCGCGCGGAGATTCGCTTTGCGTCGGGCGGTCCTGCGGTGACACCCGGACAGGCGTGCGTTTTTTACCGCGGCGAGGAAGTGCTTGGTGGCGGATTTATCGAACGGGCGATCACGGAAGAGCAAGCGAACTGACTATGGCAACGCGCTTCGCGATCGCAACGCTCGGATGCAAGGTCAATCAGTACGATTCGGCGATCATCGCGTCGCGCCTGAGCGCGCAGGGAATGCAGCGGCGCGAGTTCAGCGAGCAAGCCGACGTCTATATCGTCAACACCTGCACGATCACCGATCGCGCCGACGCGGAGAGCCTGCGTATCGCCCGGCGCGCTCGGCGGCTCAATCCGAATGCGCGCGTGATCATGACCGGATGCCTGGCGCAAGCGAGCCCCGACGTGCTCGCGAAAGCGCCGGAGGTCGATGCCGTGATCGGACTCGGGATGCTCGACGACCTCGCGCGCGCAGCGGCTTCGGGAGCTGGCGAGCGCGTGATGGTCACGAATCTGCGCAAGGAAAAGGGGCCGATCGAAGTGGCCGCGGTCACGCTGGACGGTCACACGCGGGCGTTTCTGAAATTGCAGGAGGGATGCGATCAATTTTGCACGTTCTGCATCGTGCCGTTTTCGCGCGGCGCATCGCGCAGCGTCGAGCCGCGCCGCGTGATGGCGGCGCTCGACGATCTTCACGTGCGCGGCTTCAAGGAAGTCGTGCTTACCGGGGTTCATCTCGGCGGCTACGGCAAGGATCTCGAGCCGCCCGTCGAACTCGCCGATTTGCTCGAGATGATCGCCGAGCGATGCCCGCTCGAGCGGGTGCGGATAAGCTCGCTCGATCCCGAAGAATTGAGCGACCGTATCGTCGAAATAATCTCGAGCAGCGGAAAATTCTGCCCGCATCTGCATCTGCCGCTGCAGTCGGGCGACGACGAAACTCTGTCGCGGATGCGGCGGCGTTATCAGCGCGGCTATTTTCGCGATCGCGTCGAGCGGGTGTTGCGCGCGTGGCCCGATGCGGCGATTGGCACCGATCTGATTGTGGGTTTTCCGGGTGAGACGGGAGCGCATTTCGAGTCGTACTTCAATTTCGTCGAATCGTTGCCGATTGCGTATTTTCACGTGTTTCCGTATTCGATCCGGGCCGGGACCACGGCGGCGAAGTTTTCCGGCCGGGTGAGGCCGGCGGAGATCAAACGGCGAGCCGGACTGATGCGCGCACTGGGCGAGCGCAAGCGGGTGGAATTCGCCCGGCGATTCGTCGGGGCAAAACTTAAGGTACTACTTGAAGAACGTGGGGCGGGTGGCGAGCTCCAGGGCTACAGCCGCAACTACGTGCGGGTGTCGACGCAGGGGCCCGATGAACTGACAAATCGAGAAGTCGAGGTGGAGGCGTCAACTGTTGAAGGCGCGCAACTGGTTGGGGAGATTGTTCGGCCGTGGGCGGACGACAGCGTCTGCCGCAGGGCCGACTGAAAGTCCCCGCACCAAACTCGAGCGTGTGCTGGGCTATTCGTTCGCGCGAGCGGATCTGCTGGAGACCGCGCTGACGCATCCAAGCGCCGCGGTCGGCAGCGACGTCCATTACGAGCGGCTGGAATTCCTTGGCGACGCGGTGCTCGATCTTGCGATCGCAGACCTGCTGATGCGCAAGTTTCCAAGCGCGAAAGAAGGACCGCTATCCAAGCAGCGTGCGTCGATCGTAAATGCGCGCACGCTGGCGCTCAAGGCGCAGGCGATTGAATTGAACGAGATGATGCGGCTGGGGAAAGGCGAAGAAAAAAGCGGCGGGCGCGAGAAGACCTCGATTCTTGCAGCGGTGTTCGAGGCGGTGATCGGCGCGATCTACACCGACGGCGGACTCACGCCCGCGCAGCAAGTGGTCGAGCGCCTGTTCACCGGCGATATCGGCGGACCGGCCGCGGAGCGCGATTACAAAACCGAATTGCAGGAAATCGCGTACCGCCATTTTCGCACGCAGCCGGTGTACGAACTGGTCGCGACGGGAGGGCCCGATCACGCCCGGCGGTTTACCACCCGAATCAAAATCGCGGGCCGCGATCTCGGCGTGGCCGAGGGCGGCAGCAAGAAGCAGAGCGAGCAGGCGGCGGCGCGCCTCGCGCTGGAGCGGATAGAAGAGGAGCGCGGTGAGCGCCATGGATGAGCATCGCGCCGGGTTCGTGGCGGTAGCCGGCCGCACCAACGTCGGCAAATCGACGCTGGTGAACCGGCTGGTGGGTCACAAGGTTGCGATCGTCACACCGCGTCCGCAGACCACGCGGCGGCGAATTCTCGGTATCCGCACCGACGACGACGCGCAGATCCTGCTGATCGACACGCCCGGACTTCATGAGGCGAAGAAGCAACTGAATCAGCGCATGGTGCAGGTGGCGCGGCGCGCGATCGCGGAGGGCGAAGTCATTCTGGCGGTGGTTGAAGCAGGCGATCATCTGAACACGGGCGATCGCGCCGTGCTGGTTGACATCCGCGCACTGGGCCGTCCGACGATCGTTGCGATCAACAAGGTCGATCGCGTCCCGCGCGCTCAACTGCTGCCGCTAATTGAGGAGATCAACCAGGGATTTCCCGGCGCCGAGATCGTCCCGGTCAGCGCACTGAGCGGCGAGAATATCGCCGAGCTGTTGCTGACTCTGAAGCGGATGCTCCCGGTGAGCCCGGCGCTGATGTCGCCCGATGAGTACACCGATCAGAGCGAGCGGATGATCGCCGAAGAAATCGTCCGCGAGAAAATTTTTCTCAAGATGCGCCAGGAGATCCCGTTCTCGACCGCCGTCAGGGTCGAGAAGTTCGAAGACGACGCGGAACGCAAGCTCAAGCGGATCAGCGCGACGGTGGTTGTCGATCGCGAGTCGCACAAAGGCATGCTGATTGGCGCGGGCGGGCGCACCCTCAAGGAGATTGGCACAGCGGCGCGCCTCGAGCTCGAAGAAATTCTCGGCGCGCGCGTGTTTTTGGAAATCGTCGTCAAAGTGGAGCGCGATTGGACCAGCGATCCGCGCAAGCTCGCGGAGTTCGGGCTGTGACGAATCCGCGCGGATCGTCCGGCGCCGAAGCGCGGCGGATTGCGGCCGAGGGTCTGCCGGCAGTGGTGCTGGTCGGCCGCGCGAACGTGGGGAAGTCCACGCTGTTCAATCGAATCACCAAGGGCGGCCGCGCGATTACCAGCGCGATTCCCGGCACTACGCGCGACCTCAATTTCGCCCGCGCGAAGCACGGCGACCGCGAATTCGTCGTGGTCGATAGCGGCGGCCTCGAGCTCGGCGGCCATGAGCGGATGACCGAACGGATCGTCGGCGAGGCGCTGGCGGCGGTGGGCGTGGCCGACGTGGTGGTGTTCATGCTCGATGGCAAGGGGGGGCTGAGCGAGGCCGACGCCGAGGCGCTCGCGCTGGTACGCGAAACCGGATGCCCGCTGATCATGGCGGTCAACAAGATCGATCGGCCGGGACAGGAGGCCGAGGCGGCTGAGTTCTACGCGCTGGGCGGCGACGATCTGTTTTTCATCTCGGCGGCGCACGGGCGCGGAATCGACGAGCTGCTCGATCAAGTCGTCGCGCGGCTGCCCGAGCGCGAAGGCGCCGTGGCCGCATCCCCTGACTTGAGGCTCGCACTGATCGGCCGCCCCAACGTGGGGAAGTCGTCGCTTCTCAACCGGCTCTCGGGTTTCGAGCGCGCGATCGTGGACGACAGCCCCGGCACGACGCGCGATCCGGTGGACGTGCGGCTATCCGCACAGGGCCGCGACGTGCTGTTAATCGACACCGCGGGAATCCGCCGCCCGCCGCGCGTCGAAGGCGAGCTGGAGCATCATTCGGTGGGCCGGGCGATCGAAACGATTCGTCGCGCGAACGTCGTGCTGCTGGTGATCGACGCGAGCGAGGGAATCACCGACCAGGACGCGCGGCTGGCGCGACTGGTGGACAGCAGCGATCGCGCGATGGTGATCGTGTGCAACAAATGGGACGTGGCGGCGAAGCAGGGGCGCAAGCTGGCGGCTTTCGTCCGCGACGCGCACGAGCGCTACCCGTTCCTCGACTATGCGACGATGGTGTTCACGTCAGCGGTCACTGGCGACGGCGTGGACGGGATCATACCGGCTGCTACCCAGGCCGGAGATTCGTGGCGCGCAGTCTTTCAGACTTCGCGGCTGAATCGAACGCTGGCCGAGGCGACGGCCGCGATGGATCCGCCGCAGGTGGACAGGCGGCGATTGAACCTGATGTACGTGACGCAGGTCGGCAGCGCGCCGCCGCGGCTTCGATTTTTCACCAACGTCGAACACGGTATCCCGGCGCATTACATACGCTTTATCGAAACGCGATTTCGGAAATCCCTGGAACTTGTCGGCACGCCGCTGCGGCTCGATTTTCGGCGCACCGGCCGCTCGTGGGTGCAAGGCAGTCCGCCGGGACGGCCGCGCGGCAAGCCTCGCAACCGGCCCGCGCCGCACACCAAGCCCGCGCGCGCATAAGGTCGCGGCTGTGGAGCATTGAGCGCGACGGCGTTTCGTACGCCGCGCCGGGTCCGGTATATTTCAATATACAGTGATCCTGATTTTAGATTTCGGCAGCCAGTACACGCAGCTGATTGCGCGCCGCGTGCGCGAAGCCAACGTGTATTGCGAAATCCATCCGTTCAACCTCGCGCCCGAAAAAATCCGCGCGATGAATCCACGCGGGATAATTCTTTCCGGAGGACCGGCCAGTCTCTACGAGCGCAATGCGCCGGATATCGCCGACGAGGTGCTCAATCTTGGCTGTCCGGTGCTCGGAATCTGTTACGGCCTGTACGTGATCGCGCAGCACATGGGCGCGCGTAGCGTGGGCTCGCGACAGCGCGAATACGGACCCGCAACGCTGGTGATAGACGGTGACGACGTGCTGTTCGAAGGGCTCAGCGGGCGGGAGCATCGCGTCTGGATGAGTCACGGCGACCGGGTTGAGACAATTCCGAACACGCTGTGCCCGATCGCACACAGCGACAACGCACCGTATGCCGCCATCAAAACGCGCGACGGGCGCATCCGCGGCATCCAGTTTCATCCCGAGGTCGTGCACACACCGTGCGGCACGCAGGTGCTCCGCAACTTCGTGCTGAAGATCTGCGGCGAGCGCGGCGATTGGACGATGGCGAATTTTGTCGAGACAAAACTCGCGGAGATTCGCAATCAGGTCGGGCCGGCCGACAAGGTCCTGATGGGACTGTCTGGCGGCGTCGATTCTTCCGTGGCGGCGGCGCTGATTCATCGCGCGATCGGCGCGCGGCTGCATTGCGTGTTCGTCGATACCGGGCTGCTGCGCGCGGGCGAGCGCGAGCGAATGGAGAATACGTTCGCGCGACAGCTCGGGATCGATCTCAAGCTTGCAGATGCGTCCGAGCTTTTTCTGTCGCGACTGGCGGGCGTGCTCGACCCCGAGCAAAAGCGCCGCATCATCGGACATACTTTCATCGACGTCTTTGAATCCGAGGAAGTCGTTCAGGGCGCAAAATTCCTCGGCCAGGGAACGCTCTACCCGGACGTGATCGAATCGGTCTCGTTCAAGGGGCCGTCGGCGGTGATCAAGAGCCATCATAACGTCGGCGGATTGCCGGAGCGGATGCGCCTGGAACTGGTCGAACCGTTGCGCGAGTTGTTCAAGGATGAAGTGCGCGAAGTGGGCCGTCAGCTCGGGCTGGCGGCGGAGGTCGTCGAGCGGGAACCGTTCCCCGGCCCTGGGCTTGCGGTGCGAATCGTTGGCGAGGTCACGCGCGAACGGCTCGATCTGCTGCGGCGCGCGGACGCGATCGTGATGGAGGAAACTGCGGCGGCGGGCTTCGGACTCAAACTATGGCAGGCGTTTGCCGTGCTGCTGCCGCTCAAGACTGTGGGCGTGATGGGCGACGGGCGCAGCTACGAAAGCGTGATCGCGATTCGCGCGGTCGAGTCGATGGACGGCATGACGGCGGATTGGGCGCGCCTGGACCCCGCTTTCCTCGCGCGCGTCTCCAGCCGTATCACCAATGAGGTCAAGGGCGTCAATCGCGTGGTTTACGACATCACGTCGAAACCGCCCGCGACGATAGAGTGGGAGTGACAGGTGACAGTTCGCACACGCTTCGCGCCGAGCCCGACCGGCTCGCTGCACATCGGTAACGTCCGCTCGGGACTGTTCGCCTACCTCTACGCGCGGCACAACGGCGGCCAGTTCATCGTGCGCATCGACGACACGGATCGAGAACGATCGACCAAGCAGTCGCTCGACGAAATCCTCGCGGACCTGAAATGGCTCGGGATGGAGTGGGACGAAGGTCCGCCAGACGAGGCATACTTTCAGACCAATCGAGTCGAGCGGCATCGTGAAGCCGCGCTGAAATTGCTGCGCGAGCGAAAAGCCTATCCGTGCTACTGCTCGGCGGAAGAACTGGACGCCAAGCGCAAGCAGGCCGAGCGCGAGCGCCGGCGGCCCGTTTACGATCGCAAATGCCGCAGGCTCGGCTTTCCAGCGGATCTGGCGCTGCCCGACAAATCCGCCGGCCGCAACTATACGATCCGGTTCGCGATGCCGCTGGATGGCGAGACGGTCGTCGACGACCTGGTGAAGGGCCGGATGGTCTTTCAGAACACCGAGCTCGACGACTTTATCATTGTTCGTTCGGACGGCTCGCCGATTTACAACTTCGCGAGCATTCTCGACGACGTCGACATGCGCATCACGCACATCGTTCGCGGCGACGACCACGTCTCGAATACCCCACGCCAGATGCAGATGGCGTTCGCGCTCGGGTTCACGCCGCCAGCCTTCGCACATTTGCCGCAAGTGCTGGGGCCCGACGGGTCTCCGCTGTCAAAGCGCCACGGCGCGACTTCGGTGATCGCGTACCGCGAGAACGGCTATTTCCCGGAGGCGATGCTGAACTATCTGGCGCGCCTTGGATGGTCGCACGGCGACCAGGAAATTTTCTCCAGGGATGAACTGATCAGTTATTTTGGCTTCGACGCTTGCGGAAAATCAGCCGGCGTATTCAACGCCGAAAAATTGCTCTGGCTCAATTTCCATTACCTGAAGGAGCGGCCGATCCCGCGGCTGGCGGCTGAGATTAAGCCATTCATCGCCGGGCGCGGATGGGCGATTCCGGGCGACGACGCGTGGCTCGAAAAGGCGGTCGCAACCCTGCACGAGCGTGCCAAGACGCTCGTCGAGCTGGTGGACTTTGCGTCGTTCTACCTGAAGGACGCGATCGAGATCGATTCGAAAGCGGCGGCGAAATTCCTGAAGCCGGAAATCGCGGAACCCATCCGCGCATTGTCGGCGGAGCTCGAATTGATCGAGGGCGAGGTCTCCGAGTCGTCGGTGCAGGCGGTTTTCGAATCTGTCCTCGCGCGATTCAACTTCAAGCTCGGGCAACTCGCGCAACCGGTCCGCGTCGCGCTCACCGGCGGCACCGTCAGCCCCGGGATCTATGAGGTGATCGCGGTGCTCGGTAAACGCCGCACCGTCGATCGCCTGAAAGCCGCCGTCCGCCGAATCGAGCAGCCCGCCTGAGCCAACGGTGCCTGCTCACTTCGTGCTGGTCGGTGGCAGCACCAGGATTTGCCCGTTCATCTCCGGCTGATGCACCGTGCAATAGAACGGGAAGATTCCGTCCTTGTGAAATGTGAATACGTACGACGTCTTCGACAGCGGCGCCAGCGTCAAATGCAGCAGGACGGTGAAATCCGGCGCGGTGAGCATGAGGTCGTGCTCGTCGTCGGGTTGCAGATTCCAAAACGTGAGCATCGTCGGCACTTCGCGACGAATCGCAATGAAGGCTGGCGAGAATGCGTAAACCTCGCCGAATTTAGCGACGGTCTCCTTGGGTCCCGTCTCCTTGATCGCGACCGCCTCTGTCAGAACGGTTACTTCCGCCTCTACGTTGCCCGTCTTCGCGACGGAAACGATCTTCGACGCGGCCGCATCCGGCAGGTAATAGTGCTTTTCCATCGGTGGCGCCGCTACAGCGCTCGCGACGCCAATCAATGCCGGCAATATCGCCGACGCTGCTACCATCGCTCCCCGCCAAATTCCGTTCATCGCGGTCATCGCCACTCTCATGCAACGCCTTTCTCGCTGGAGGCGCGGTCTGCTGCCCGCCACTTCCCCGCTGTGCATCCAGATAGTACCTTTGTATCATGAGTGTACTCGTACCATACGTAGTCGAGCAGACCGGCCGCGGCGAGCGTTCCTACGACATCTTTTCGAGATTGCTCAAGGACCGGATCGTGTTCCTGGGCGGGCCCGTCACCGACGACCTTGCCAACCTGGTCACCGCGCAACTCCTGTTCCTCGAGTCCGAGGATCCGGAGCGCGAAATCAATATGTACATCAACTCGCCGGGCGGCTCGGTCACCGCCGGCCTGGCCATCTATGACACGATGCAATTCGTGAAGCCTCCCGTCTCGACGCTGTGCGTGGGGCAGGCCGCCAGCATGGGATCCCTGTTGCTGGCCGCAGGAGCCAAGGGCAAAAGATATGCGCTGCCGCACTCGCGGATACTGATTCACCAGGTCTCCGGCGGGTTCGAGGGACAGGCGAGCGATATCGAGATTCACGCGCGCGAGGCGTTGCGTCTTCGCGAAATCCTCAACGACATCCTTGCTCATCATACCGGACAGAATGCCAAGAAAGTCGAGAAGGATACCGACCGCGACAACTTTATGTCCGCGGCGCAAGCAGTCGAATACGGGCTTATCGACGAAGTGATTTCCGGCCGGCCAATCAAGGCGTCGCTATAGCCGGCGCCCGGCTTGCGCTCGGCTATGGACGCGCAACATAACCTCGAAGGCCGGGCGGACGAAAGGATCGAACGGTTCCGAATTCGCGGGATGCATTGCGCGAATTGCGCGACCACCATCGAAAACGCCGTCGCGCCCATCCCCGGCGTCATCGATGCCCATGTAAATTTCGCCGCCGAGACGCTCATCGCGCGCGTCAGCGACAAACTTGCTGCCGGTGAAATCGAGGCGAGGGTCGCGGCCGCCGGCTATAGCGCGATCGCGGAGTCGACCAGCGTTGGCGCGGGCGAATCCGCTCTCGATCGCCAGGATGCGCGCCGCAACCTGCGGTGGGTGGTCGCCGCTGCGATCGGCGCCTCGGTCATCATGTATTTGCAGGATCGCGAGGGCGCCGCTGCGCGCATCGCGACGCTCGTCGCCGCCACGACGCTGACGTTCACCGCCGGCCTGACCTTCTACCGCGGCGCGTGGATCGCCGCGCGCAATCGCACCGCGAACATGGATACGCTGGTCGCGCTTGGCATCAGCGCCGCCTGCTGCTACTCAATCCTCACCACCTTTCCCGCCATCTTTTTCGCGGGTCCGCGATTCTTCGATACCGCCGCCGAGCTGATCCTTTTTATTCGCTTTGGCAAATTACTCGAGGCTCGCGCTCGCGGCCGCGCGATGGCTGCGTTGCGCTCCTTGCTGACCCTCGTTCCCGACGTTGCCACTGTGGTGCGCGACGGCAAGGAGCGCGTCGTGCCTGCTGCCGAGTTGGCCGTCGGCGACATCGTGCTGGTCAAGCCCGCTTCCAGAATTCCGGTTGACGGCGTGATTGTCGCCGGCGCCAGCGCGATCGACGAGTCGATGCTTACGGGCGAGTCGATGCCGGTGGACAAATCGGCGGGTGACGACGTCTCCGGCGGTACGCTCAACAGCGCGGCTGCGATTACGGTTCGCGCGACGCGGGTTGGCTCTGAGACGGCACTTGCACAGATAGTGCGAATGGTCGCGGACGCGCAGGGCGACAAGGCTCCCATCCAGCGCGTCGCCGACGCGGTCGCCGCGCGGTTTGTTCCGGCGGTGATCGGGATCGCGGCGCTCACGTTTTTTGCGTGGATCTGGATGGGCCCGAGTCTCGTGATGGCGTTGACTGCGATGACCGCGGTGTTGGTGATCGCGTGCCCTTGCGCGATGGGACTGGCGACGCCGACTGCGCTTATGGTCGGCAGCGGACTCGGCCTGCGCGCGGGAATTTTATTCAAGCGGGCATCCGCCCTCGAACTGATCACGAGAATCCGCGTCATGCTCTTCGACAAGACCGGCACCCTGACGGTCGGCCGGCCGGAACTCGAGTCGCTCGCCGTGCTCGACGGCGACGAGAGTAACGCGCTGTCCTTTGCCGCGATCGCCGCCGCCGGATCGAGTCATCCGCTGTCACGAGCCGTCACCGCCAGCGCGCAAGCGCGGAATCTCGCCCCGCAATTCGCTCCCGGTGACTCGCGCGAGATGCCGGGACTGGGCATCACCGCCGAGCGTCGCGGCAAACAGATCGCGCTTGGCAACGACCGGCTGATGGCGCAGGTCGGCGTCGAGGTCGATTCCCGCGCCCGCGACGAGGCGGCTCGCATAGCAGCATCCGCGGCGACGCCCCTGTT
Source organism: Binatus sp. (SeqCode) (assembly GCF_050013435.1). GTDB lineage: Bacteria > Desulfobacterota > Binatia > Binatales > Binataceae > Binatus. The sequence continues at coordinate 12,244 of NZ_JBEKFG010000056.1, read as the reverse complement.
TCTTGCGATCGATCGCAAGGTGACCGCCGTGCTTGCATTCCGCGATCCGGTCAAGGCCGAGGCACGCGGCGCAATCGCGGCGCTGCATCGGATGGGCATCCGCACGGTGATGATTTCCGGCGACAACGCTGAAGTCGCAAGGGCCGTCGCTGCTCGATTGGGAATCGACGAGTTCCAGGCGCAACTGATGCCGGCCGACAAGATTGCGCTCGTCAAGCGCTACCAGGAATCCGGCCTGTTCACCGCGATGGTCGGCGACGGAATCAACGACGCGCCGGCGCTGGCCGCCGCGGACATCGGAATCGCGATCGGCTCCGGCACGGACGCCGCCAAGGAAACCGGCGACGTCGTGCTCACGCGCGACGACTTGTATGACATCGTCCGCGCGCTCGTGCTCGGCCGCTTGACGCTGAACAAGGTGAAGCAAAACCTTTTCTGGGCGTTTTTCTACAATGTGCTCGGGATTCCGATCGCGGCCGGCGTTCTGTATCCATGGTTTGGAATCATGCTGAATCCCGCCCTGGCCGGACTTGCGATGGCGTTGTCGAGCGTCAGCGTCGTCAGCAACGCGCTGTTGCTCAATTTCACCGGTCCGCGAAAGTTGGCAGCAGTGCGCGCCGAAGTCGAAGGGTTGCCGGGAGCCGCTGCGCCTAATTCCTCGACTCCGCCACCGGCGCGAATCGAGGTCCCGGAAAAGAAGGAGATCGCAATGGCAACGAAATTAAAATGCGACAAATGCGGCTTCGAGACCGCGATGCCCACGCATTGCAATCGTCCGATGCACTCTGAAAGCGTGGGCGATGAAATCAAGCTGGTGTGCTGGATGGGTCCCGACTGCGGTGTCGCCGATGTGCCCAAACATTGCGATGCGCCCATGCACGTCGCCGCCTAGCACATCCCGCACGTCGCCGCGCAACCGTCCGGACTAACAGAGACCATAGGAACCTCGCAGTTCCGCCACAGAGCAGTCACAGGCGGGGCTGGGTTTCTTGAATCGCGATCGATGCGCGAAGTCGCCATCGATGCAAAAGTGGAATCTCAAATCGAACCCGGTCCCGGGCTTCTCCGTCGGAGCAGCTCCGCTAAGCTTCCAACCACTGCTTGAAGGTCGATTCATCCAAGCCAACACCTATTTTGATTCCGATGCTTCGGTCGGCAAGAAAGGCAGCCATCATTTCTCCATCGAAGCCGATGACTCCTGACCTCTGGAGGAGCCGCCATGCGTTGCTGCTGAATGAGCCTGTGGTCGCTAATATGACAAATACCGGATCCGCAGGTCGAATCCTCAGGTCTGCGAACGGCGACTGCAAGCTCCCGAACGCCGCTGCCCGACCAAGCGCGACGGACCCGACTAAAGATCGAACCTCCGCCGTTCCTGCTTGGATCTGCTGGTAACGCTTTGCTTGACCAACTATCCAAATAGATAGCTGAGTCTGTAGTGTCGGGAATACATCTTGAGGATAGAACATGCTCTTCATGGAAAGAATGCCAAAAAAATCTATGCCCTCATCCGCTGAGGACCTCGTCACAGTTGGGTTCTGAACGCCTAAGAGGCCTATCAACTTTCCGCACATTTTCTCGAACTCGACGGGCGTAAGCTCTTGGAGCAATGCAGCGTAGGTTGGCAATTTCGCCCGACGCTGTTTCTGCTTGGCGACTTCGGGATCTTCATTGGGTTCAACAAAGCACGCTCCCTGCAAAATGTATTCTGATGAGGAATTGAAGGCTATGCGTGCGGGCCGACCTAGTTCCTGTAGCGAACTCAGTTCACGCTGTAGCCGCACCAAAACGGGAGCTTGCCAACTCTCCGCTTTTTCGCTTGCCGCAACTTCATCATACCAGTTTTGTTCAAGGATCTTTGCTGCAATGATTTCCGTTATTTCCAGCGGAGCAGCTTCCAGGTTTGTCGATCTGAGAATCAAATCGGCTACTGCGGCGGGACCAGGCTTCATTAGACTCTATATGTGGTGAGGTGCGAGCTTTCGTATGAACAAGGCTATGGTTTGGTTTGCGTTAGAGATTTGTGGTCGTTTAGTCTCTCCGAGACAACCTGCAACAATCTATTCAGCAGCGCCGTATCATCTGCCGAAAGGTTCTTCAAAACATGAATGCCCATCGCTTCCAACGCGCGTATCGCGCCTGCGATTTCCACCGCCCAAACGCCCGCCAATGCTTCGCTGGCTGCCACATTTAGAGCTTCCTGGAAGGATCGGCTCGGTTCCAAAAGAAGTTTCTTGGCCTCCGGTTTTATCAGAATCTCCCTGAGCTCTCGGATTTGAGAGTAGGTCGTAATCTTTGGCGGTCTAATCGCCTCATCATCATCTGACTCAGTAGGAGTAATAAGTTCATAGAACCGACGTAGCTCCTCTTCGTTTTTGAATTGAGTATCGGAATCGCTCCAGTCAAGCCAAGATCTAACTACGGGAATCGATACCGCCTCGTGGAAAATTGGATAGAGCGCAGGCTTTGCAAAACCACCGAAGTCCTCGTCGATCTCCATTTGCGCCAACGCCTTGAATGCACGATAGCGACGATTTACTTCCTGCGTTGACATTGCCAGCCGTTCAGCAATCTCTGTGGCCTCAAGCTTTAGGCGATCCCGCATATCCGCGACGAGCTTCGCCCTCTGGTATCCTCCCCACTGCTTGATACCAGACACATGACGAATTCCCATAAGAGACGCGCGAAATGCTTCGTTGGCCTCCTCGTGCTCGATGATCATCACCGGAAGCTTTTGAATTAAAGCTAAAATACCCGGATCGACTGTCACTCCCGCAGCATGATCCTCAAGTATCCACTTGACGGCCGCGAGCCGGCGGTTTCCTTCGACAACCACCCATTTTGTTTTGGCATGCTTGTATGGCCGCACTACTATTCTCTCAACTGCGAGATACCCGTTTCGAAGAATAGATTTTTTCAGCGCGACGAGGTTTTCATCTTTTCTGAGGCGGTCGAATGCTTTGGCTTGAACACCTTCTTCATGGAAGCGATCTTCTGCGGCGGACACAAAGCCATCCAAGTCCTGAAACCGAAAATTGTTGGGGTCGAAGAGCAGCTCGCTGGCCGGAACTTGCGCCTCTTTCAAATTGATCGTTTCAATCGACACGAGTTCGCACCTCTTTAAATCGGTGAGTTGAGGATAGATCAGCAATCTTCTGATAGCGACTTGGTGTTGCTACGTCAAAGCCCGCTTTGCGGGGCCGCCGGAGCACTCGAACTCCAAATCCATTCATTAGACAGTTCCCACGGCGCCCGCGCAAATCGCGCGCGCCGCCGCGCAACCGCTTTCATCGCGCGCATCGGGCTGGGACTATTGGCAATTGGGTGAGCGAGTGAGGTTCCAGCCGGGAGGACGCGAATGCCGAGCCGGGTTCATCAATTCTACGCAGTAGCTTTCGAGGAGAACTTTTCGCTCCGCCAGATAGCGCCCGCTTTTCCCGAGGCGAGGATATCAGCGCTCGAGTTGTTCGTGCCGATCGAACCCGACGGCGGCCTCTACATCTTTCCCTTCGGCGCCATCGTCTCGCACGATGTTCCGGTCGAGCATCGCGAACGCTTGTTCGCACGCCTCACCCGCGCCATGCCCAAACTCACCACCCGGATCATCCGCGAGGATTACTCTGTGCTGGAGGATCCTGCCGCACCGATCGGTATTTCCGGCGGGATGCTGCGGGTCGACAAGCTCACTCCCCAACGCGCGGAAATCGTTGCACTGACGGTCGCTCAGAGCGCGGCGATGGAATACTACGAGCGAATCGTCGACAGCCTCTTCGCGCGGACCTCGCAGTTGGTCGAGCGGATGGCGTCGCACGGCACCGTGCCGTATCGGATTACTCCCTTGCATCGCTTCATCGGCGAGGCGATTTCGTCGCGCACCGAAGTTCTCGCCGTGCTCCATCTGCTCGACAAGCCCGACGCTGCATGGGAAGACCCCGCGATGGACCTCATCTACGACGACCTGCGCGATGAATTTGATCTCGTCGATCGTTACGCTGCGCTGACCAGCAAGCTCCAGAGCATCCAGGACTCGCTGGTTCTGGTCCTGGACGTCGCCCGCGACCGCCGGCTGGTACTGCTCGAAGTCGTTGTCGTGCTGCTGATTTTGCTGGAAATAATCCTGGGCGTCATTCACTTCACCGCCTAGGCGTGTTCTCCAGCTGCGAATTCATATTGCTGAAACACTGCTCTGGTAGGCTCTTCATCGCGCGGACCTTAACCTAGCGCTGATGCGGACTCAGGCATTGTCGGAGGCGGACGAAATTCCGGAGCGGAAGAATTTCGAAATTCCCAACGGACGCGGCTTCATGTCATACGAAAAAGGAATCGACGCCGGACTCCTGCTACCCGGACAGTACCTCGATCTGGTCAGGCGCAATGAGGTTGTCGAGGGTGAACGGAAACTCTTGCTGGCCGTTCTGGAAGACGCGATTCGATGCTACCTGCGAAATGTGAATGCGAAAGACGGTGAGCGCCGCCGCGACTTCGTCGAGGCCAGAAACTGGTTCGGCGCGGGCGGCGATGCGGCCCTCGCCAGGCGCGCGGATATCTTCAGCTTCGACAATCTTTGCGCCGCGCTCGGCATCGAGCCACGTTGCCTGCTTGAGCGCCTGCGCATCTTGACAATCAACGATCTGCCGTCGCGGCGTCATCAGATGCGCCGCCATCGCCCGCTGTCGAGCCTGCGACATGCAGACGGCGCACGTCAGCGCGGCCAGGCCCGCTCCCACGGCTCGTGACGCCAGCAAACGCAAAACGAAAAAGCGAAAATGCACTAACGGTCGTTAGCTGCTCATGGCGCGCGAGTTGGTTGGTGGGCAGGGAGTGAATCGAACACTCGACACAAGGATTTTCAGTCCTTTGCTCTACCGACTGAGCTACCTGCCCACCGTCTTTGAACACGCTCGCGCCAGGGCGATCAGGGCGAATCATCATTCGTACCGATGATTGCCCCGCCTTGCAACGGCCCACTCAAAGCTTGAGGCCCGCCATCCGCGACTCGACGAAATCAATCACCTTGCCTTCCAGGTTCACGCCGTCGAGCCGATCGATCTCCTGCACCCCGGTCGGACTCGTCACATTAACCTCGGTCAGGTAGTTGCCGATGATGTCGAGGCCGACAAAGTACAGCCCGTCGCGCTCCAGGCGCGGCTTCAGCATCCGGCAGATATCGCGATCGCGCGCCGTGATTGGCGCCTTTACGCAAGTGCCGCCGACGTGGATGTTGCCGCGATGCTCGTCCTCGCGCGGCACCCGCAGCGTGCATCCTAGCGGTTCTCCGTCGAGCACGATCAGCCGCTTGTCGCCCTTGCGAGCTTCGGGGATATAGCGCTGCGCCATGATTGGACGCGACTCGTATTGCGTCACCGTCTCGAGAATCGCGCCGAGGTTGCGATCCTTGGTCGTGACGAGAAACACGCCTTCGCCGCCATGCCCGTCCAGCGGCTTCACGATCATCTCGCCGCCCTGTTCATCAAGAAAAGTCTTGAGCCGCGGAATTTCATAGGTGACGAGCGTTGGCGGAATCGCGTCGGGAAAATTCAGCGAGTAGAGCTTTTCGTTGGCCTCGCGAAGTCCCGCCGGATGGTTGAGCACAAAGGTGCGCCTGCTGTCGGCCAGGCTGAGCAGCATCGTGGCGTAGAGATAAGCCGCATCGGCGGGCGGATCCTTGCGCATGAGGATCGCGTCGAAAGTCTCCAACGGATACTCGGCGCCCTCGTCGAGGAACCGGTGATGAGGACTCCCGCGCATCACCTCACATCGCCGCGCCCGCGCGATCACATTCGGGCCGCGCGCGTAAAGGTCGCGAATGCCGAGGACATAGATTTCATGGCCGCGGAATTGCGCCTCGAGCATGAACGCGAACGTCGTGTCCTTGTCGACCAGCACCCGTTCGAGCGGGTCCATGATGAACGCGAGCTTTCGCGCCATCGGTTTATTCCGTTTCGGCATCTTCGCTTGACCCTTGCGCATCGTGAAGTAACCCCGCCGCTATGCTGACCGCGGCCACCGCCGCGGTCTCGCTCCTGAGGCGATTTGGCCCAAGTCCGGCCGCAACGAATCCCGCGTTCGCGGCTTTCGCGCGCTCGTCATCGTCGAAATCGCCCTCCGGTCCGACCGCTATCAATATCGCACGCGGACGCAAGCGTCGAATCACGCCGGCGAGCGGTTCTCCCCCCTTCGCGCAGATGACGGCGAGCGTCTGCGGCGGCACGCCGCGAACCATGTCCTCAACGCCGATCGGCGATCGCACGTCCATCGCGGCCCGGGAATGACTTTGCTTGGCGGCGGCGATCGCGAGCCTGCCCCATCGCGCCAACCGATCCGCGCCCGGTGAACGGACCAACCCGCGCGCACTGACGATCGGCCATAACTCCGACGCGCCCAACTCTGCCGCCTTCTCGACCACGAAGTCCATTCGCGGGCCTTTGACGATTGCGGCGGCCAGAATGATTCGAGGCCGGGCGGGCGAAGACGATTGCGATGAGGATGACTCGATGCGAACCACGGCGCGGTCGCGTTCGTAGCGCTCGATTGTGCCCTGATGCTCGACGCCCGCAGGATCGAGCAACGACACGCGCGTATCGACCGCGAGCCGCAGGACCGTGCGCATGTGATGCAACTCCGCTCCCTCGACGTGCGCGAGCCCGGTTGCGTCCGGCGCGCGAGGAATCGAAAAACGCCGCGGCGACAGCGAAATACCCATCAGCGTGGCGCTCGCGCCATCACGGCCGTCGTCCATCCGCGATGCGTCTTGCGGCTGAGGCATCGCAGCGGCGACCGATAGTGAGCCAGCACTTCGCCGGCCTCGTCGGCGAGAAACCCGCCCAGGATTAGCCGTCCGGCGGGCGCGACCAGGCGCTTCAGATGCGGCGCGAGTTCGATCAATGTATGGCTCAGAATGTTGGCCGCGATCAGATCGAAGTGGCGATGAATCGAAGCGAGCGGCACCGATGAGAATCGGATCGAGTTTTCCACGCCGTTCAGGCGCGCATTGAAACGCGCGTTTTCCAGCGCCGTCGGATCGGTATCGATGGCGATTATTTCGCGCTCGAGGCCGTCGCGCATTCCGAGCAGCGCCGCCGCGATCGCCAATACTCCCGAGCCGGTGCCGGCATCGAGGATCGACTTCGGCGCGCGCGCCCCTATCAGCGATTCGATCGCGCGCAGCGCACCTGCCGTCGTGGGATGATGCCCGGTGCCGAAAGCCCGCGCGGGTTGGATGACGACGGTGGTTCGGCCGCGCTCATTCTCACGCTTCCACGGCGGCACGATCAACATTCGCCGTCCGACGCGAAACGGTCCGAACCGTTTCATCCAAAGCGTGGACCATCCCGGATCGACGATTCTCCTGACGCTCCCGTTGCGAACACTGTCGCCAGTGCTGCCGCGCGCGGCGTCAGCGAGCATCCCGGCCTGCTCCATCATGAGTCTCAGTCGCGACAGCTCGGTCGTGGAGATCCGGTCGAAGTACGCTTCGAGCGCGACGGTCTTATCCTCGCGGGCCCGCGGCAACTTCATCCCGGCGACGGCGCATCCGATGGCGCCGCCAGCCACGAGGATTCCGGCGGCTTCATCCGCGAGGTGCGAATGGGTCCGGAATATCGCCCTGGTGTAAGTTCGTCTGGACGGCGCTGCGCGTTGCATATTTCCCGGCCTTTGACTTTGGCATCCGCGCGGATTTCTTTCGAGGCCCGCCCGCGTGAGTATTGTTGACAAGATCAGGTGGGCGGGTTTGCGCGTGCGCGCGACGAACGCGTAAACTCGCATCATTATCAGACTTCAATTGTTCCATCGTGGTGGAGGCGGGCTGTGCTGAACATAGCCCATCGCGGGGCGAGCGGCAGTTTTCCCGAGAACACCGTGAGCGCGTTTCGCGCCGCTATCGACGCGGGCGCGGACATGTGCGAACTGGACGTTCAGCTCAGCCGCGACGGCGCGGTCGTGGTGATTCATGACGATACCGTCGAGCGCACGACCGACGGCAAGGGCGAAGTCGCGGAGCTGACGCTGGCGGAGCTCAAGCGATTGGACGCGGGCGCGAAGTTCAAGGGCGGCCCCTTCAAGGGCGCGCAAATTCCCACGCTCGAAGAAGTGTTCGCCGTCACCGGCGGCAAGTGCGGGCTCAATATCGAGCTCAAAGCGGGCGGCCTCGAGCATCAGGTCGCGCAGATCATGCAGGCGCGCAACGCGCTGGGCGACAGTATCGTGTCGAGCTTCAATTGGGAATATCTCAAAAAACTCCAGCAGCTGCATTTCAACATTCGCATCGGCTTGCTTGCCGAGGAGAAGCCGGTTGACCTGATGATGAACGCGGTTGCGATGCGCGCGTATTCAATCAATCCGCGCTGGGACATGGTGACCTCCGATCTGTGCAAGGCGGCGCACGAGCGCGGGCTGAAGCTGTACACCTGGACGGTGGATGCGGACTCCAGGATGCGCGCGCTGATCGAATCCGGCGTTGACGGTATCATGACGAACTATCCCGAGCGGTTGCGGACGGTGGTGGGCGGCTGATGGGACGTTTCGGCGACGACAAGATCGAGGAAGTCCGGTCGCGCGCCGATATCGTCGAGATTGTCGGCGCGCACGTGCGGCTGCGCCGGGCGGGGCGCAACTTCGTCGGGCTGTGTCCGTTTCACAACGAGAAGACGCCGTCGTTCTCGGTGAATGCCGAGCGCGGATTCTTTCATTGCTTCGGATGCGGCGCGGGCGGCAGCGTTTTCAATTTCATAATGCGCGTCGAGGGTCTGACCTTTCCCGAAGCGGTGCGTTCGCTCGCGCGCAAGTACGGCGTGACGTTGCCGCAGCACGATCAATCCGGGCCCGCCGCGGGCGAGCGCGAGGCGATGCTCAAGGCCAGCGAGGTCGCCGCGGAGTTCTTTGCGCACGTGCTGTGGAACACGGCCGACGGGGCGCTCGCGCGCGACTATCTGAAGTCGCGCGGGATCAGCGTCGAGACCGCGCGCGCGTTCATGATCGGATTTGCGCCGAGCCGGCCGGCTTCCCTGGCAAAGGCGCTGGAACGGCGCGGACTGCGCGACGCGGGCGTGAAAGTGGGGCTGGTCAAAAAGGACGGCGACAGCGCATACGACATGTTTCGTGCGCGCGTGATGTTCCCGATTCGCGACGCGCAGGGCCGCGCGATCGCATTCGGCGGCCGCGTGCTCGACGCGCGCCTGCCCAAATATATCAACTCGCCCGAATCGCCGCTGTACTCGAAAGCGCGGACTCTGTACGGGCTGTTCGAAGCGCGCCAGGCGATTTCCTCGAGCGTATCATCGGGCAAAGACCGCGCGATTATCGTCGAGGGTTACTTCGACGTGATTGCGCTGTGGCAGGCCGGCTTCAAGGAAGCGGTGGCGGGATGCGGCACGGCGCTGACGGTCGAGCAGCTGCGCGCGCTGAGCAGATACACGAAACAGGTGATCGCGTGCTTCGACGGCGACCCGGCCGGGCGCAAGGCCTCGATGCGGGCGCTGGAGATTTTTTTGCAGGCGGGATTGCTGGGCCGCGGGATTTTTATTCCGTCGGGCTTCGATCCCGATACGTTCGTTCGCCAGCGCGGCGCGGCCGCGTTCGCGGAGCTGATCGAGAAATCCGAGTTACTGGTCGATTATTTTCTCAGCGAACAGGCGGGAGAGGCGCGCGGATCGATCGCCGAGCGGGCACGCGCGGCGAATCGCGTCGCCGAGATGCTCAAGCTGGTCGACGATCCGTTCCAGTTCGATCTGCTGGCACGCAAAGCCGCCGACCTGCTCTCGATTGGCGAGGAAGTTCTGCGCAAAGAGGCGCGCGGGCCGCAATCAGGATCGACACGGAACCAATCGTCGCGCTTCGCGCGCGACCGCGCGGCGACTGCGAAGCCACCTGCTGCGTCGAGCGGCGACGCAGGCTCGAAGGCCGAGATTGGCCTCGTCGCGATTGCACTGTTGCATCCTGAACTGCGCGCCGAGATCGCATCGTCGGGCGCCAGCGCGAATTTCGAGGAGATCCGCCTGGGCGGCGTGCTCGCCGACCTGTGCCGGACCGACGAAGCATACACTGCGCTGGAACAATGGACCGCGGAGCGGCTGTCGCCCGAGGAGCAAAGCCGAATCAGCGAGTTTGCGGTCGGTCCGCTGACCGATGATATCGGCGACGATACTGAGAAAAATCCCAATGAGCTGGCAAAATGCCGCGCGCTGGTCGTCGATTACGTCGGCGCGCTCGAGCGGCGCCGCCATGCGCATGAACTGGGGCGACTGCGCCAGAGCGCAGCCGAGGTGTCGGCGCGCGAGTCCGAACCCGGCGAGGCGGCGGCTGCTGCGCAGGCCGTGATCGCGCATCGACGGCAGCAGGGGTGAGCAGGGGTGACCCCTGCACCCAGTGGTAAGGCCGCCCGCCGTTTGCGGGCGCGGCCTCTGCCGCGGGCGCGCGGTCTCTTAATACTGGCCAGCCGTGCCAACGGCCCCTGCACCTGATGTTAAAACAAAGATGCGGAACGCATGCACATAAGTTGAATGAATGTTTAACCGATCAGCCCTTAAGTCTTGGACGCGAACTTGCTACCATCAGGGCAGCCTGATGCATTTCAGAGGGCCCATAGCTCAGCCAGGTTCAGAGCTGCCGGCTCATAACCGGCTGGTCCCAGGTTCAAATCCTGGTGGGCCCATACCATTCGTGCCCGCGATGCAATTCGAGGGGCGGTGTCGCTGAATCACGATGACGAACAAAAACTTTGCGCGACGCGCACAACTTTAGCGGAGGGAAGAATTGCGTGAAGAGATAAACCGGCTGATGGACCTCCAGGTCATCGACCGGCAACTGCAAGAGTTGGAGCAATCGCTGACATCGATTGCTGGGCGAGTTGACCAACTTCGCGATGAGAACCAGAACAACCAGGCCGAACTCGACCGCCTTACCGAACAAGACAAGGCATTAGCTGCCGCCCGCAAAAAGGCCGAGCGTGAACTGGCCGAGGGCGAAATCAAAATCCGCAACAAGCGGATGCGATTGACGCTGGTCCGCAACGACAAGGAATTGCAGGCGCTGACCCACGAGATCGAGTCGTTGAAGGAGACCAATCAGCGGCTCGAGACCGAGTTGCTCACGTCGATGGAAGGCGCGGACGCGCGGACTGCGCGAATCAAAGAGCTCACCGAAGCGATCGCCAAGGGACGCGTCGATCTAACGGCGGCGGAAAAGGAAATCGCGGCGGAAGTCGAAGAGCTCAAGCGCAACATCGGCAAGTATCGCAAGTCCCGCGAGAAGGTCGCCGAGAATGTCGATGCGAATCTGCTCGCGCGCTACCAGATGATTTTCAGCCGCCGCGCCGGCGTCGCGGTGGCGCTGGCCAAGGGCGGGACCTGCCAGGGATGCAGGATGCGGCTGCCACCACAGCTGTACAACGAGATCCAGAAGCATCTGCAGATACATTTCTGCCCGAATTGCCAGCGCGTTTTGTACTACGAGGATCAGGCGGAGAAGCCGAGCTCGTAGCAGGGGGCAATCACTTGATTGAATGCGGAACCCACCGTGGGTTCCGCACCTCCTTGGGCAGGGGTGACCCCTGCACCCAATGTTAAGGCCGCCCGCCGTTGGCGGGCGCGGCCCCTGCCAACGGCTCAATACTGCGCTGCCGTCGCCACGGCCAGGGGCTGCGGCCCCTGCACCCGCAGTGAGAAGACGCGAAAATCTGCGCAACGCATCTTTTCGCGACTACGCGGTAGAAGAGCTGAGGGCTCTTTTTTTGAGTCATCCTGAGCGAAGCGAAGGAACCCGGATCCGGGATTCTTCGCTGCGCAGACTCCGCTCTAGAATGACAGAAAAGGAAGGCTCCGGGATTCTTCCCCTTCGGCAGCACTCAGGGCTTCGGCTCAATCACAGCAACTTTCGCTCTAGATTGACACGGGCGGCCGCTCGCTTTTTTGCGTCAGCCCTGCCGCGGTGGCGCGTGGGAGACCGAATCGAAAAGATGCTAATCTAATCAGGCCGGAGTGAGTCGGGCGATCGCTTCCTGAACAGGGAAGAGGAAAGTCCGGGCTCCATAGGGCAGGATGGCCGTTAACGGCGGCGCGGAGCGATCCGCGGAAAGTGGCACAGAAAATACACCGCCCGCAAGGGTAAGGGTGAAATGGCGGGGTAAGAGCCCACCGGCGCGCGAGTGATCGTGCGCGCATGCCAAACCCCATCCGGAGCAAGACCAAATAGGAGGCTGAGCGGCCCGCTCTTAAGGCCTCGGGTATGGTCGCATGAGCCGGCGAGC
>NZ_JBEKFG010000055.1:0-25301 GCF_050013435.1 Binatus sp. (SeqCode) | reverse complement strand
CCAAGCCATCGAAGCGAACGTCCGCTGCTCACTCATCACTCCACCTCCGCACCCATCCATCGATCAACTTCATTCTACCTATATCGATCTACCTATATCGATCGACTTGTGCAGAGGTTCCCTAGTGTGGTGTCCCGTAAATAAATTGAAGAACAAAGCCCTAAGCCCTAACCCCTAACCCCTAGCCCCTTCCCCAAAAAGAATGGGGAAGGGGAACAGAAAAATCCTTTGGTGAATTCCGCCGTCCTATCCCCCTGGCCCCCTTTCCGGGCCGGAAAGGGGGAACCTGACCAGTGAGTCCCTTGGCTGGTCGTACCTGAATGAACCAGAACATTTTGAAGATATTTGCAGGGCACAACACTAGATCACTACCCGGGCGGCGGGATCAGTGCGAGGTCGTGTAGGCTTGGCGGTACTGCTCGCGGAGTTTGTTCTGCGCGGCATTCGCTTCGTCGGCGCTGGCGTAGGGCCCGATTCGAACGCGGTACCAGGTCTGCCCGTTGAGCGCGACCTTAATCTCCTGCGCATTGTAACCAAGCGTCTTGAGCCGCGAGACCATCTCGTCCGCCCCGCTCTTGTCCATCACGGCTTCGATCTGGATGTTGTACGGCTTCGCGCCGGGAGCAACGCCGCGGGCCGATCCGGTGGGAGCGGAGGCCGTTTCTGAATCTTCGTCGGATTCGTTCTCATTGCCGGGCGCGGGAGGACTGACCGCAGGCGCCTCGGGAAGCGGTCTCACGCGCGCGACGGTGGCAGGCGAGGTGCGCGCAGCCGGCGATATCTCGCCGACGGCGGGCGCGGGCGGTTTGACGGGGAGCGATGGCGGTACAGCCGCAAGCGATGGCGACGCGACGGCCGCGGATGACATCTCAGGCACGGGCGCGGGCTTTTCGCCGGGCGCGGGGGGACTCGGCAGCGGGTAGGTCGAGGAGATTTGATTCAAGTCGGGTTGGCTCTGCCGGGCCATCTCGTAGCCCGCGACCAATCCGAGCGCGAAGACCGCGCCCGACAGCCCGACCAATCCGAGTAAAATTAGAAACCAGCCGCCCGCCCTGACTTCGAATCGCATCCCGTTCTCGTTCCTCACATCCGCTCGGGAGCGCTCACCCCGAGCAACTCGAGTCCGCCCGCGATCGCATCCTTGAGAATCCCCGCCATGAACATCCGCGCCAAACTGAGTTCGCGATCCGGCCCGATTATACGACTGGAGGGCTTGTTGTAGTAGCGATGGAACTCGCCGGCCAGCTCGAGCAGATAGAACGGAATCCGATGCGGCTCGAGCGCCTCGGCCGCCGCGGACATGACCTCGGGTAGTCCAACCGCTCGCTTGGCGAGATCGAGTTCCTCGGCGCCGAGCAAATTGAGATCGATGGCCGACTGATCCGCGGGGAGCATCAGGCCCTTGGCCGCGCCCTCGCGAAAGATACTCGCCAGGCGCGCGTGCGCATACTGGACGTAAAAGACGGGATTCTCGGGCGCCTGCTTTTTGGCGAGTTCGAGATCGAAGTCGAGCTGGCTGTCGGACTTGCGGAACAGAAAGAAAAATCGCACCACGTCGGCGCCGACCTCGTCGATCAACTCGTCGAGCGTGACGTAGGTCGCCTTGCGCGTGGACATCTTGACCTTTTCGCCGCCGCGCGTGAGCGTGACGAACTGGTAGATGATCGCGCTGATGGGCGTGGTGTCGTAGCCGAGCGCCTTGACGGCAGCGATGACCTGCTGATGCTCGGCGATATGATCGGCGCCGAACACGTCCACGATCAGATCGAAGCCGCGCTTGAGCTTCTCGATGTGATAGGCGATGTCGGGGGTGCGATAGGTCGGCTGGCGGTCGGGGCCGGAGCGCACCAGCACGGCGTCCTTGGGAAGTCCGAGCGGCTCGCCGCGCAGCCAGATGGCGCCGTCCTTTTCGACGGTGAGATCGTGGTCGTGCAGCGCCTTGAGGACGGCGTCAACCTTTCCGCTGCTGAAGAGATCGAGCTCGTTGGTATAGACGTCGAAGCGAATCCCCAGGCGCGTGCAAGTCTGGTTGATGTCGGCGAAGATGGCTTTGACGGCCGCCTCGCGAAACTCGTCGAGGCCGGTAACCGACACGAGCGCGTCGCCGCGCCTGGCTTTCAGAGCGCGCGCGATGTCAAGGATGTACTCGCCCTGGTAGCCGTCCTGGGGCAGCGGTGCGTCGATGCCGTGCTCCTGGAGATATCGCGCGCGGACCGATTCGCCGAGCAACTTCATCTGGCGGCCGCCGTCGTTGAAATAATATTCACGCGTGACGTCGAAGCCCGCCGCCTCGTAGAGGCGCGCGATGGTGTCGCCGAGCACGGCGTTGCGGCCGTGGCCGACGGTCACGGGTCCGGTGGGATTGGCGGAGAGAAACTCGACCTGGACTTTTTTTCCAGCCCCCGGACGCAGCTCCCACGGCCGCGGCTTCCAGAACGCGCGACCGGCGCCCACGGCGCGGCGCATCTCGGAGTGCCAGTAAGCGGGCGACATTTTGAAATTGATGAAGCCGGGGCCGGCGACCGAGACCTCGCTGACTTCCGCGGGCATCGCGACCTGCGACTTGATAATTTCCGCGATCGCGCGCGGCGGCTTTCGCTCGGGCTTGGCAAGCGTCAGCGCGACGTTCGAGGCGACGTCGCCGTGGGCGGAGTCGCGGGGCGCTTCGATCCCGATGGCAGGAATGCCGGCGCTCAACTGACCCGCGGCGCGCGCGCGCTCGATTGCGTCGCGAAGAATGGAAACGATCAGTTCTTTCATCTGTGAAGCCGTGGATGCGTGCAGCAATCGTGTCAGATAGACGCCGCGATGTTAAGGCGCGCGGCGTGCGGCTTGACGATCGCGGCGGCGCGATGCGAACCTGACGGCGCGAGGCGATAGCTCATGGCCCTGTCAGGGACGCAATGGAAAATGCCCCCGCTGGTGAAAGTGTACGAAGCGCTCGGGGCGATTGGCGACGGCCGGGTACGAATCGAGGACGGCCGGCGGGCGACGGTGGTGTCGTCGGACGAGTCGAAAACTTACGAAGTGGAGACCTCGGCGGACGGGCGAGAGATCGCGTCGAACGACAACGCGTCGTACTGGCAGGGCTACGTCGGCTATCCGGCAATCGCGGTGCTGATCGCGCGCGGGTTTTATCGTCCACCGGCAAACGTGACCGACGCGCTGGCGGGAGTCGCATGGAAGGAACTCAATGGCAAGTTCAAAAACGACTGGGCCAGGACGATCGCGGAAGTCGAGAAGGCACTGGAGCAGGCCGGGCACGATCCCGACGCGGTGCGATCGGAAGCCGAAGCCGTACTGAGCTTTCTTCGCGAGCTGCAACCGGTGCATGGCAAGCGCATCCCCCCACCGGCCGAAAAGCCGGCCGCCAAGAGCCGCCAGCAGACCCCGACCGGAAACTAGTTGCAGACCGCGTTTACCGACACGGTGTACGACTGCACGATTAGGAAATCGCGCATGCTGAGCTCGGTGGTCACTCCGGACACTTTGCCGGTGGCGCAGTTGCTTAGCAGGTTGGCAAGCGCGGTCTGCGTGAGCCCTTGCGGGGCGACCAGACGAAGGAATCCGAGATCGCTGGCGCTCGAGCTGATGGGGTTACCGGCGCCGGCGCGATCGGAGATCGCACTGGATTCAACGACGACGCATCCGTAGGCCTGCACGCAGGCTGCAAGCAACGCAGCGAGAATTATCGAGCTGATCGGTTTCATCGTTGCGATGGTAATTCGCATCGTGAAACTGAGTCAATCGCACTGTTGCGTGGTGTGGCAAGATGCTAGCGTGGCGGAATTCGCAGCGGGACGGGGGTTTCGATGGCGAACGGGGCCGGCGGATCGATCGCACCTTTTTTCACGATATGGACTGAACCGCGCGCGACCATTCGGCGCATCGTGGATACCGATCCGACGCGCAACGTAATCGCGCTCGCAGCCTTCGGGTCGGGGATCAGCGCGCTGTCGGGCCAGTGGTCGAAGGCGTTTGCCAACAACGCCAATCTGTCGGTCTTGTGGCCGCTGTGGGTCGCCGTCATCGTCGCATTCTGGGCGGCGCTGGGAGTTCTCTCTCTGTACATTGGCAGCGTGGTATTAAAATGGTCGGGAAGCCTGCTCGGCGGCGTCGCGAGCCGAGTCGAAGTGCGGGCCGCGATGGCATGGTCGCAGGTGCCTGCGATCGCCGCCGGGATCGTGCTGCTGGTCGCGGTGCTGATGGGCGTGCCGGTGCCGCTTCAGAGACATGTTCCGCTTTCGCAAATCGATCCCGCGTTTTACAAGATCATGGTCGCTGAAGGCGTGCTCGGATTCTGGGGGTTCATCATCTCGCTGAAGTGTCTCGGCGAGGTGCATCGATTCTCGGCGTGGCGCGCGCTGGCCGCGACCCTGATACCGGGGCTCATCGCGCTGGTGCTCATCGGTTTCTTCGTCTTCGCATTCGGTCGCCTATCGGGACATCACTGATCAATCAGTTCACGTGCAGTCGCGCTGCCAGGCGCGAGAAGCGCAGCCGCTCGTCCTGATTGCGCACCGCCTGCTGCAACGCGCTCCTGGTCCCGACCAGCACGCATACCCGCTCGGCGCGCGTGATCGCGGTGTAGAGCAGATTGCGGCGCAGCATCAGGTAGTGACTCGAATGTATCGGCATCACGATCGCGGGATACTGGCTGCCCTGGCTCTTATGCACTGAAATTGCGTAGGCGAGCGCCAGTTCGTCTAGGTCCGACAGGTCGTATTCGGCGCGGGTGTCTTCGAACGCGACGCTCACGCGCGCCTTGTCCGAGTCGATCGCGAGAATCCGGCCGATCGATCCGTTGAAGACGTCCTTGTCGTAATTGTTGCGCAACTGGATAACGCGATCGCCCTCGCGAAACACGCGATCGCCGGCGCGGAGTTCGCGTCCCGAGGGATTGAGCAGGCTTTGCAGTTCGCGATTGAGGATGTGCGTGCCGAGCGGACCGCGATTCATCGGCGTCAGCACCTGGATTTCGCGCGGGTCGTTTATTCCGAATCGTCCAATCAGCCGCTGCTGCACGAGCTGCTTGATCGTCGCCAGCACGTCCTCGGCGGCGTTGCGCTCGAAGAAAAAAAAGTCGCCTTCGGGGGCATTGGAGATATCCGGGAATTCACCGCGATTGAGACGATGCGCGTTGGCGACTATCAGGCTGCGGCGCGCCTGTCGATAAACCTCCTGCAATTGCACGACCGGCACGAAGTCGGACGCGATCACGTCCTTGAGGACGCTGCCGGGGCCAACCGACGGAAGTTGATCGCGATCGCCGACCAGCAGCAGCGAGCAATTCGGCATCAGCGCGGATAGCAGGCTGGAGGCGAGCTCGAGGTCCATCATCGAGGCTTCATCGATGATCAGATAGTTGGTGCGGAGCGGAAATTCCTTGCCGCGGACAAAGCCGCCGCTCTCGGGGGAGTATTCGAGCAGCCGATGAATGGTCTTTGCGTCGCGGCCTGATGCCTCCTGGAGCCGGCGAGCCGCGCGCCCGGTCGGTGCGGCAAGCGTCGGCTTCAAACCGACCTCGGCCAGCGCTGCCAGCAGCGAGCGCAGCAAGGTCGTCTTGCCGGTGCCGGGACCGCCGGTGATAACGGTGACGCGGCTGGCCAGGGCGCATCGGAGCGCGCTCTTTTGTTCGGGCGACAGGTCGAGTTCAGAGCTTCGCACCGCCGCGTCCAGGGCGCGCTGGATCAGCTCCTTGTTCATCCCGCGGCCTGCGTTCAATTCCGCGATTCGCCGCGCGACGTTCACTTCGGCCTCGTGCAAGCGCGCGAGATAGACGGCGGTGTGATCGTCGGCTTCTTCGACGATCACCTCGCCGGTTGCGGCCAGCTCATTGACGGCCGCGCGCGCGAGCTCGGGCTCCATCTCGAGCGCGGAACGGAACTGGCCTTCGAGATACTCGAAGGGCGAATAGACGTGGCCCTCATCGGACATGCGCTCGAGGATGTATAAAACCGCGGCGCGGGCGCGCTGGATCGAGTTGCGCGGGATGGCGAGTTTCTCCGCGACGGCGTCGGCGGTGCGAAATCCGATGCCGTGAATGGTGCGTGCGAGTACATATGGATCGCGTCGTACGACCTCGAGCGCATCCTTGCCGTAGAACTTGTGGATGCGCCGCGCGTGCGAGGCAGCCAGGCCGTGCCCGCGCAGAAAGACCGTCAGCTCGCGCAGCCCGGACGAGTCGCGCCATGCAGCCGCGATTGCCCGCGTGACCGGGGCTCCGATGCCAGGGACTTCGCGCATGCGTTCGGGCGCGTTGTCGAGCACCTCGCCGAGCGAGTCTCCGAAATGTTCGGCGATTCGCCGCGCAAGCGCGGGGCCGATGCCCTTTATTTCCGAAGCGAGGTAGCGTTCGAGCGCGACCGCTCCGGCGGGCCGCACCGTTTCGAAATCGACTACGTGAAACTGATCGCCATAGGTCTTGTGCTGTTCGAAGCCGCCTTGAGCGCGGATGGTCGAGCCAACTTCCAGACCGGAGAGATTGCCAACGATGGTGACGCGGCGCAGCTCGCCATGCTCGCCGGCAACGACCACGACCGCGACCGAATAGCCATTTTTTTCGTTGACGAACAGGACCTGATCGAGGGTACCCTCCAGCGTCTCGGCCGCTTGATGCGCTTGTGCCACGGAAAGAGGATTACGCGCGGCGCGCGCCGCGTCCAGTTGATGGCGATGGGAGCGTCAACAGGCGCCGGCGAAATCAGACTTCAAACTTCGATCGTTTCCCACTTGCCGCTCTGGAAGCGCCAGACTTTCACCGTCGAGCGAACGACGTAGTCGGCGAGCAGCGACCACCAGATCCAGATGATGCTGCCGCCGTGGTACCAAATGAGAATCGTAAGGAAGAGCCTCATTCCGTAAAAGCCCGCTATCGAACCGTAAAGGGGAAACTGCGAATCGCCGGCCCCGCGCAGTGCGCCGGTGATCGTCCAATCGATCGCCATCAGCGGTTGCGCGGCCGCGAGCGCGTACATGAACTGTGCGGTGTAATCGATGACCTGTTTATCGTCGATGAAGAGCGCCGCGATCTGATGGGCAAAGATCATAAACAACAGGCCCATAGCGGTCATCAGCACCATCGCCATCCCGGTCGATTCCCATCCGGCCTTGCGCGAGAACTTCGGGTCGTGCGCGCCGAGGCCCTGCCCCACCAGCGTCGCGGAGGCGGCCGAGAATCCGAAGCCGGGCAGGAATGACAGCGCCAGGATTCGTACGCCGATGAAATATGCGGCGATTTCCTTGGCGCCGTACCGCGCGACGAATCCGACGTAGGCGACGAAGCCGAACTGGATCAACAATTGTTCGATGGCGGCGGGATTGCCGACACTGAGGATTCGCCTGCCGAGGCCGAGGTCGGGCCATAGCCTCTCCCATCGGAAGTTGAGCACCATCCCGTCGATCGAGAGCGCGTAGAAGAACAAAATCCCGCCGAAGGCAATCGCGAGCAAGGTCGCCACCGCCGAGCCGTCCACGCCGAGCACGGGAAATCCGAGCTTGCCGAAGATGAGCACGTAGTTGAGGAAGATTGCGAGCACGTCGATGATACCGCCGATCCACAGCGGCGTGCGCGTGTCACCTGCGCCGCGCAACGCTGACGCGCACATCAGAAAGATCCCCTGGAACGGCTCCGACAGCATCACGACCTGCAGGTATCGCGCACCCATCTCGGCCATCTCGCCCTTGACCTGGAACAATTTGATCAGCGGATGGGCGAAAATGATGACGGGAATCGCGATGATCGTCGAAACCAGTACGCCGAAAACGACGGACTGCTTGAGCACTTCCTCGGCGTTGTCCCGATCGTTCGCACCGATATAACGCGCGACCAGCGCGACAGTGCCGGTACCGACCGCCGCAATGCCGGCGCGCACCGCACCCAGGATTTGCATGGCAAGCCCGACCGCGCCGACTGCGTTCGCGCCGAGCCGTCCCACCATCAGCATCGAAGAGAGGCCGAGAATCGAATCGAGTCCAAACGAAAGAATCACGGGCCACGCGAGCGCCCATACCTCGAAGCGGATCCGCTCGATCGGCGGCAGGGTCATCGCGGTCCCGCGCTGTGCACCGACTTCGGGAACCGACTCGAGAAACTCGGACATGATTGTGAACAGTTACGTCAGCACCAGGCGTGAGAGTCAATGGACTGCGCAGGGGCGGCCTGGCCTGCGCGAACAAAGGGAGATCGTGCACGCTCGCGAAATCCGCTATATCTCGCACAGGGGCGGACAGGGGAATCCCGATGAGTGAAGCCGGGTCTGCAACCATCGAATCGTCGTCCGGCGATAGAGCGTCGCGCCGGCCGCTTGAAATTTTCGCGGCGATCTTCGTCGCCGCCGGATTGATCTACTCGTTTCATCTTGGCACCAACGCGCTCGGCGCGAGCGAAGCGTTTAGCGCATGGTCGGCGGCAAAGCCGGGAGTCGCAGCAATCGCACAAACGCCGGTACTGCAAGAGCCCGGAAAATTTCTCTTCTACTACGCCGCACTGCATTACTACACGCGGATTTTCGGGCTGAGTGAGATTTCGCTGCGCTCGATGTCGGTGATCTTTTCGCTGGCGACGCTGGCGCTGGTGTTCGCGCTCGGCTGCGAAATGTTCGACGAGAGCACGGCGCTGGCGGCAGCCGCGATATGGGCATTCAACCCGTTCGCCGTAGCGTTCGCGCACACGGCGCGAATGTACCCGATGCTCATCGCGATCGCGCTGGCTCATCTGCTGACGCTGCTGCGAGTGCGCTCCCGGCCCGGCATCATGGGCGCCGTCGGCTGCGGAATTCTGGGCGCTGCGATGCCCTACACGCACATGGCCGGGCTCCTGATTCTCGGTGCGGAAGCCGCGATCCTGCTGCGCGATCTCTCACGCGGCAGACGCGATACGATCGCGTGGATGGCGATAATTCTCGCGGGCGTTTTGTTCGTCCCCTACATCCCCTACGCGATTCGACAGAGTCAGCAAATGATTTATGGCCAATGGCTGGACTACCTGGGGCCCGCTTACAACTACCCGCTTGCGGTTAAAGCGGCGGCCGCGCTGGTCGCGGCTTCAGTGACCTTGTGGCTGGTATTCGGCCGCGCAGTGGAACGAGACCGCGACGAACCGATTCGAGCGCTGGTGGCGTGGATCGGACTGCCGGCGCTGGCATTCATCGTCGGGTCGGTAATCCTGCATCCGATGCTCAATCTGCGCTACCTGTCGCCGGGGCTTGCGGCGTCGTCGTTGCTGATTGCGGCGGTCATCGGCGCGGCGAGCATCAAGTGGCGCAATCTTCTGGCGGCAGGCTTCGTGGTGGCGTGCTTGCTCATGCTGCCGTTCGCGCAGTCCAAGCCGCAGCCGTGGCGAGATCTGGCGGGGCAAGTAACGGCAGGCGGTGCATCGGAACCGGTCTTCTTTGAATCGGGGTTCGTTTCGAACGAAAATACGGCAAACGTCCCCAATGGTGGATTTCCATTTGGCTTTTACTCAGCTCCATTCAATTACTACTTCAAGGGAACCAACCCGCGAATAGCTATTCCGGGATATGACCCTGACACAGCTCGATTGACTATTGAGGAGCGGGTGTCATCTGCGGGCGGTGGATGGCTGGTGAGTTGGAAGGATAGCAACGCGGTAATCTCCGAACTCCCCGATCCGAAGCGCTTCAGAGTGGTCGAGAAATTCCGCGGCGACCGTCTCATGTTTTACCGGATCAC
Source organism: Binatus sp. (SeqCode) (assembly GCF_050013435.1). Lineage (GTDB taxonomy): Bacteria > Desulfobacterota > Binatia > Binatales > Binataceae > Binatus. Next base: position 15,608 of record NZ_JBEKFG010000055.1, on the reverse strand, counting down.
ACCTGCGGGTAGGGGTGACCCCTACTCCCACCGCTAAGGCCGCGCTCCGTTGTCGCGCGCGGCCCCTGCCAACGGCTTAATACTGCGCGGCGCGCGCACAGCCAGAATCGTTTCAGACGGAGTAGGTGGCGCGTTGCAAGCCGAGCTGGTAGCGCGCCGCGTCGATCAGGTTCTGCATCAGCGCAAGCACGGTCATGGGACCGGTGCCGCCCGGATTGAGCGTAATCCATCCCGCGACTTCCTTCACGGCTTCGAAATCCACATCGCCGATGAACCTGCCGGGACCGACGCGTCTGAAGCCAACGTCAATCACGCAGGCGCCCGGCTTCACCATATCCGCCGTGATCAGATAGGGCCGGCCGGTGTCGGCGCCGACGCACGGGATGAGGATGTCGGCCTCGCGGCAAATCACGGCGAGATCGCGCGTGTGGCGATGGCACCAGGTAACCGTCGCGTTGCGCAGCCGCCCGCCGAGAATCAGCGCGGTCGGCTTGCCGGCGATATCGCTGCGCCCGATAACCACCGCGCGCGCACCCTCGGTGGGCACCCGGTAGTAGTCGAGCAAGGTCAGCACGCCGCGGGGAGTGCACGGGATGAAGCGTCCCCACTGACCGCGATAAAAGCCCCCGACGCTGGACGCGCCGATGGCGTCGAGATCCTTCTCGGGCGCAATCGCGTCGAACAGGCGGAAGCGATCGACCCAATCGGGGATCGGCAACTGGAGCAGTATCGCATTGACGCGCGCATCGGCGTTGAGTTCCGCGATCACGCTGAGCAACGCGTCGGTGGCCGCCTCCGCCGACGGCATCCGCACCGTGCGGCTGTCGCATCCAAGTTCGCCGGCCACGCGCTGTTTGTTCTTTACGTATTGGCGTGAGGCAGGATCGTCGCCGACCAGGATCGCCGCCAGCGATGGCGTGCATCCGGACTCGCGCTTGAGCTCGTCGACGTGGGCGCGCAACTCCGGCATCAGATGCGCGCTCAGCGCCCGGCCATCCATGATGATTGCAGCCATCGGGTATCAGTCGATTATAGCACCCGATCGCGCCGAGCAAGCCGCTGTGGACAGAAGCCGGGCGGTTGTTGGCAAATCACGCGCGGCTGTCTCGTTCGCCTCAAACGTGTCTGTTAAGATTTTCCCGCTGATGAATGCGCCCAAGCGCACTGTTTTGTTCGACCTTCACCAAAAACTCGGCGCACGGATGACGGTTTTCGGTGGTTTCGAGATGCCCGTGAGTTACAGCGGGATTATCGAGGAGCATCTTGCGGTCCGCAATTCGGCGGGGATTTTCGATCTGAGTCATATGGGTGAATTTGAAATCAGCGGACCGCACGCCCTGGGGACAATCGAGCGGGCGTTCACCAATTCCGCGGCGCGGCTCAGGCAAGGCCACGCGCAGTACACGATTATGTGCGCGGAGGACGGCGGAACGATCGACGACTTGATCGTGTACCGACTCGGAGCGCAGCGCTACATGCTCTGCGTCAACGCATCCAACATCGATACAGATCGCGAATGGATCGCGGAACTCAACGGCGGGCGGGCGAAGTTCGAAGACGTAAGCGGCGCCACCGCGCTGGTCGCGGTTCAGGGACCGCAGGCCGTCGCGATATTGGCAGCGCTGGCGGAGTTTCCAATCGCCAACGTCGCGCGTTTCGGCGTCGCCGAGGGACTAATCGCGGGAATCAGCTGCATTGCGGCACGCACCGGCTACACGGGCGAAGATGGCTTCGAGCTGTTCGTGGAAAACGCCGGCGCTCGCCAATTGTTCGAAGCAATTCTCGACGCCGGCGCCGGCACCTGCGCCAAACCGATCGGGCTGGGCGCGCGTGACACACTGCGGCTCGAAGCCGGGCTGCCGCTGTACGGTCACGAACTCGATCGCAATTCGTCGCCGCTTGAAGCGGGACTGGCGGCCTTCGTAAAGCTGGGCCGTCCGTTCATCGGCGCAGCCGCACTTGCCGCGCAACGCGACCAGGGGCTGAAAAAAACCTTGGTCGGGCTCCAGACCGACGACGGCAGGATGGTCGCGCGCCAGGGCTACCGGGTGATTCGAAACGGCGATGAGGCCGGCGTGGTGACGAGCGGGACGTTCGCGCCGTCGATTCAACGACCGATCGCGATGGCATACCTGGCGGCCGCAGGGGCGAAAAATCCGCCCGCCGTGGGCGAATCTCTCGAAGTTGAAATTCGCGCACGCAAGACCCGGGCGACCATCGTGCCGCGACCGTTCTATCGGCGCAATGAGCCGCCTGCGGCATCAGCTGCGCGTGTATGATTGAATTGTTGGTTGAAGTGGAGGCGAAGGACAAGTTGATTCAATGAGATTCATGCCACAAACCGAGAGCGATGTCGCGGCGATGCTCGAGACGATCGGCGCAAAGCATCTTGATGACCTGATCGCGCATGTGCCGGCGAGCCTGCGCGCGAGCGCGACAATCAATCTCGAGCGCGGGCGCAGCGAAGCGGAGGTAGTCCGCGAGATTTCAGCGCTGGCGGCTCGCAACACGGGGGCGTCGGGTTTCTTAAGCTTCCTGGGCGCCGGCTACTACCGCCATTACGTGCCCGCCGCGGTGCGCGCCGTCATCGCACGCGCCGAGTTCGCGACCAGCTATACGCCGTACCAGGCCGAGGCGAGCCAGGGGACCACGCAGGCGATTTTCGAGTTCCAGACGCTGATCACGCAACTCACCGCGATGGAAGTCGCCAACGCCAGCATGTACGACGGCGCGTCCGCCGCAGCCGAGGCGGTTCTGATGGCGCGACGGTCGATGCCCAAGCGCGGGGTCGTCGCACTCTCGCGAGCGCTGTGGCCGGAGTATCGCGCGACCATTCGCACCTACCTCAGTGCCCTCGATGAACTCGACATCGTCGAGGTTCCGTTTGACGACGCGACCGGCGCGACCGACTTATCCGCGCTCGATCGTATCGCCAACGATCGCCTGCTGTGCATGGTCACCGGCTATCCCAACGCGCTCGGCATAATCGAGCCGCTTGGCGCGATCGCTCAAATGACGCATCGCGCGGGAGGGCTGGCGATTTCCGCCACTGCCGAGGGCATCGCGCTGGGCCTGCTTCGCGCACCGGGCGAACTCGGCGTCGATATCGCGGTCGGCGAGGGTCAAAGTTTCGGGCTGCCGCTTCAATTCGGCGGACCCGGCGTTGGCTTCATGGCCGCGCGGCTGACGCATCTGCGCCAGATGCCCGGCCGGTTGGTGGGACAGACTCGCGATCGTGACGGTCGCCGCGCGTTTTGCCTGACGCTCAACACGCGCGAGCAGCATATCCGCCGCGAACGAGCGACCTCGAACATCTGCACCAATCATTCTCTGTGTGCGCTGGCCGCGACGGTCTATCTCTCACTGATGGGCCGGGCTGGACTGCGCGACCTCGCGGAGCGAAACGTCGAGTTGGCGCATCAAGCGGCCGCGGTGCTGGAGGCTGCGGGCATCCGCCGGCGCTTTTCGGGGCCGTTCTTCAACGAATTCACATTGAAGCTTGCAAACCCTTCGGCCGCTCTGGAAGCGGCGGAGCGCAGGCAAATCCTTGCCGGCGTCGCACTCGGCAGCGATTATTCCGAACTCTCCGACGCGCTCCTGGTTTCGGTCACCGAAATGAATCGCGACGACGAGTTCAGCCGGCTTGCGGCGGCAATTGCGGAGGTGCGGTGATGGCAAGTGCGGGCAGAATCGGCCCGGTCGCGGTCCCTGAAACTTCTTCGACACCCCACCAGATCGAGCCGGTGGCGGGTGTGCCGCTTATTTTCGAACTTTCATCCGAAGGTCGCCGCGCAACGGACCTGTCGCCGCGTGCCGCCGGCGAGCGCCGCGGCGCTGAAATCATCGGCGTCGAGCTTTGCCGCAAGGATCTTCCGGGCTTTCCCGAACTCAGCGAGCCGCAGGTGCTCCGGCATTTCCTGCGTCTGTCGCAGCTCAACTTCGCGCAGGCGCTCCAGTTCTACCCGCTTGGTTCGTGCACGATGAAGTACAACCCCGTGGTAAACGACGAGCTGGCAGCGCTTCCGGGGCTGGCTGGACTGCATCCCGCGACCCCGGCGCATCTTGCCCAGGGCGCGCTCAAACTGCTCGCGCGGATGGAAGCGGCGCTCGCGGAGATCACCGGGATGGACGCGGTGTCGCTGCATCCCGCGGCCGGTGCGCAAGGCGAGTTGACGGGGCTGCTGATGGTCCGCGCGTATCATCGCAAGCGCGGCGAAGTGCGGCACAAGGTGATCATCCCGGATACCTCGCACGGCACCAATCCGGCCAGCTGCACGCTGGCGGGTTTCGAAGTGATCGTCGCGAAATCGAACCGGCGCGGCTACCTGGAAGCGGCCGAGGTTCGCCGGCTGGTGAGCGACGACGTGGCCGCGATGATGGTGACGAATCCAAACACGCTGGGAATTTTCGAGCCGGAGATCCAGGATATCGCGGCGGCATTGCATGAGCGCGGCGCGATGCTCTACCTCGACGGCGCGAACATGAACGCACTGCTCGGCGTTGCGAAGCCCGGACACATGGGCGCGGATATCGTCCAACTGAACTTGCACAAGAGTTTTTCGACTCCGCACGGCGGTGGCGGGCCGGGCGCAGGACCGGTCGCGGTGAAAAAGCATCTCGAGCCGTTCCTCCCGATGCCGCGCTTGAAGCATTCCGGCGCGGGCTATGAATTCGACGCCGAGCGGCCGGATTCGATCGGACGGATGCGATCGTTTCACAACAATTTCGGAATGATCGTGCGCGCCTACGCGTACATCCTCGCGCTCGGCGGCGACGGTCTGGGGATGGCGAGCCGGCTGGCGATCCTCGGTGCGAATTACCTGCGCAAGCGGCTTCAACCGCACTTTCCGAGCGCGACCGGCGAGCCCTCGATGCATGAATGCGTGCTCTCGCACGACCTGGAAAAGCGCGCCGATGTGAGCACGCTCGAAATCGCCAAGCGCCTGCTCGATTTCGGAATCCATCCGCCGACGATTTATTTCCCGCTGGTGGTGCCGGGCGCGCTGATGATTGAACCGACCGAGACCGAGAGCAAGGAAATCCTGGACAGCTTCGTCGATGCGATGGAACGGATCTACGACGAAGCGTTGAACGATCCTGAGCGCGTCAAAAACGCGCCACAGACCTTGCCGGTCTCGCGCGTGGACGAGGCCGGGGCCGCGCGCCACCCGATTCTAAGGTGGGAGAAGAAAGCGTAGCGACGGGATTCATTTGGCCAGCCCCGCGATCTTGAGTGCGCGCTGGTAGTCGTCGGGAGCGTTCAGGTTTAAGAAACTATGCAGCTGTGGATCGAGAACGAGAAGATCGCTCTCAGAAATCCGCATCGTATTGACCGCATCGGCGATCGCAATCAGACGCGACTCTCCCCGGATGCCAAGCGCCGCGAGCGCGCTGGCGCATCGCTTGCGATACGCGGCGTGCAGCGGTTGCAGCTTTTTACCGACGATTGGAATCGCAGCGTCGAAGTCACCAAGCATCGCGACGATCGCCGCCGCGACATCGGAATCGAGCAGCGGCAGATCGCATGAACACGCGAACGCGACTTCGTTGCTGACAGCGTCGAGGCCGCGCCGGAGCGCATCCAGGGGTCCCTGATACGCGGTCTCGTCGCGCACTATTTTTATCGCCGGGAGATCCATTTGAAGCGAATCCTCAGACTCGGGGGCCGCGACGACTACGATCTCCGCAAAGCGACGCTTCAGTTCGGAGATAATTCTCGTCAGGATCGGGACACCGCCGAAATCGAGAGCCGCTTTGGGCCGGCCCATCCGGGAACTGCGCCCTCCCGCAAGCACGATTGCACTGGCGGCAACGATCGAACTCATGGCGCGGAGTCTAACAACAAAATCCGCGGCAATCGTGGCATCGCAACACTATTGCGCCGCGGCGCTGTGCTCTGGCGCGCGATTTGCGCGCAGCTCGGCGCCGATGATCCGCAGAGCCTCGGGATGAAAGATCAGTGCGAGATGCCCGACCTCGGGAAGCCGCACGATCCGCGCGAACGCGGCGCGAGTAATCAACGCCTCGACCGGCGCCGGCACGACGGGGTCGTCATCGCCGAAAATTCCGATCTCGCGGGGACTCCGTTGGCCGTACGAATACGGCGAGCCGAGCGTAACGAGCGATCGTACCGCAGCTTTTGGCGCGCCAGCCGCGTAGCGCCGGGCTACGGTGCCGCCCAGGCTGTGGCCGATCAGATGAGCGCCCTTTGCGCCGGATTTTTCCTCGACGATACGCCCGAGCTGCGCGGCTGAATCGCCGATCGACTGCCATCGCGGGTACTCGAGGTATGACACGTTGTCGAATCCCACCAGCCGCAGGTACGCTGCAAGCGCCAACAGGTTGGAGCGGCTGCCGCCAAATCCGTGGATGAGGATCACGGGCTCGCTGATCGGCGCGGAGAAATATGGCTCGCCCATTTTGACCAGCCAATCCAGTGGATACGAGCCGATCAATGCGCCGGCAGCGGCGATTTCAGCAATGACAGTTCTTGAGTTCACTACCTTCGGTATTCCCGCGTCGCACCCTGAAACTAAGGTTAATCACGGCGTATCGCCTCGGCAACCCGCCTTGGCGGGGGTTTGCGCCTGCGCGTGGCAGCGGCGCACAATGCCGAAAACGCGACGCCCCCACCATCAGTTTCATGTCACGGCGCCCAGATCGAGGTGACGGTTATGAGCGAAGCCAAGCGGCAATCCAAAGGACCGGTGCGCGGATACTTCTTCGACAAATCGGTGGTCGTAACCGGGGCGTCGAGCGGAATCGGCCATGGCGTCGCGCTTGCGTTCGGCGAACAAGGGGCGCAGGTTGCGCTGCTGGCACGCCGGCGCGCGCAACTCGAAGAACTCGCGCAAAAGATCAACAAGGCAGGCGGCAAGGCGCTCGCACTCGATTGCGACGTGACCGATCGCGCGCGCGTATTGTGGGCGATAGAGCAGGTTAAAGAAGCATTCGGCGGAGTTGACATCCTGATCAACTCGGCGGGATTGCTCCTGTCGGATCCGGTCGAACAGATGCGCCCCGAAGACCTGGAAAAGATGATGGCGGTAAACGTCTTCGGCGCGCTCAATGCGATGCAGGCGGTGCTGCCCGTGATGCGCAAAGCCAACTCGGGCAGCATCGTGAACATCTCGTCGCTGGCAGGACGCCGCGGCGTCAGTCCGCTCGGCGGCTACAGCTCGACCAAGTTCGCGCTGGTGGGGATGACGGAAGCTCTGCGCATCGAGTTGTTCAATACCGGGATAAAAGTCTCGCTGGTGATGCCCGGAGTGATCGACACGCCCATGGCGCGCGATGCGCTCAAGCACGATTCGCTCAAAGGCGTATCCACCATGATGGCGATGCCGGCGCGATGGGTGACGTGGGCGGTGCTGGCGGCGGCCGCGTTCGGGCTGACGGAAGTGGACGTTCCTCCCGGCGCCGCAGTCGTGGAGAAGCTCGCGTCGTTGTTCCCGGGCGTCACCGACGCGTTGCTGAGCGTCGGCACCGGTATCATGCGCCGCGCGGGAGCGCTTATGGGCGGCTCGGACCAGCCGGAGCACAAAGCAAAGCGCTGATGGTGTAGCAATACCCTACATAAAGTATGGCTTCGCCAGCTCGTCGAATTTGCCGTACATCAGCCAGACCCGCACGTTGAATGCGTGTGGATGCTGGACGGGCGCGCGGCCTACCGTCTTGAGCCCGAGCTGTTTGTACATCTCGTAAAGCGGCTCGACCGGATTGGTGATTAACAACTTCGGACGGCGCGAAAAGACAAACAACCGCGCGGTGTCCGACATCATCCTGACCAGGCCCTTGCCCTGGTAGTTCGGGTCCACCACCATCCCGCCGAACTCGAACACTTCCGACGCGAGCATCCCCTTGAACAACTGCGGCGGATACAGATGGCCCAGCGTCAGCGGCGCGTCCGCCAGGCATCGCGCCCAGAACGCGCCAAGCAGCGGAGGGCGCCGTTGCTCGTTGCCCAAACCCACCGCGTAGAGCCCAAAATGGATCGCAAGCGGCCACAGCAGCGCGTGCACGCGCTTTTCCTGTACGTTCAGCGTGCTCCAGGTCCGCTTGTGCAGCGCGGCGAGCTCGCGCAAACCCAGCGCAGTGCCGATCGGACGAACTTCGAGCCGCCCTTCGAGGGCAGAATGCGTCGGCGGACGCAGCCGCGAAGATTCAGGCTCCCGCGGTTTGGTCGTGGCCTTTACATCCGGGGCTTCGGCGCTCGATTGTTCGGTCAGCATCGCGATGGAATTTGCGGGATTGATTGTCTGACGGGCGCGACGCGGCGCTCGCGACGAAACCGTCGCCTCCATCGCGTCGTCGTTCCTGTCGGCCGCCATCAGTGAACCCCGCTGCGCCGCCGGATCTCCGGCGGCGCCGATTGCACACCATCCACTTAATGCCGCCCCAATCCTATCGCTCGACTATCCGATCCTGGCGTAAACCGATTTGATCTGCGTGTACAGATCGATCGCGTACTTGCCCAGTTCGCGGCCGAAACCCGACTGCTTGTAGCCGCCGAACGGAGAGATCGGATCGAGAATGCCGTAGGTGTTGATCCAGACCGTGCCGGCCTTGAGCTTGCGCGCGACCGTGAGAGCGCGGTTGATATCCTTGGTCCACACGGCGGCGGCCAACCCGTAATTCGTGTCATTGCCTTGTAAGACGACGTCGGTCTCGTCCTTGAACGGGATCGCCGACGCGACGGGGCCAAAAATCTCCTCGCGCGCGATCTTCATCTGGTTGTTCACGCCGGTGAAAACCGTCGGCTGGATGAAGTATCCGGCTTCCTGCTTGCCCGGCTCGCCGCCAATCTTGGCCTTCGCGCCCTCTGCCTTGCCGGCCTTCAAATATCCCTTGACGCGATCGTGCTGTTCCTTGGAAACCAGGGGACCCATGCGGGTATTGGGGTCCAGCGGATTGCCGAGCGTCAAGGTGCCGGCCATCTGCGACAGCGATTCGGTGAACTGATCGTACACGCTTTCCTGCACGAACACGCGCGAGCCGGCGCAACAGACCTGGCCCTGGTTCAGAAAGATGCCCAGCGCCGAGCCAAACACCGCAGACGGCATGTCAGCGTCGGGGAAAATGATGTTCGGCGACTTGCCGCCGAGCTCGAGCGATACCCGCTTCAAGTTGCCGGCGGAGGCTTTCAGGATGATCTTGCCGACCTCGGTCGAACCGGTGAAGGCGACCTTGTCGATATCGGGATGCTCGGCGATCGAGCTTCCCGCGCCGGGGCCAAAGCCGGTGATGATTTGCACGACGCCTTCGGGCAATCCGGCCTCGCAAATAAGCTCGCCGAGGCGAATCGCCGTCAGCGGAGTCTGCTCGGCGGGCTTGAGGATGACGACGTTGCCGCATGCGAGCGCGGGCGCAATCTTCCACGCCGCCATCAGCAGCGGGAAATTCCACGGTATGATCTGTCCGCACACACCGACCGGCTCGCGCAACGTGTAGTTGAACATCGAGGGATCGGACGGATTGGTCTCGCCGTAAATCTTGGTCGCGAAGCCCGCGTAGTAGCGGAAGGTCTCGGCGGCGCCGGGGATGTCTATGTTGGCGGACTCGAACAGGGGCTTGCCGTTGTCGAGCGTCTCGAGCTCGGCGAGCTCGGCGGCATTCGCGTCGATCAGGTCGGCGATCTTGAGCAGGATTCGGGTGCGCGCATGCGGAGTCAGATTCGCCCATCTGAAGTCCTCGAAGGCCTTGCGCGCGTACTTGACGGCCTCGTCCACGTCGGCCTTGTCACCCTCGGCAACCAGCGCCAGGACTTGCTCGTTAGCCGGGTTGAGGGTCTCGAAAGTTTTGCCGGATTTCGACGGCACCCATTTGCCGTTGATGAGAAGTTTCTTGGGCGAGCTCTTGAGAAACTCAAGCGCTGCGCTCGACTTGGCGCCGCGAGTGGCTGATTCCAATGACGCTGATGCTGATGCCATCTTTACCTAATCTCCTGTCGGTGATTTGTCGCCGTGTGCCGGCCGCAACGACTGCCCTGCGGCAACGGACATAGCGGCCGGTACAAAACCTGATTAACACTCGCACTCTAGTAAATCGAGATGTGTTCGGCAAAGCGAAAAGTCGACGCCTGCCGCTTGCTATTGCGAACTCGCTGGACGCGCCTTCCATGCTGTTTTGCCCATTTCGTCCGCCACGGCTATTGTGGACCGCAATCGCATCAGTGGCAGTCAAGCAAACACCCCTCATCGCGCAGTATCTGAGCGTCAAGCAGCGCGTCCCCGACGCGATCCTTTTCTTCCGCCTCGGAGACTTTTACGAGATGTTCTTCGAGGACGCCGAAGTCGGCGCGCGCGTGCTCGACATCCAGCTCACCTCGCGCAACAAGGACGGCGTGCCGCTGTGCGGCGTGCCGTACCATTCCGCGGAACCGTACATCGCCAAACTGCTGAAAGCCGGCCACAAGGTCGCCATCTGCGAGCAGGGCGCGCCCGACGCCGGGTCTCCCAAGCTGATGCCGCGGCAAATAGTCCGCGTGATCACGCCCGGAACCGTGGGCGAGGAGATGGTGCTGACCGCCGCCGAGAAGAGTTACCTGGTCGCGGTCACGAGTGCCCAGGACGCCGGCTTCGCGCTGGTATCGCTCGACGTCTCGACGGGCGAGTTTCTCGCCACGCAGGTTCGCGAGGCCGCCGCGCTGCGCGAGGAAATCGCGCGAATCGCGCCGCGTGAAATCGTGGTTACCGGGCAAGACGGCGAGTTGGGCGCGCTGCTGAAGGACTTGAACTGTCCCGTGACGACGCTCGATCGTGAATCGTACAGCGCCGAGCGGGCGATCGCGGCGTTCTCGAATCGTTTCGCGGCCGCCGCCGTCGATCTCCACGAATCGATCGCACGCGCGGCGGGAATCGCACTGCTCTATGTCGAAAGCACCTTCGGCCACGACCTGGCCCATCTCGAAGCGCCGCGTCTTTACCGGATCGCCGAGTACATGCTGGTGGACGAGACCACGCGGCGTCATCTCGAACTCGTCGCTTCGACTGACGGCGCGCGCAAGGGCTCGTTGCTGTCGATTCTCGACGAAAGCCTGACCGCATCCGGCGCGCGCACGCTGGGCAACTGGATCACCTATCCGCTGCTCGCGCTCGACGCGATCCACGCGCGCCACGACGCCGTCGAAGAGCTGTTCGATGCCGACCTGGGCGGCGCGCTGGCCGAGTCCCTGAAACGAATCGGCGATCTCGAGCGGCTGGCGGGACGAATCGGCGCGATGCGCGCGTCGCCGAGGGATTGTTTGCGCCTGGCGGACGCGCTCAAGGCGGACGAGTCACTGAAAAAAGCGATGGGCGCGTTCAAGAGCCAGCTTATCCGCGAGCAGGCTGCGCGGATCTCGCCGATGCCCGCGATTGCGGCGCAAATCGCGGCGACGATATCCGACGAGCCTCCGGTCAATCCCCGCGACGGCAACGTGATTCGTCCGGGGCTCAGCGCCGAGGTTGACGAATTGCGCAGCCTGGCGTCCGGCGCGCGTGGCGTAATCGCGAAGTTGGAGGCGACAGAGCGCGAGCGCACCGCAATCGCGTCGCTCAAGGTGCGCTACAACAATATCTTCGGCTACTACATCGAGGTCACCAAGCCCAATCTGGAGCGGGTGCCCGCCGACTACGAGCGCAAGCAAACGCTGGTCAGCGCCGAGCGCTTCACCACGCCCGCGCTCAAGGAACTCGAGCGCAAAATCCTGACGGCGGAATCGGGGCTCAAGGAACTCGAACTGCAGATTTTCACAAAGCTGCTTCGCGACTTGCAGTCGCACGCCGCCACGATACTGGAAACCGCTCGCGCCGTGGGCGAATTCGACGCGATCATGTCGCTGGCGAAAGTCGCGCGGCGCCGCGGCTACGTGCGTCCCACGATCAACACCGGCCTTCGGATTCGAGTGCGCGACGGACGCCATCCCGTGCTCGAAGCCGGGATGCGCGCGGGCGAGTTCGTGCCCAACGACCTCGACGCCGAGCCCGACACGCGCCAAATCCTGTTGATCACCGGTCCCAACATGGCCGGCAAATCGACCTACCTGCGCCAGGTCGCGCTGATCGCGATCATGGCGCAAATCGGCAGCTTCGTTCCCGCCGCCGAGGCGACTATCGGGCTAATCGATCGCGTACTGACGCGAATCGGCGCGCGCGACGAACTGCGCCGCGGCGAGTCCACCTTCATGGTCGAGATGAGCGAGACGGCGCGCCTGCTCAAGGGACTGTCGGAGCGCAGCCTGCTGCTGCTCGACGAGGTCGGCCGCGGCACCAGCACCTTCGACGGGCTTGCGATCGCGTGGGCGGTAGCCGAATACCTGCACGATCAGACCCGCGCCAAGGTGCTGTTCGCAACCCACTTCCACGAACTGACCGATCTCGCGCGCGAGCGTCCGCGGGTCAAGAACCTGAGCATGGCGGTGCGCGAATGGGGCGCCGAGGTGATTTTCCTGCGCCGGGTTATCGAGCAGCCGTCGTCGCGAAGTTACGGTATCGAGGTGGCGCGGCTGGCGGGAATCCCGGATTCGATCATCAGCCGCGCGCGGGAAATCCTTGCCAACCTCGAGCAGGGCGAACTGGATGAAGCCGGGATGCCGCGAATCGCGCGTGATCGGCGCGCCACCAATCCGCCGTCTCAGCTCGGTTTGTTCTCGCCACGAGACGAACGCGTCCTCGATGAAATCCGCGCCCTCGACGTCGAGCGGATGACCCCGATGGACGCGCTGAACGCGCTCGCGCGTCTGGCCGCGCGCCTCAAGAAGGAGGGGTGAGCAGGGGTTACCTTTTTTTTGGTGTCATTCTAGAGCGAAGCGAAGAATCCCGGCTCCGGCATCGCGAAATGGCAGTCAAATTCTTGAGAAGTGGTCGGATATGGTGCTGTGCTGCTGGGGTTTTTGCGAAAACGTTTCACGTGAAACGTTTTTTAGTTCAGGAGAACGAATCGCGAAGCAGGAGTCACCCCTGCCATTGGTTCCTATACCCTGGTTGCGCTGGTTGGTAATAGTGCTTGGATGCAAGCGCTAGGACTCAGCACCTCCGTATCCTGGCTCTCGACGATTGGATTTGCCGTGGCATGGCTGGCGTTAATGTTGGCCTATAGCCCATTAGCGGACCGGCTGGCGACCCGATGGGTTGATAAGCCACCAACCTTGGACGCGTTTCGCGCGCTGCAGCAATCCGGAACCAAACTCTTGATCGGGATTGTAGTGGCTTGGGTCCTCGGGGGATTTTTGGAGGAGCTCATCTTCCGTGGGATCATCCTTCAATCGATAAGAGCATTCGTGTCGGCCTGGCTGGCCGCGCCGATGGCAACCGGCATCGCGATATGTGGCGCCGCAGTAGGAGCAGGGCTGATTCACTTATACCAAGGTCTGCGAGCCGCGATCATCATAACTCAGCTCTCAGTTCTATTTGGCCTGCTATTTGTCGTAAGCCGCTACAACCTGTGGGCTGTCATCTTGTGCCATGGGCTGTATGACACGGTCGCGCTCGTCAGGTTTGCCAACAAGAAATCTAACTACTCAAGACTTGACGGCGATTCGTAGCCGACGGGGGGCGTGGCGATCGGTTTCACCAGCGGCTATTCTTGGATGCTGGGTAGGGTTGCGGTGATGCGGAGAATGATGGCGGTTGCGGTCGCGGCGGCGACGATTGGCGCGATGGTTGTCCCAGTCGTGGCGGGCACCGGCCTTTCCGCGTCAGCGTTGACTTCCGCGCGAATCGAGCATCGCGGCCCGACTCTCGAAATCCATTTCGGATTCAGCGGCCCCGCTCCACCACTCGATCTCAGCACCCACGGGATCGAACTGTGGGTCGAGCTCGGGCGCATGCCAATCGCGATCCCTCCGCGCCCGCTGTTCGGCTATGAAACGGCGCCAATTGCGAGTGTGCGCGCGATCGAGTCGGCCGGCGGCAGGTCGCGAATTATCATCGAGGTTATAGGCAAGGCCGACTACGCGATCGCGCGGTTCAAAAACAGAAATGAAATAGTGTTGCGGGTCGCGTCCGCGGGCGCGGACCCGAATATCGCGGCCCCGATTATCGTTCATGACGACGCCCCGCGCGGTCCCGCTGCGCCGGTCGCGCGCACCGTCGCATTCGCGCCCGCGCCGAAGCCTCGTCCCGAATCTCGCGCGCAACCAATCGCGCCCGCGCCCGCGAATGTGAGTGAAGACAATCGTCAGCCGGGTCATTTTCTGGTGATGATCGATCCGGGTCACGGCGGCTATGATCCCGGCACGCAATCGTCGGCCGGCGCAGTGGAGAAGGACCTCGCTCTCCAAATCGCGACGCGCCTGAAAGCCGCTCTGGAAGCCCGCGGCATCCGCGCCGAGCTGACGCGCTCAAGCGACGTGTTCATCAGCCTGGCGGAGCGCACGCGAATTGCAAATCGCGCCGGTGCGGACCTGTTCGTTTCAATCCACCTCAATTCGAGTCCGAATACCGGCACCACGGGAATCGAAGTCTATTACCTGAATAACACCACCGACCGGGCGACGATTCGGCTGGCGCGAATGGAGAACGCCGGCGCGGGAGGCTATGGCGCACCGGACGCCTCCAACTTAAACTACATCCTGACCGACTTGCGCCAGAACTATAAGGCGTCGGAAGCGGCCTCTGTGGCCAGGATGATCGACGCGCAGGCGGTCGCCGATCTCGATGCCGGATTTGGACTGAACGTGAACGCGCTGGGAGCGAAGATGGGACCCTTTTACGTGCTGGTCGGTGCGCATATGCCGGCCGTGCTGGTCGAATGCGGCTTCATGTCGAATGCCGGCGAAGCCGCGCGGCTCAAGTCGGCGGATTACCAGAACGTGCTCGCGGGCGCGGTCGCCACCGCGGTAGCGCATTACTTCAACGCCGATCTGGCGGTAGGAAATCTGTGAGCCTGGTCACGGGTGCGAATCGCGCCGAGCCTGTGCCAAATCCCGAGTCTTCGCCGCGCGGCCAGGCGGCCATCCTCGCGCAATTCACCGCGAGCAAGACGCCCGGCGCGATTGCCCGCGCCTATCTCGAATCGATCCGCGCCGAGCTCGCCCAGCGCCATTTCGCCGGCGCGAGCGGCAGCGAGATCGTGACCGCGATGACGGTGGCGATTGACGATCTTCTGCGCGCGCTTTTCTGTTATGCGGACGCGGAACATGGCCGGCGATTTACCAAGCTCAACCAGAAACTTGCGGTGGTCGCCCGCGGCGGCTACGGGCGCGGTGAACTGAACCCGCAATCCGACGTCGATCTGCTGTTTCTGCACGATTACAAGCGCGGTCCTTACGCCGAGATAGTCACCGAATTAATGTTGCACGCGCTTTGGGACGCAGGTCTCACGATCGGACAAGGGGTTCGCTCGGCCAAAGAATGCGTGCGGCTGGCGAACGGGGACCTGAAGGAAGAAACCGCGCTCCTCGACGCGCGGTTCTTATGCGGCGACGAAACGCTTTACGCCGATCTCGACAAGCTGCTGGTCGCCGACGTCCTCAATCGCAACCAGGACAAGTTCTTCGCCACCAAGCTCGAAGAAAGCCGCAAACGTCACGCCCAGTACGGCGATTCGATTTACCTGCTCGAGCCTCAGATCAAGGAAGGCGAAGGCGGGCTGCGCGATCTTCACACCGCGATGTGGCTGGCCAAGGT
>NZ_JBEKFG010000054.1:0-25319 GCF_050013435.1 Binatus sp. (SeqCode) | reverse complement strand
CACCAGCTTGGCGGACCGCAGATCCACGCTGCCAACCGCTCGGCTCGGCAAAGTCCTCAATCCGTACTCCTGGGGCAAAAACGAACGCCAGTTACGCAAAGGTCTCCTGTCAGGGAGAGGAAATTAAGAGAGAGGCAAAGGAAAAGGATCCGGGATTCTTCGCTTCGCTCTAGAATGACACAATGAAAAGAGCGACCTACCGTCCCAAACCATTCTAACCGGGCGAAGCCCGCATCCCGCGGCGGTGCCCGATTTGTTTTAACGGTGGGTGCAGGGGTCAGCCCCTGCCCGCGCGCGACAACGGAGCGCGGCCTTAACGTTGAGTGCAGGGGTCACCCCTGCGGTCGCCTCTGCTCAGGCCGGCTGGTTCTCGAGCTGATCGCCCAGAATTTCCGACAGCCGCTCGGCCGGAAGACGGCGCAAATCGGGAAGCGCGAAGCCCGACGCCGCGACATGACCGCCGCCGCCGTAGTGTTGCGCGAGGATTGACAAATCGACTTCGCAGTCGGAGCTGCGCCGCAGGCTGACGCCCTGGCTGCGCAGATCGAACAGCGCAATGACCGTGCGAGTCTGTCCCTCGTAGAGATGCGCCGCGACTTCGCTGCTGTAGCCGAAGCAGCACGCCGTCCGCACCGTGATTCCATTGTCGAGCTTGCGATCGACCATCGTCGCGTGCGCCAATTCGAGGCTGCGGCGCATCGCATCCTGACCCGACTCGAACGCGGCGCGCAGCTTGCGGCTCATCCGCGGCTCGCGCAGTTTCATGATTTCGCGATACGACGAAGTCCCGCCGAGCGTCTGCACGGCGAGCGCCCAGTCCGAAGACTCGGGAATCTTGTGGATCCAGCGATCGTGATCGTCGGCGATCATCACGAAGGGCTGGAAAGTCTCGAACTCGGCGCGCTGACGTTCGGGAAGCTCGCGCCCCATTCGTTTGAGAAAATTGAACGTCAGGCGCGCCGCCGAATATTGTTCGCTGAGAACTTTGCCGGCGAACGGCACCTTGAACTCGGGGGCATCGGCGCGGGAGACTGCGGTGCGATGATGATCGATCCAGTAAACCCTGGCCCCCCGTTCACTCAACTCCGCCAGATGCGCGCCGGTCGCCACTGAGTTCCAGGACAGATCGGTGATCCAGATTTCGTCTTCGTTGCCGGCGTCGTCGGACTTGAGCGTCAGATCGTGGATAACGCGGTCGGCGTCGTTGTTGCCGGCAAGCGTCGTGAAGACTTTATGGCCATCGTAAAAGCGCGCCACCGCGGCCGCCGCCATCACCCCGTCGAGGCATGACGGACCGTGGCTGACGACCTGAATCGTGCGGGAAGTTTTTCCGGGCATAAGGAAACGATTGTAGATTATTCGGCGCGCGCGAGCGAAACGGTGAAAAGGTGAAACATCGCCGCCGCGGCGGCGCCGCCGCAATTCTCGCTCAGATACCCAACGGCCTGAGCGCGCTGCGGTTCGCACTGGCCGCAGTCTGGATCGAGCTGGCCGCCCGCGGGCATCAGGGGCGGCTGGCATTTGCGATAGTCGCGATAGTTGCCGCCGGCAGCGATTTCATCGACGGGCGAATCGCGCGGCGCCTCGGCGTCGAGAGCGGCAGCGGGCGATGGCTCGACGCGGTTGCCGATGTGGCGTTCGTGCTGGCGGCGCTTTTATCCGAGGCGGCGGCCGGCGCGATCCCTTTTTACATTCCGATCCTCATCGCGCTTTCGTTCAGCCAGTACGCGATCGATTCGGTCGTGCTCGGAGGGCGCGTGGCGCGTCCGGTAAGGAGCCGGCTCGGTCATTGGGGCGGGATCATCAACTATGCGCTCGTGATCGCGCTCGCGATCGCGCCGCCGCCTGCCCTTGCCGGTGCTGTCGTGCGCGGCCTCGCGCCGCTCGTCGCGCTGTTCTACCTTGCCGCGATCTCCGAGCGCGCCTGGCTCTTCTACCGCGCCCGCTGACGCGGTGGCCAGTCCTCGATAAACTCATCCATAGCCGCGTGCCTGATCGTCAGAACGCGAATCAGTTTGCGCGGCTCGTCGATATCGTAAATCACGCGGTACACGTCGCGTTTCGAGCCGTAAAGCAGATGCCGCAATCGTCCTTGTGCGGTTCTGTTTTCGGGAGCCACCGGGCATCGGCGCGGAAATCGTTCCAGCGCGTCGATAGCCTTCTGAAGTCCGTTGAACCAGCGAGCGGCCACCACCGAGTCGTCAGCCGAAATCCGCTCGTATATGTCGATCAGGTCTCGCTCGGCGCGAAGCGTTAGTTCAACGAGGAATGCCATAGCGGCGGCGCAACTCGTTGAACACTTCGCGGGCGGGCCGCGTCCGGCCGTGCGCGATGTCGTCCGCGCTTTGCCGCAGCGCCTCGTAAACGTCGGCGCGGGCTGCGATATCGAGCAACTGCTGATAAGCCTCCGCGTCCTGCACGACTGCCTCGGCCTTGCCGTTGACGGTCAACACCACGGGCCGCTTGGATTTCTTGATCTGCTTGAGAAATTGGCCCGATTTGCGCCGAAAAGTTGTCAGCGATTGAATGTCTTTCGTGATGTCGAGCACGTCTAACCCTGCTTGAGATTGAGCACCTAATTAGGTGCTATCAGTCTCGGGGTGTTTTGTAAAGCCGCTCGACGAGCTAGCGCTTTGGGCTCGTCGCGCTGTTCTACGTCGCCGCGATCTCGGAGCGCGCCGGCTCTTCTACCGCGCCCGCTGATCTGTTAGGATTTCTTATTCAGCGCAGATCGCCCGACAAGCAATACTTATTGCGGCACAGTTCTTGCTGGATCTTACTGCGGATACGCGATGAAACTCCAAGCACACTTGCCCACATTCAGCATCGGCCCGCGGGATTGGCACGCGGCGATGATTGCATTGGTTTCGCTTCTCGGAGCGGTGGTGCTCTTGGTGGCGTTACAATCGGGCGTATTATCTAACAACCTGTTGTTCTCGCCGCTGCAAACGTCGTCGACAATTGGCGTTCCACCCCGCGTTTCGCTCGACCTTCACTTATGGAACCCTCCGATCGGTTCGTGGGAACGGTTTTCAGTTGCGCACCCGCTACCGGCAAACGTCGCTTCATCGCAACAATTCTCAATTGCCGTGGGTTCGCGGGCCGTATTCGCGGTCTTCGGTGAAGCGGCGCTTCACAACATGCTGGCCCAAAAGGAACCAGTGCCCCAGCTCAAACCGCGCAATGATCGTCTGATCCTGATGCTGATGTTGCTCGGGCTTAACAAGCGTCGCAGCTAACTCTCGCTTTTGATTGGCGGGGAATTTGGGGAGCATGCCACAGCTCTACCCGGGTTGCTTTCGTGCTTCTTTGGTAACGCTATCTTTTGTGTCCTATCGCATCATGTGTGTGCCCAAAGGCATCATCCGCCGAGATCGATGCCTGCTTCAGCTAAGGCTTCGATAGCGTCGATCTGAAAGACGCCAAGGCGCTGCTCAACAGCGCGACCTGTCAATGTTTGCCGTAGTCGAGCGCGACGCCTTTGCGCTGCGCGAGGATGTACGCTTCGAGCGCGCGCAGTCTCGTATCGTTGGGATCGAGCGCCTTGCCCTTGAGTGGATTCTCGATGCACCAATCGATCATGTCGCGCAGCAACGCCACGCGCTGTAGCTGGACCTGGTATTTCGGGTAAGTCTCAGGATGCGTATTCGCCGCGTTCGGATGGCACATGTCGCAGCTCACGCCAATCGTGCCGCCCAGCGCGGCGCCGTCGTGGAAGAGCTGGTTCCCTTGCTCGACGAAGTTGTCGGTTTCGCTCTTCCAAACCTTGTAATCGCGATCGGTGAAGCTCGCGTAGGTGTCGCCCTGCTGCGTTCCCTTCGATTGCGACTTGACGGCTGTTGCCCTGGAGGCAGACGCAGCCGGCGGCGGCTGAGACGACTGGTCTGTCTGATGCTCCTGCTGCGCCATCTCCCATTTCTCGCCGGGATGCTCGCGCTGCCATTGCGCCATCAACTGGCGCGCGACCTCGACCGCCTGCGCATGAGGCATCGACTCGCCCGGCTTGAGGCCTTTCACTTCCACGCTGGTTTTGCCGTCGCAGAGCATCACGACCGTGCCGCCGTTTTTCGAATCCGGCAGCTGATGAACCGGAATGGGAGGCGCTTGTTGCGCGCGAAGCCGCGGCGCGTACGCCACGGCCGCAAATATCGCGGCGCATCCGGCGGCGGTTGCCAATGCGATCGATCGTCGGGTCATATTCTCCTCGAGGAAGCTTTTTCCCCCGCCCTCAGTAGCTCGCGAACTGTGGCGCGGGCGGCCGCGCGATCTTGCCGTGCGAAACCAGGTAGTCGGCCTTCACCGTGACCGGGTTGCGATCCCACAGGCTGTAAATCTTGTCCGCCAATCCGTCGGCGCGCATATTTATCCGGCCGTCGCCCAGTCCGTCGAACTGATCGAACGGATCCGCCCGGCTCATCTGAACAGTCAACGGCGGCAGCCCGGTCGGAGCGTACGGCCACGGCCACGCCGTCGAGAGCAACCCGTAAAAGCTGATGTTCCCGATCTGGTTGTAGAGCATCTGATGGGTATGGCCGTGGATCACCGTCACGTGCTGGTACGGCTTCAGAATTGCCTGCACCTGCTCGGCATCATCGGTCCAGAAATTCCAGTTGCGGTAGTATTTGTAGAGCGGCGAATGCGAGAAGACCAGCAACGGTGTGGTGTGCGGCACTTTGGCGAGGTCGGCGGCGAGCCACTTGCGCTCGTCGTCGCCGACTTCGAAGCGTGACTGTACCCCGTTGTCGAGGCCCGCGACCGTGTGCATCCTCTGCTCCGGCGTCATTTTGCGCGCCGTCCAGAAATCCTTCTCGTGCACGCTCATCAGCACCACGACGTGCACGCCCTTCCAGTCAAATGAATAGTTGGGCGGTCCGAACATTCCCTGCCACGCGTCGCCCATGTCGTAGAACCAGTCGTGCTCGCCGACCATCATTTTCACCGGCGCCTTCAGCTCGGCGAGAATCTGCCTGCCGAGTTCGAGCTCCTCGTGCCGCCCGAGCTGAGCCAGGTCGCCGCCGAACAGCACGAAGTCGGGCTGCGGATCGAGCGCGTTCACGTCATCGACCGCTTTGACTGCCGCGCGCACGAAACGCTGGTTGAGCGTGCGCTGGTAGAGATGCGTGTCCGAGACGTAGGCGAAGGTGAACGGCGGCTGACCCGCCATCCCGGCGGCGCTGGCGGTCTTGTCGGGCGCGGCGTTGGCGACTTCGATGAGCTGGAACGAATGCGGCGGCATGAGGCTCTTCGCCATCACGGCCCCGGTCGTCGCGGCCAGCACTTTCAGAAATGTCCGCCGGTCCAGACCGCGCAATCCGCGCAGCGCCGCCTCGCGATCTTCCATGTATTTGGTTTCGACGCTTTTATGCCGAGCCGCCATCGCGCGCTTGCCTCTGATTTTTCGTCAGCTTAATTCTCTCATCAGGTTAATCGCCGCCGAGCAGCGCTGGATTCTCTTCGTTCTGCGCCGGCCCGATATCGCCAAACGGTCCGGCCAATCCCGGCCCGTGCCCTTTGTCGCCGTTGGCGGCCGCGGTGTCGCGCTGCGGCCTGTCGGTGCGCGATCGTTTGAACTGGAGGTCGTACTCCTCCTTGGCCGCCTGCGCGTATTCGGGACTGGTCAGGCTGGCCAGAAACGCGACCAGGTCGTCTTCTTCGGCTTCGCTGAGGCCCAGCGGAACGATCCCGCCGTCGAGGTACGGGTTCTGCACGCCGCCCTTGTTGTAATGATCGATCGTGTCCCACAGCGTGACCTGCGAGCCGTCGTGGAAGTACGGCTGCGTGACCAGCAGGTTGCGCAAGCTCATGGTGCGGAACGCGCCGATATCATGCGGTTGCTTGGTCACCAGGAAACGCCCCAGCCCGCTCATGTCGGTGCCGATTGCCAGCTTGTCGATCTCCTGCTCGCCGCCGCCGCTGCTGGCCAGCGTGTTGAGCGCCTTGCGCGCCAGCGGCACGAAGTTGGCGTTATGCGCCGACACGCCGATGTTGTGGAACTTTTGATCGGTAAACAGCGGCTGCGTCGGATTCCATGCGTGACACGACATGCAGCGGCCCTTGCCGTTGAAGATCGACCATCCCCGCTTGGCCGAATCGCTGATTGCGCTCGGGTCGCCGGCGATAAACTTGTCGAACGGCGAGTCGAATGCCAGTTGCGTGCGCTCGTACGCGGCGATCGCGCGCTCGATATCGGCGAACGTGACGTCGTGCCCGAACACATCCTGAAATTGCTTCTGGTACTCTGGAATCGCCTTGATCTTCGCGACCGCGTCGTCGGTCGATTTCATGCCCATCTCGACCGGATTGGTTACCGGGCCCTGGACCTGCGCCTCCAGCGTTGGCGCGCGTCCGTCCCAGAACTGCGTCACGTTGAACGCCGCGTTGAGGATCGTCGGCGCGTTGCGCTGGCCGGACTGCGCGCGGATACCCATCGAGGTCGGAAGCTGATCGGTGAAGCCCTTGGCGGGATCGTGACAGTGATCGCACGATACCTTGTCATCCGCGGACAAGCGATCGTCAAAAAACAGCGCCTTGCCGAGCGCTATCTTTGCCGGCGTCTGCGGATTGTCAGGCGGAATCACCCACGAGAAGAGATCGGCCGGGAAACCCGCCTGCTTGTCGGACTTGGGATCGGCCAGCGGTCCGGGTCCTTGCGCGCTAGCCAGAGTGAACCAAGCGGCCACCGCCGTCGCGGCGAGAAGGGAGAAGAGCAACATGCGTGCGGGCTTCATCCTGGCGTTCTCCGGTGGCCCGATCGCGGCGCGGTATGCGCTGCGCGCTGTCAAATTCCAGATAGATCACGCCGGTGTTTTTGTCAACTTGCGCCGGCCGGGAATCGGGGACACGGACGCGATCGCATCCGCGTCCCCATCGTGAGATCGATCGTCAGCTCATCTTGGCGAGCAAATCCGACATGTCGTTGGCGTGCTCTTCTTCCATCTTGTTGATCTGCTCGATCAGTATCTTGGTGGTCGGGTCGCCATCGCCCAGCCATCGAATGATTTCCTGGTACGTATGGATTGCGATCCGCTCGGCGACCAGGTCTTCCTTGATCATATCGACCAGCGTCTTGCCCTCGACGTACTCCGAGTGCGAGCGGTCCGTGAGTCCCTTGGGATTGAAGTCCGGCTCTCCGCCAAGCTGGGTAATCCGCTCCGCAAGCCAATCCGCGTGCTGCTGCTCTTCGTTGGCGTGCTGCAGGAATTCCGCCTTGACCGAATCGGAACTGATCCCCTGCGCCATGTAGAAATGGCGCTTGTAGCGAAGCACGCAGACTATCTCCGTCGCCAGCGCCTCGTTGAGCACTTTCAGCACCTGCTGGCGATCGGCCTTGTAGCCCTCGGTTACGGCGCCCTCGTCCATATGTTTGCGTGCGTTTTCGCGAACCTTTTTAAGGTCGATTAGAAACTTCTCCATGTAGCGGTCTCCTTTGCTATCCGTGTAGCGTAACTCTTTTCGCACTTCTTGGGCAGGATGCGCGCGTCGCCAAGCGTGCCTTAGGGAACGATGAAGCGCGCGCGCCGTCGTGCTACCTTTGGAGCGAATTCGGGCAAACGGAATTGGAACCCCGCATACTTGAGCGCGCCGAGCATCCCATCTCGCGCCGCGATATCGACGCCAACGTCCTCAAGGTCCTATATCGCCTCAACGGCGCCGGCTACGACGCATACCTGGTCGGCGGCGGCGTGCGCGACCTGATGCTCTCGCGCAAGCCCAAGGACTTCGACGTCGCCACCTCGGCCCATCCGCAGCAGGTCCGCGAGCTGTTCCGCAACTCGCGCCTGATTGGCAGGCGCTTTCGCCTGGTCCACGTTTTCTTCGGCCGCCAGAATGTCGAGGTCGCCACCTTCCGCCGCCAGGCCGAGGCGGTCGCCGACGCCGACGATCCGCTGATTCGTCTCGACAATACTTTCGGCACGCCCGAGGAAGACGCGTTTCGCCGCGACTTCACCGTCAACGCGCTGTTCTACAGTCCGCAAACTTTTCACGTGATCGATTTTCCCGGCGGAGTCGACGACCTCAGGGCTCGATTGATCCGCACGATCGGCGACCCCGAGCTGCGGATGCGCGAGGATCCCGTCCGCATGATGCGCGCGGTGCGATTCGCCGCCAAGCTCGGCTTCGAAATCGAGCCCGCCACCCGCGTCGCCATCGAGCGTCATCGCGCCGATCTCGCCAAGGCCTCCGTGCCGCGCCTGGTCGAGGAAACTTACAAGACGCTCGGCCAGCCCGAGGCCGCTCACGCTTTCGTGCTGATGGAAGAGCTGGGATTGCTCGAGTACGTAATCCCGATTCTTTCCGCTCATCTGAAATCGAGCGGCGCGATGCTTGCCGAGCAGCCCATCGTCCGCAGCATGGCCGCGCTCGGCCGCGCGATCGCCAGCGGCTTTGCCCCCGATCATTCGATCGTGCTGGCCACGCTGATGCTCGACCTGTATCGCGACGAGCACCGCCGCACCGCCGACCGCCGCGTCGATCTGCTTGGCGAGCTTCGCGCGCGCGGCTTTGCGCGCGGCGACACGGAGCAGATGCGCCTGATTCTCGAGGCCTTCGAGAATCTCGCGGCGCCCACTCGCCGCACGCGGCGCCTGATGCGCCGGCCGTACTTTCCCGACGCGCGGATGTTCTTCGAGATGACCGCGCCGACTTACTCGATCGATCCCACCCGCATGTTCCGATTCCTTGCCGACCCCGACAACTTTGCGATGAGTCCCGCCTCGCCCGCCAGTGGCGGCGCCGACCGGGTCGGCGCCGACGCCGCGCATCCGCCCGGCAGCCAACGCCGCCGCCGCAGGCGTCGCCGCCGCCGCCCGCGCCACGGCGGGGCCGCGCCGTCGGGCAGTATGAATCCGCCTCCATCGCCGGACCCCACTCGCCGCGACTAGCCACCCGCGCCGGTGGCGACCGCGCCGGTGGCGACCGCGCCGGTGGCGACCGCGCCGGCACCCATCGACTAACTTCGGCCCATCGATTACTTTTGACTCCACTATGGCCGCGAACAATCTGCGCTCCGAGCGAATCTGGATGGACGGCGCGATGGTCCCGTACGACGAGGCCACCGTTCACGTCCTTACCCACAGCCTGCACTACGGCCTGGCGGTGTTCGAAGGGATGCGATGCTACAAGGGCGACGACGGCCGCTCCGCAATTTTCCGCGCCCGCGAGCACATCCGCCGCCTCATCGACTCCGGCCACATCGTCGAGATGCCCGTCCCGTACAGCCAGGAGGAACTGCTCAAGGCATGCGCCGACGTCGTGCGCATCAACAAGTTTGCCGAATGCTATATCCGGCCGCTGGTGTTTTTCGGCGAAGGTGAGATGGGACTTTCCGCGCGCGGCAACAGAATTCGCGTCTCGATCGCCGCGTGGCCATGGGGCGCCTATCTCGGCCAGGACAGCATCGCCAAGGGCGTGCGGCTCAAGACCTCATCGTTCGTGCGATTCCATCACAACTCGATGATGCCCGCGGCTAAGGCCACCGGCCACTACGTCAACTCGATCCTCGCCGGCTATGAGGCCCGCCGCAGCGGCTACGATGAAGCGCTGCTGCTCAACACCGAGGGCTTTGTGGCCGAGGGCAGCGGCGAGAACGTCTTTGTGGTTCGTGACGGGGTAGTGCGCACGCCGCCGCTCACGTCGGTGCTGGCGGGAATCACCCGCGACGCAGTCATCAGGATTCTCCACGATTCCGGCATCGAGGTGCGCGAGGAGAATTTCGCCCGCGACGCCTTCTACATCGCCGACGAGGCCTTCATGACCGGCACCGCCGCCGAAGTTACTCCGGTCGTCGAGCTCGACGATCGCAAGATCGGCCCCGGGATGCCCGGCCCGATCACGGCCAGGGTGCAGCAGGTGTTCCAGGCCGCTTTGCACGGACGCGAGCCGCGTTACCGCGACTGGCTATACTACATCTGATCTCGATCGCGGGAACTTTCCAGCCGCGCGCTCGCACTTGAGTCCGAAAGGATGGAGGCTCGCATGAAAATGTTCACCGTCGCACTAATCGCAATCGTTGTGGTCGTCGTCGCCGTCGCGCTACGCCCGCGAATCGCGCGCGCCGAGTTGCTCAAGGAAGGACAGATCGCGCCGCCGTTCACCACCCAGATGGTTACCGGCGAAACTCAAGCCCCGGTCTCGCTCGCCGATTTCCACGGCAAAAAAGTCATCCTGTATTTCTATCCCAAGGACGAAACCTCGGGATGCACCAAAGAGGCGTGCGCATTCCGCGACGGCTACGCGCGCTATACCAGCGCCGGCCTGGTCGTGCTCGGATGCAGCATCGACTCGGCCGAAGCGCACAAGGATTTCATCCGCAAAAACGGTCTGCCTTTCCCGCTCCTGCTCGATCCCGGCAAGCAGATTGCGACCGCCTACGGCGCCGCAAACGGCATTCCGATCCTCGGCCTCGATCGGCGAATTACCTACGTCATCGACGAGAACGGCAAGATACTGAAAGTCTATCCGAGCGTCGATCCGTCCACCCACGCGATCGAAATCCTGAGCGACCTGGGCATAACCAACGCTGCTCCTCCCGCGCAGGCCAAGCCCGCCGCTGGGGCCTCGAACTGAGCAGGGGCCAGCCCCTGCACCCGGGTCAGGAGAAGAGGCCCGCGTAGCGGCTGAAGGGGGCGGCGCTCCGACCCCAGCTATTGTTCCCCTTCCCACATGGGGATTAGTCGGATGTTGACAGTCACCCCGCAGACGCGGCAGAATCTAGCACATGGGCGGAAACATCGGCAGCGCGCCAGCGATAAGGCGTGCTTACCTCGGCGCGGCATATTCACGGGGATCGTGGGGAAGACGATTGTGAGGGTCGTTTATTCCGATGAGTCAGGAGTCGGGAGCATCAAGACCGAACCGCTCACCGTCGTCACCGCAATCGTCCTCAATGTAGACAAGCAGTGGGAGCCGGTACAAGACGCCCTGTACTTGGCCGAAATGGACACGCCCCGCAAGCTGCTCTATAAGCGGCAGCTAAAGGGAAGTGTGCTTTACGGTGCGGTACGAAAAGGTATTTCGGCAGCGAGCGAGACACTCACAGAAATTTTGAGCATTCCAGCGAGAGAACGGATCGGAATTTTCTATGGTGCGGTAGATCGCGCTGGATGTCTTCGATCGCTACACAAGTCGTCGAAAAGCGGTTCGCCTTTGGCGGAATATCATGCTGCGTTTGCCGACTGCCTTGACCGCGTTGATACGGCAGCCAAAATCTTCGCCGCTGGTGAGCGTGTCTTATGGATTGCTCACCGGAGCGATCGTCAGCGTGAGCCAGCCACGACGAGTAGCCATTTCTGGCATAAGATTTTTACTGAAGTACGCCCACGCCCGAATAAAGCTCCTGCGACCATCACCGATGAAGGCTTCGCCGCTCTAATGGACTCTCTGGTGATAGAACCGACCGGCAAAAAAAGTTCAATTGTCGATACCGTCTACTTCGGCAATGCAGAGAATTCTATTGCGTTGCAGTTGGCCGACGTGTGTTGCTCTACGGTGACGCTGCACTTACTAGAAAAGTTTTACAATTGGCGACCAATCGTAGAACCGTTTTACGACTTAATCCGCCCGCAAATAATGACTGGCGATATTGTTCCGATGTTCCTTAGCCGCTGACTTCATTTCCGAGACTTGAGCCAATCGCTTTCGGAGATGCAACGAACTTGCAGGAGTTGTTCGGTATCTGAGTCCAAGTCGGGATAGCCGGGATAATGAGGTGCCCGAGCCGCTGTCGCCAACGCATCGGCGCGCCAACTCTCGCATTCCATTTCGCCAGCAAAGCTTTGATCGATGTCTTCCTGAATCCAACTTGATAGCGGAGCTTCGACCAGAACCTTCGGAGAACCGCTTATCCAGACTTTCGGCGGCATGATCGCAATCCAAGTAACGAGCAACGCGAGCGCGGCAGCGTGGCGCGTTTTCATGCTGAAACCGTTAGAGTGAATCTATGCCGTTTTATGACGATTTCGGTTTCTTTTGCCAGAGCACTCACGAGAATTTTGAGACCCAGTTTTTGCCAGAAGAAATAGTGCCCGAATCCGGCATCTATCTCTGTGAAGCATGCTGGTTTGAAATATTCGTAAGGCGAGACGATCCATTGCCGGACACTACTGATTGCAATCGGCACAATCCGCCAAAATGGAAACCAACTAAGTTGTTGAAGAACGAGATTCGGTGGCGATTGGTCGCGTCTCTGAACGATCAGCGAGCACCCCGTTGGTAGATGATCCCTCCCGCTCAACGTCAAACGCTCGGAAGTCGCGGGCGTTAGCATGTCGTGCCCATATCAAATCTGCTAGTTGCGCTAGAGCATCGGCAACGGCTTGAAGCTTGCGCGCGGGCAAATTACGTTCCATAAATTCAGCGACTTTGCCAACGTCATCGTCTAGGCATATTTTCATGCTCTCGAATTTATCAAGAACTAGACGACGGTCTCAAGACGGCTTTTGTCGTTTTATCTACTTCGCGATTTCGACTTTTTCTCGCTGGCCGTATTATTCACCTGGACACGTTCGATCAACGGAGCCATCAGCTTTTTCAGCTTGCCGATGTCGGCGTGTCGAAGTTCTTCTCTGAGCCGGTCGTCTTCGGCGCGAGTTTTTTCGGTGATAGATTTGCGAGCGCGGGTGGAAGCCACCCGTGTACTTTAGCGCTTCCAGATTCGCTCGGCTAGCGGCTGACGCTTTGGATCAAGTCAGCAAACATCGCAGGATTCTTCCGGTTGTTGAAGCGCCACGCGAATTCGTTCACGTAGAGCGGAAGATACTGTTTGCTGACTTTGTGATACGAACCGATGATCCCGCGCTTAAATAGCGACCAAAATCCCTCGATTGTGTTCGTGTGCGTCGTTCCCACTACGTACTGGCCGGCACTGTGGCGCACGACGCGATGATCGTAATCGCGGCCAAGCAGCCGATAACCGCTGTGTTCGTCCGTGGCGACAAGTTTTGCCTGTGTCGATACGCTCTGACGGACGAAACTATCCAGTGTCGCGGTGTCGGTGTTTTCGATCACTTTCGCGATGATCATTCCCTTGCGCGCAATCGCGCCGATGACCGCAATCTTGCCAGCGGTTCCCGGCCCGCCCACTCCGGGCGGATTCTTTCCGCCATGATGATTGGTGCGTCCGCCATGGCGATTCTTTGCCTTGCCGCCGACATACGTTTCGTCAATCTCGACTTCGCCAGTCAGCGGCATCACGTCGCCTTTCATGGCACAGCGCCAGCGCATGCACAGATACCACGACGTATGATAAGCGTGCGTCGATTCTTCGCCGAAGATGACGCGATGGACCTGTAGAGCGCTGATTCCCTTCTTCGCAGTCAGGATCAGGAACGCGACTTTGAACCACAGCTTGAGCGGGATTTTCGTGTTCTCGAAGATCGTCTTTGTGATCACACTGAAACGATAGCCGCGCCGCTCGCCGCAACCCTTGTTGCAGCATACCCAATGGAACGGGCGCGCCTTGAGCACATAGATACGCTCCTTGCTCTTGCAGCGCGGGCAGCGCACGCCGTCCGGCCAGCGCATCCCCATCAGGAAATTCTTGCAGTCGTCTTCCGTCTGGAACTGTTTGTCAAATGCATCTATCGTCTGCATGAACGTATATTAGCGCGAATTGCGATGACTGTCAACTCCCGACCAACCACCTTCCCACATGGGAAGGGGTCAGGGGTTCGGTTAGCCCAGCATCGATCACCACTTTCCGTTGTCATTTTGTGCGCAATAATATTGCCGGACCTCCAGCGTCCGGCGTCAAGACGCCTCGCCCGGCGAATAGCCGATGCTCACCGCGAGCATCACGGCCGCCGCCGCCAGCAACTCGGCATTCGACTCGCGCCGAATCATCTCCGTAAGCCGTTCGAGATGCGCCGCGATCGTTTCCGCATCACCGACGACGCCGCATCCGATTCCGCCCGCATCGAACATCGCGTCGATCAGCGGATTCGCGTCGTAGCCCGATTCGGCCAGCGCCTCACGAACGGCGCGCCGCCAAAACTCGCGCGGCTCCACGCGATCGAAATCGGCCGTCGCCGCGATTCGCTCGCGAAAGACCGCCATCAACGACGCGTAGCCGGCGTTCGCTTCGAGATACTCTGCGACGCCCTGTGCATCGAGGAAGTCATTCACCGCGCCGTCGCCGCCATACACGCCAAGCGAGCCTGCCGCGGGTTCGAGCGTCACAAACCGTTCCTGGTCTTCAGCATGCTCGATTCCGAGCGGATAGAGCCGGCATGCGAGCGGGCGTCCGCGATGGGCCCCACAGCGCGCGCCTTCCAGCGCGGCGCATGCGCCGTTGTCGTTGAACTTCAAGATCGATCCGCGCCGAATCGTGTAACGGGCGATCGCCTCGCGCGTCGTGATACCCACAGCGCGCGCGAGCCTCAGCACGTCATACGGCGACAGCGTGATTACCTTGTCATGGCAACATCGCCCGCACGCATTGCAGACGTACGAAAATGGGCTCTTACGATTCACCGGCGTGAGCGGCTATGATACGACCATCAGCAGGTCGCCGATATGCAAGCCTCAATGGAATTCAAACTCCCCGCGCAAGTAAGGAAAAAGGGGAAGTGGTTCATCTCCTCGTGTAATTTGCTCGACGTTCATTCGCAGGGTCACACGCGCGACCAGGCCGAGCGCAATTTGAAGGACGCGCTGGCGACTTTTCTGCTCAGTTGTTACGAGCGCGGCACGCTGGAAATCGTGCTGCGCGAGGCGGACCTGGAACTAACCCACCTCCTGAATCATTTTGAGCGAAACCTGCTGTGATTGAGCCGAAGCCCTGAGTGCTGCCGAAGGGGAAGAATCCCGGATCCGGGTTCCTTCGCTTCGCTCAGGATGACACAAAAAAAAGCGAGGCCTCTTCCCACTTACCTGTTCTAACCGGGTCCTTCGAGTACTCAGGATAAATTCCTCATGGCCGCATCAACCATCCCTTCCTGCGATACCATCGTAGTGCTCGCGCCGCACACCCGCGCCGGCGCCACCATCCTGGCCAAAAACTCCGACCGCCCGCCGCGCGAATGCCAGCCGCTGTTTCACTCGACGCGCCGCGTCCATCCCCATGGCGCGACCGTCCAATCGCAGTACCTCGAAATCCCGCAAGTCCGCGAGACCGCCGCCGTGATCGGCTCGCGCCCCTTCTGGCTGTGGGGTTTCGAACACGGCCTCAACGAGTACGGGGTCGCGATCGGCAACGAAGCCGTGCTCACGCGCGAGATGCTCCCGGCGACGGGCTTGCTCGGGATGGATCTCGTCCGCCTCGGGCTGGAGCGCTCGAAGACCGCGCGCGAAGCGACCGAAATTATCGGCGCGTTGATCGAACGCTACGGGCAGGGCGGTTCCGCCATGTACGAGGTTGATTTCCGCTACAGCGGCGGATTCATCATCGCCGACCACGCCGATGGCTACGTGCTCCAAAGCTCCGGCCGCCAATGGACCGCGCGCCGCGTCGCCGATCGCGCGTGCATCTCGAATCGATTGACGATCGACACGGCCGGCTTCGGCTCGCCTGACGTGGAAAGCTATGCGCGCGCTCGGGGATGGTGCGGCCGCGAATCATCGTTCGACTTCGCCGCCGCATATTCAAACAAGGACGTGGACGATCCGCTGACGGCCCGCGGACGCCTGGCGCGCAGCCGCGAACTGGTCTCGCGAGACGGCCGCCGCACCGTCCGCGAGATGCTCGCGATAATCCGCGATCACGGCGAGCACGGCGAAACTCCCCCCGCCGGCGACCCCGCCGCCCGCGACGCTTCTCCGACCCTATGCATGCACGGCTCGATCGCCGGCACTACTGCCAGCATGGTCGCCGAACTCCCCGCACCCGGCGCCGACACCATCCCCGTGCTATGGGCGTCGCTCGCCGCGCCATGCACCGCGATCGCGTTTCCGCTGTTCGTGGATGGGACGATCCCGCCGGTGCTGGCCGCCGGCGGTGAACGAGCCTCGTCCGACTCGCCATGGTGGCGCTTTAAGAAGATTCAGGATCTCGTCGCGAGCGCGCCTGAGCGCCTGGCGCCGATCGCATGGAAGCATTTCCGGCCGCTCGAGGCCGCGATGCTCGAGCGCGGCGCCGAGGTCGGCCTCCAGGCGCGCAAGCTCGACTCCGCCGCGCGCGAGAAACTGCTCTCCAGCTTCATGGCGCAAAATATCGTCCGCGTCCTGAACGCGCAGTCCGCCGCCGAATCCGAACTCACCCGCGCCGCTTCCTAGTACCCTCTCCTTGTCCCAGGAGAGTGTCCGGGAGAGGTTCCACGCCTGAACGCCGCTGTCAGCTGGCCCCGTTGCTTGACAGCGACGGCATTCGCGTATGCTATCCGACATACGCTACGAATGACGCGTGGAGGTACCAGATGAAGATCGAATTTGCTCTGCTCGCCGATGCGGCCCAGGCGGTTGGCGGCAAAATTTATGTGCTAGGCGGCGGATGGAACGTGTTCCGGGCGGCAAACTATCCGGCGCCAGTTCATCTTTCCATCGCGATGGGTCTTGGTTTCACGTCCAATGAAGTCGGTATCAAATATCCGCTGAACGTTGCGGTTACCGACGAGGCCGGAGTTGCAATAATTCCGGAAATGAAAGGCCAGGTGGAAACCGGCCAGGTCGCTCCGGATTTCCCCAAAGGCGTCTCAGTGAAGATTCCCGTCGCAATCACCATCAACATGCCTCTTCCCCACCCGGGCACTTACGGAATCGTCGTGACTGCCGGCTCCGCAAAGACTCAACTTTCGTTTGAGGCAATCTTTGCAGGCCAGAAGGTGCAGTTCGCGCCCGAGGGTTCTATGCCCGAGCGTGGCAACTGAGCAGCATCGTGCATCAGTAGCGAAGACCCGACGAAACCCGGTTGACGCATAGTGAACGGCGTGGTTAGGTCTGTAGCCGTGAAAAGCTTAGATGAGGTGTCAGTGATGCGTTTGCTCCTGATCTGCGCACTTACTGTGGCGATCGCTGGCGCGTCGTCACCCGCGATTGCCGGACCCGCAAGGCCCCGCGTGAAGCACGCGCCAATCAAGGTTTATCGCGACGAAAAGGGCGATCCTCTACGCACGATTGATGGTGCGCTGGTAAATCAGATCTGGTCTGGCTACGCGCTGCCCGAGTTTGAGACCGGCAACCTCTTCACCTCCGCGCAGGCGACCTGGACGGTGCCCGCAGTTTCCTATGAAGGCGTCGAAGCGTTGTCGGCAAGCTGGGTAGGAATCGGCGGATTCTGCGAAAACTCGGAATGTGACCCGGTCGACCAGACCCTGATTCAGCTCGGGACCGCCCAGGCAGCACTCACCGCTAAGAAGACGGAATATTGGGCCTGGTACGAAATGCTGCCGAAGTTTTCTATTCCAACCAAGCTCAAGGTGAAGCCTGGCGACGTCATAACCGCGTCCTTGAGCTGCGCCGGCATATGCACGGGCAAGCAGAAGTGGACGCTTTCGATGACGAATGAGACCACCGGCAAGAGCTGGCACAAGCACGTCACCTACAAGTCCTCGAAACTTTCGGCGGAATGGATCGAAGAGGCCCCGAGCAGCCGTGGCGGCGTTTTCCCGCTGGCGGATTTTGGCACGGCGACCTTCACGCAATCCATGGCAAATGCTGCCAGCGCCGATCTCTCTACCGGCGATAGCCTGATAATGGAAGATCCTAACGGGCAGAGCTCGAATGTGTCCGCGCCGAACTTGACCGAGAACGGCTTCAACGCGTGCTTTAGTCCTGACAGCACGCTTGCGACGTGCGACAGCCCCTGACGCGCTCTTTCATCTGATCTCCGTTCCGTGGCCTGACCGAATCCAGCCCAGCGAAAGCCTGCTCGGGCTCAAATCCGGCTGTAGACTTTGCGCTTGCTAACCGCGGGACTTGGTGCCAGTCTGCACCGCGTTTCAAAATGAAGATTCTCCACAAGGCAAGATGAAATTTGCAAAAGCCTCCGCCTTTGCCGCCCTGCTGCTTGCCATGATCGGCCCGGTCTGTGGCGCGGCGGCCGGAACTATAGACACCGCAATCTTCGTTGGTGATGACTACGATGTGACCGCCTACCCCATCGACGCTAGCGGCGATGTTGCGCCAACCGCTGTGACGACCGATATGGCCGTCCCGAGCGGCATTGCCAGAGACGCAAGCGGCAGGATCTACGTTACAAATAACGCGACCAACACGGTCACGGTCTATGCGGCGGGCGCCAACGGCAATGTGCCACCAATCGCCACAATCGGCGGTGCCAAAACTCAGCTCTCCGATCCGACCGGGATCGCATTGGATGCGAGCGGTAAGATCTATGTGCTGAACAGAGCAGATAATCGCAAGCGCAACATCAAGGTCTATCCGCCGCTGGGGACTAACACCGGCATCCTCAATGAGGCTCCTATTACCGACATCGCCGGCTCCAAAACCCGGCTTGATGACCCAACGGGTATCGCACTGGACTCCCAGGGAAACATCTATGTCGCAAACATTTTGGGCGGGCCCGTCGTGCCCAATACTGAGGACAGCGGCACGGTTACCGTCTATGCTGCCGGGAGCAGCGGTAACATAGCGCCCATCGCCACCATCAGCGGCGCCGCGACGGGACTTGCTTACCCCGCCGGCATCGCGCTGGATTCCAGCGGTAACATCTATGTGGCCAACGAGTTAACTGGCAATACCAGCAGTAGCCTCGAAGATTACCCGAGCATCACTGTCTATCCGGCCGGCAGCAAAGGTAACGCGTCGCCTATCGCGGTTATAGCCGGCGACAATACAGGGCTGGACTATCCACAGGGCATCGCGCTGGATTCCGGCGGGAACCTGTATGCGAAGGGTTACGTAGAGTACGTCGGCGACACCATCAATGCTTACCCTGCGGGTAGCAATGGCAACGTGTCCCCTGCCGCAACCATCGTCGGCGCCGATACTGGCCTGGACGGCCCCGATGGCATCGCGCTGGATTCCGGCGGGAACCTTTACGTATCGAATGGCTACGGTGGGCCGGTCGGCGGCGGCAGCGTAACCATCTATCCGGCCGGTAGCAATGGCGATGCGGTCCCGATCGCCACCATCACCAGCAGTTTCACCGGAATCAATGACGCTTCCAGTATTGCGGTGGATTCCACCGGCAAGATCTACGTGGCGAACGAGTTTGGCGCCGCCGGCGATAACGGCAGTATCACTATCTATTCCGCCGGCAGCTATGCCACCGGTGCGCCTATCGCCACCATCGCTGGAGACAACACGGGACTCAGTAACCCCTTCGGAATTGCGCTGGATTCCGCTGGCAACATCTTTGTGCTGAATAGCAGCAATGCCATCACTGTGTATCCACCGGGTAGCGCTGGCGATGCGACGCCGAAAACCACGATCAACATCGACAGTAAGGGGAACAACTATCCGGTCGGCATGGCAGTGGACCCTAATGGCGAGATCTATGTAGTGAATCAGAGCTACCTGAATTGTAATAAACGATCGTGCTACCAAACCAGCCCCGGCAACATCGCTGTCTATCCAGCCGGTAGCCATGATAATGCCACGCCCCTCGCCGTCATCAGCGGTCCCAATACCAACCTTGCTAACCCTTCGGCAGTAGCTCTGGATCAGAGCGGAGACATCTATGTGACGAACCAGGGGCCGGAGAAATGCACGCGTTACTGTGGCTGTTATACAGCCGGCCCCGGAAGCGTTACCGTCTATTCCCCCGACAGCAACGGCGACGTTAAGCCCATCGCCACGGTTAGCGGTCCCAATACCGGGCTTGGGTTGCCTTACGCAATCACGCTCGATTCAAACGGGAACATCTATCTGTTGAACGACGGGGGTTTTAGCGGTCACTTTGCGTGTATTGTTCCGTCTGCGGACGGAGGGACACCGGCCAAAACGGGCGTCCCCGTGGGGGGGACTTTCTTCGACTACATCAGCCGAAGCGTCGAGCCTATTCTGATCTTTGCAGCCGGCAGCAACGGCGATGTCGCGCCAATCGCTGGCATCGGCGGTCCTTTCACGGGGCTTTATGGCCCGAGCGCAATTGCGGTTGGTCCTGCCGGCCCGTAGCCCCGGTTAATTCGCCCGAGCGTGGCAATTGAGCAGCATCGTGCATCAGTAGCGAAGACCCGGCGATACCTGGTTGACGAATAGTGAGCGGCGTGGTTAGGTCTAGAGCCGTGAAAAGCTTAAATGAGATGTCAGTCCTGCGTTCGTTCCTGATCTGCGCACTTACTGTGGCGATCGCTGGCGCGTCGTCGCCCGCAATTGCGGGACAAGCAAGGGCCGGTAGGAAGCACGCGCCAGTCGAGGTTCTTCGCGACGTAAACGGCGACCCTATCCGCACGAGCGATGGTCGGTTGACCAGCGGGAACTGGTCTGGCTACGTGGTGGCCAGCTATCAGACCAAGGAACACTATACGGCCGCGCAGGCGACCTGGACCGTGCCAACGGTTACCTATGACGGATTCGAAGCGTGGTCATCCAGCTGGATCGGTATTGGCGGCTTTTGCGAAAACAAGAAATGTGAGCCGGAGGACGAGACCCTGATTCAGCTGGGGACCGAGCAGGACGCGGTCAGCCCCTCGGAGACTGATTATTACGCCTGGTACGAAATGCTGCCGTATGATTCAATCCCCACCTCGCTCGTAGTGAATCCCGGCGACGTCATAACCGCGTCCTTGAGCTGTGCCGGCGCATGTGAGAGCCCGCAGTCGTGGACACTTTCGATGACAAATGAAACGACCAGCGACAGCTGGAGCGACGTCTTCAGCTACGAGTCCCCGGAACTTTCGGTGGAAGTGATTGAAGAGGCCCCTTACAGCGGTGTCATTCTGCCGCTGGCGGATTTCGACAAGGCGACCTTCAGCGATACCACTGCGGATTCGGCCATCGTCAATTTTTCCAAGGGCGATCGTATCGTAATGGAGGACAGGCAGAGCCGCCACCTGTACGAGAGCTCGAACGTGTCGGGTCTGGTCCCGACCAAGAACGGCTTCAACGCGTGCTTCAGCCCCAAGAAAGCACTTGCGAAGTGCCCCAAGCCGTGACGCGCGCTGTCGTCTGATCGCCGTCCCGTGACCTGACCGAATCGACTCCTGCTGGATGCGGGCCAAGCAGAAAAGGCTTCTCTTCGTCCTGATCCTTTCTAGCCTGCCGGCCCGTAGCCGTGCTTAGATCAGCACTTTCGCTTCCTTGAGCCGCGCGATTTCCTCGGCACTGAACCCGAGCAGCTCGGTCAGCACTTCATCGGTATGCTCGCCGATCATCGGCGCGCCGCGATATTCGAGATCGATCGCGCCGAACTCCACCGGAAGTCCCGGCACGACCCGCTCGCCGACTTCGGAATGCTTTAGCTTCACGAGCATGCTCGAGCGCGAGAAGACGGGATCCTCCATCAATTCGGGAGTGCTATAGACCGGTCCCACGGCGAGTCCGCGCGTGCGAAGTTTCGCGACCAGTTCATCGCGCGGATGGACGCGGGTGCGCGCCGCGATTTCGCGCTCGAGCTCCTCGACGTTCGCCAGCCGTCCGAAGAGTCGGCCGAACTTCGGATCGGACGCCATCGAACGCGCTCCGAGTGCCTCGCACAGCTGGGCGAACTCGTCGTCGCCGGCGATCGCAATCGCGATCCATTGGTCGTCGCCCGCCGCCGGGAACACGCCATGCGGCGCCATCGACTCGTCGCGATTTCCAATCGCGGCCTGGTCGCGCCCGTTCATCAGAAAATCCATCATCGCTTCGGGCATCATGCTGGTAACCATCTCGGCCATCGACAGGTCGAGGTACTGCCCTTCGCCGGTCCGATCGCGACAGTAGAGCGCCGCGAGCAGAAAGAACACCATCCCGGTGCCCACCGCGAAGTCCGGCCACGTCCCGCCGATCCCGCACGGAAACGAATCGGGATAACCGGTGATATGGCACAGCCCGGCGAAGGCCTGCGAGGTCGGCCCGAAGCCGACACTGCCCGCCAGCGGGCCGTCCTGGCCCAGCGGAGTGCCGCTCAGCATGATTATGTCGGGTTTGATTTTCACCAGATCGTCGTAAGCGAGATTGTATTTCGCCATGTTGCCCACGGTGAAATTCTCGGTGACGAAATCGCTCCGCCGGATAATCTTGCGCGCGATTTCCTGCGCCTCGGGCATCGCAAGATTCAGCGCGAGGCTGCGGCGCGAGGTATTGATCGCGTGGAAAATTCCGCTGCGGTTGGCGCCGGTCGATCCGTCGGTGCCCGTCAGAAATCGCACCAGGTCCGGCGCGGTCGACGTTTCGATCCTGATTACGTCGGCGCCCAGCGCGCCCAGCCAGGCGGTCGCGTGCGGAACCGAGTAGATCCACCCGAAATCCGCGACCCGGATTCCTTCCAGCGGCCGCTTGCCCATCAGATGATCCCCGCCGCTGCGAGTTCTGCGAGCTCCGCATCAGACCGCCCGATTCTCTCGCCAAGAATCTTTTGATTGTGCTCGCCCAGCATCGGCGCCCCGCGCACGATTCGCCACGGCGTGCGCGAGAACTTGCACGGCGCACCGGGCATCCGCACTTCGCGGGCGGCGGGATGCTCGAGATCGATGAAAAATTTCCGTGCCTTGTATTGCTCGGTGCCCGCGGCTTCGGCCGGGGAATACACCGGGAAGCACGGCACGTGTTCCGCCTGCGCCCTTTCGAACACCTCGGCGCGGGTCCGCGTAGATAGCCAGTCGATTGCCCCGGCTTCGATCGCGTCGATATGCGCGGCGCGGCCCAGGCTGGTGTCGAACAGCTCGCTGTCCATCCACTCGGGATTACCCATCGCCTGCTTGGCGCCGCGCCAGAAGCGATCGGTGCCGGCGCTGAAGCTCACCCATCCGTCCTTGCACGGATAAACCCACTGCGCGCCCATTTTGCGCCGGGTCGAGAGCCGCTGGAACGACGGCGAATCGGGCGTCTCGTGAGAGTAAAATCCGATGTTGGGGCGAATCATGCTGATCATCGAGAGCCACTGGCTGGCGTCGACGTGCTGCCCCGCGCCATTAGTCATTCGGCTGAATAGTGCGCACATCGCGGCGGCCGCCGCTGTATAGCCAGTCAAATAGTCAGACTGCCTGCCGCCGAGCTTCAGCGGCGGTTGATTCGATGGGTCGGTTACCTGATGCCACGGGGTCTCGTAACCGACGCCGCTCATGTGCGTGGCGACCAGGTCGCCGCCGCGTAGATTCCGGTAGGGCGACTCGGCGCCGAAGAAGGTTATCGATACGACGATCAGCTTCGGGAATCGGGCCGTGAGCGTGCGCCAGTCAATCCCGAGCTTCTCGTTCAGCTCCGGACGATTCGGATTGAAAACAATGTCCGCCGGCGCAAGCAGATCGAGTGCAAGATCGCGCCCGCGCCGGTTTTCCAGGTCGATCGTCACGCCGAGCTTGTTGGTGTTGAGGTAGAGATGCAGCCCGCCGGTTTCGGGGTCGGGCAGCTCATCGCGAAACGGTCCCAGCACCCGTTCCATCGATCCCGTTCGCGGCGGCTCGACCTTGACGACCTCGGCGCCGAAATCCGCGAACGACTTCGCGGCCATCGATGCGGCCAGAAAAGGCATCGTGTCGAGGCACGGCAACTCGACGACCTTGAGGCCTTCGAGCGCGCGCGGCGGCTCCCGCAAGGGCTCCAAACGCGCCATCGCTACTCGGCCATTTCCGCGGTCAGATTGTCGAGCAGGTCGATCAGCTCCGCCATCGAGCTGATCACGTAGTCGGGTTTGAAATACGGATGGGTCTGCAGGTACTTGAACGACGCGGTGCCGGTGGAGACCGCAACCGCCGCGCCGTAGCCCGCGGCGAGCGCGGCCATCGTGTCGCGCGGCTCGTCGCCAACGTACATGCAGGCGTGGGGAAGTATCGCCGCCTTGAGCGCGGTCTGCTTGAGGCTCTCCGTCTTGTCCAGCGCACGCAGCGAGCTCGTGTTCTGCGTGACGACCTGGTCCAGGTACGAGGCGAGCCCGACCATCGCGAGCTTCTCGACCAGCCGCTGCGAATCACCCGGGCGGCTGGTGATCACCCCGGTCGCGTAGCCGCGCCGCTTCAGTTCGGCCAGCGTATCCTGCACGTGCGGCAGCACCTCGAGACGCTCGGTCTTGTCGACCTCGGCCAGGAAGTATGCGTACGCGAGCTTCACGTACTCGGGCCTGAGATGCTCGGGCACTCCGAGCCATACGTCATCCCTGGAAATCGCTTCGCGAAAGCGCTCATGGGTGAGCGGCGGCTCATGGCCGAGTTCGTCGAGCGCGCTTTTCGCGGCGATATACAGCGGGCCATGGATATCGACCAGCGTGCCGTCGAGATCGAAAAAGACCGCCTTGAATTTGCGTGATGCCAATAAAATTCCTCGAGCTTCCCTACCGGAGTGTGTAGAGATGCCGAGCGAACTGTCAAGCGGGGCCGCTAGGGGCTGCGCTGATACAGCAGCAGATACTCGCGCCGCCCTCCGATCACTTTCTTTACGTACTCGCGCGTCTCCTTGTACGCGATATTCTCGACCCACTCGTCATCGGCGCCGGAAAAATCGGCCACCCACTTCGAAACCGCGTGCTCGCCCGCGTTATACGCCGCGACCGCACGAAACGCGTTGCCGCCGAACATCTCGAGCAGGTTTTTCAAATACGCCGTCCCCAGCTCGACGTTAACCGAGGGATCGTAGAGACGGATCGCTTCGCTATCCATGCCGTGCTCGGACGCCATCTTCTTCGCCGTCGACGGAATCAACTGCATCAGGCCGCGCGCGTTCGAACTCGACGTGGCATTGGGGTTGAACAAGCTCTCCTGCCGCGCCAACGCGAGCACCAGGTAAGGGTCCAGCGCGAGCCGGGTGGACGCGGACGCGAAGAGATCCCAATACGCGCGCGGATAGCGAACCCGCTCCGCGACGGCGTGGCTCATCTGGCCGTTTTTTTCCATGTGCGTCGCAGCCACGATTGCGTCATACCACGCATCGGCATTCGCCAGTCCGGCCAGCACGAAGCGCCGCATCTCGACGGTGCCGCCGGCATGCTCCTCGAGCGCCTTCAACTCGGCGGGCTCAAGCTCCTTGAGTCCCATCGCGCGAAGCGTCTGAAGCCGCGCCATGTGATACTCGGCGACGCCGGTGACGGCGGGCGCAGCGCCGTATTGTGGATCCGGCGCCGACGCGGCCGGAAGATCGGGCCCGGATTCCGCGACGCGCCGGCTGGCGAGTTCGGGATAGTAGTTGGTGTCGGTGCTGGCGGCGAGTTTTGCGAAAATCGCGTGAGCATCGCCGGTATCGCCCGCATTTTCCAGCGCACGCGCACGCCAGTACTCGCACATGTCGCGATCGGTCGCGTCTTTGGCGCGCGCAGCGGCAACCTTGAATCCCGCCGCCGCGATGCGGTAATT
>NZ_JBEKFG010000053.1:0-25323 GCF_050013435.1 Binatus sp. (SeqCode) | reverse complement strand
CGCAATGGAAACACGACCGCGCCGCGCCGATCGCGCCCCACGCGATTCCGTAGCGCGCCTGCGTCAGGCATCCGAGCGGACCCTTCAGCCCGCGCGCTTTCTGCAGATGAGCGGTAGCGGGAATTCGTACGTCCTCGAAAATCAATTCCGAAGTGATCGACGCGCGCATCGAAAATTTTCCGTGGATATCGCGCGTCGAAAATCCCGGCGTCCCCTTCTCGACGAGAAACCCGGTGATACCCTCGTCGACCTTCGCCCACACGATCGCGACGTCCGCGATCGAGCCGTTGGTGATCCATCGCTTGGTCCCGTTGAGGATCCATCCGTCGCCATCGCGCCGCGCCCGCGTTTCCATCCCGCCGGGGTCCGAGCCGTGGTCAGGCTCGGTCAGACCGAAGCAGCCGATCAATTTTCCCTTGGCCATTTCCGGCAAGTAGCGTTGCTTCTGTTCCTCGCTGCCGTTTGCATAAATCGCGTACATGGAAAGCGCGCTTTGCACCGACGCGAACGAGCGCAGCCCCGAGTCCCCCGCTTCGAGCTCCTGCATGATCAAGCCGTACGCGACGTTATTCATCCCGGCGCATCCATAACCCTTGAGATTGGCGCCAAACATTCCAAGCTCGGCCATTTGCGGTACAAGCTCCATTGGGAAGGTTTCACTCGCAAAATGGCGCTCGATCTGCGGCAAAATTTCGCGATCGACGAAACGTTTGGCCGTGTCGCGAGCCATCCGTTCTTCATCGGTCAGCAGGTCGTCGAGGTGAAAAAAATCGAGATCTCTTAATAAATCTGGCATCTTGCGCTCCATGCGATTTTTGAAACGTGTTTTATTGCGAAATTGCGGAGACCGGCCGCCGTCAAGGCCTGGCCACGTCGAGCTATCCTCTGGATCGGCAAAATCATGCCCGCCGCCGTCGTGCGCCTTCGATCCACGCGCGTTCCTACCGCCGGTTGATTCAAGGGCGAATTATCACCGCTACTACTTGCATCAGATTTAACTATCACGTAGCCTTATGCCCCAAGTCGGCAATATGCACATCGAAACGCTAAAGGTCTTCTGCGACATAATCGAGAGCGGAAGCTTTTCTTATGCCGCATCACAAAACTTCGTCACTCAATCGGCGGTCAGCCAGCAGGTCCGAAGCCTCGAAGAGAAGTACGACTGCCGATTGATAGAACGTGGACGAGCCGGAGTCAAACCCACGCCGGCCGGACAGATTCTATACACCTCCAGCAAGGAAATCGTGCGCCGTTTCCTGGAATTGGAGAACCGGTTGCGTGAAATCGGCTCGGTGGTCGCGGGCACGATTCGCGTCGGCACCGTTTACAGCGTGGGCTTGCACGAATTGCCGCCGTACCTGTCCGAATTTCTGCGCAACTATCCGGCCGTCAATGTACATCTCGAGTATCTGCGCTCGAACAAAATTTACGAAGATCTCATCGAGGGCAAAGTCGATCTTGGCGTCGTTGCCTATCCTTCCAAGCGCAGCCAAATCGTCTCGGTGCCGTTTCGCCACGACGAGTTAGTGCTCGCCGTGCCGCCCGACAATCCGCTGGCCAAGCAGTCGAAGGTAAGTGTCGGACAGTTGCAGGGTCAGAAGTTTGTCGGATACGAGCGCGATATCCCGACCCGAAAGGCTTCCGATCGAATCCTGCGCCAGTACGGCGTCAAGCCGATCTACGCGCTCGAATTCGACAACATCGAGACCATCAAGCGCGCCGTCGAGATCGGTCTTGGATGCGCAATCGTGCCGCGGATGACGGTCGAGAACGAGGTCGCGCGCGGCACTCTGCGGATGCTCGAGTTCCAGGAAGGGAGCTTCCTGCGTCCGCTGGCGATCATCTACAAGCGCGGCCGCGAGCTCTCGCCTGCGGTCCGCAAGTTTATCGAGGCGCTAACCACCAGCAACGTCGTGCCCCGCGTTCGCGGCGATAGGGCCGAGCGCGCGCCACGCGGCGATAAGGCCGAGCGAAACAACGACGCGAACAACTCGGATCGCGCCGAGAAAACCGAGAAAACCGAGAAACCCGACAAGGCCGAGAAGACGGCATAATCGCGACTGAATCTTTGACGACAAATGGCCGGGTCGCGACGACTCGGCCGTTTTTGTTTCCCTTCCGCGTGCGCGCAGTCTCGCGGCCAAGCTATTGCACACCCGCACACGAGGTACGCGCTCTCCGCGGGGCGCTACTTCAGTGCGGCACGCAGGCGGTCGCGATCGAAGCCTGCGATCAGCTGTTTGCCCGCGACGATGATCGGCCGCTTGATTAGATTCGGCTCCTTCACCATCAGCGCGAACGCCTGCTCGACGGTGAGCGATTTACCCGCCAGGCCCATCGCCTTGAAGGCCGGACTGCGCGGGTTTAGAAAATCGCGCGGGTCGCGGCCCGCAAACAGATCCTTCAGCTCAGCCGCACTGAGAGGAACTCGCGCGTAGTCGCGCTCGTCGAGCTCCGCGCCGAGATCCTTGCGCAAGAAGCTTCGCGCTTCGCGGCAAGTCGTGCAGGTGGATTTCCAGACAAAACGAATCCTCTTCATGCGTGACCTTTCACGTCCCGGCGCTTTGCTCTGCTACTCGATGTCCGAGTTTGGCACGCCCGCGCCCGCGGGGCCGCTACCGTGATCCAGCGGCTGCCCGCCTGCCGGCGACGATGCGCTCGCGGAGGAGCCCGCCTGCGGAAGCGGCGCGATCGGCGCGACGCTGCCCGACGATGAACTTGTCTTGGGACCTGCAGGCGGGGTCTCGGTCGGCCCGCTGAAGTTGATCGGCTGCTGGCCGGCCAGCATCTGCGGCGTCAGCACGTAGTCGCCGCCGAACGCGCTGCGCCAAACCGTGTCGGCCGCCTGCTTGTTGCCCCCGGTCACCAGGTAAGTTCCGCCGCCGACGATGCCGCCGAGGATCGCGTAAGTCATCTTGACCGGGATATAGATAAGATTTAAGATCAAGGCGCCCGCGCCGTAACCCGCGCCCGGCCAGTTGACGCCGCCCTCTTGCGGCTGCGGGACCTGCACTGGCGCCGGAGCGCCTGCCGGCTGCGTCTGTGCCGCGGCGTACTGTGCGAGCGGACCGGCCGGCATCGCGAGCATCACCGACAATCCCAGCGCGATCACGGCGAATCTGAAATTTCCTTTCCTCATGATTTCCTCCACCACCACGTCGGCGTAAATTGCTACTCGGTTTTTACCACTGCCTCGGCCGGCAGCAGCCCCATCAAATGACGAAACGCGCGCTCGAGATATTCGGCGTTCTTCGACTCGAGCGTCAACTTCACGCGGTAGCCGGGATCTCCGATCCGCGGATACGAGCCCAGCATCAACTCCGGAAAATTGCGCATGCAGTCGTTGAGGTGATCGGTGATCGTGCCCTCGCCGGCGGTCAGGTAAATCGCGCGCATGAAATATGGGTCGGTCGCAAAACGGCTGCTCAGCGCCCGCAGCTTGGCCTCGAACAGTTGCGGAATTCCGGGCAGCACGTACACATTTTCGATCTGCACGGTCGGAAAACGGACGTCACCGGCTTCGTTGAGGATCGCGCCCTCGGGCACTTCGGCCATCTTGAGGCCTGCGGCGAGCGAGCGCTCGTGGAAATGTTTGCGGATGAGGCGATCGAGCTCGGGATGGACCACTAGACGCCGGTTGAACGCGCGCGCGACGCCTTCCATCGTAAGATCGTCATGGGTTGGGCCGACGCCGCCCGAAGTGATCACGAAATCGAAGTTGCGTGCGCAGTACGAGACTTCGCTGGCGATCGGCGCAA
Organism: Binatus sp. (SeqCode); assembly: GCF_050013435.1. Taxonomy (GTDB): domain Bacteria; phylum Desulfobacterota; class Binatia; order Binatales; family Binataceae; genus Binatus. The sequence continues at coordinate 21,565 of NZ_JBEKFG010000053.1, read as the reverse complement.
GCTGGTCCGGGATGGTTGCGATACGCGCCAGCGCGACGCCGATCTTGTGCAGCTCGCGAGCCGCGAAATACGCGTTGGAATCCTGGACCTTGCCGGAAAGGATTTCGTTACCCACCACAACCAGCGCGCAACTGCGTTCTCGCATTCGACTGCAGGCTCCTTGCGCGATCCGCCTCGAACCGCATTATCGCAAGCGGCGGCTATCAGCGGCAATGGGGTAAACCAGCGGCGCCTACGACGGGCCCGCGTCGTCGACGTCGGGCGCCGACGCCTCGATAAACTCTTTGAGCCGGCGCTTGAGCCGCGTTTCGATCTGCCGCACGCGCTCACGGCTGATTCCGAAGCGCGCGCCGATCACCTGCAGCGTGTCGGGATCTTCCGACAGCAGCCGCGCCCTGAAAATCTCCAGCTCCTTGCCCGCCAGCGTCGCCGCGAATTGCTCGACCTTGTCGTGGGCGAAGTCGCGCCACTCGCGGTCGGCGGTTTCGGTTTCCGGGTTGTGCCCGGCGTCGGGGATTACGTCGAGCAGCCGCGTATCATCGCTGGCGCCGGCAGGTTGATCGAGCGACAGCTCGCTCTGCCCCATCCGCTCCTGCATCTCGCGCACGTCGCTTTCCCGCACACCCATCCGATGCGCCAGCAGGAGCGGTTGCGGAGTGAATCCCTCGCGCTCCAGCCGTTCGGTCTCCTTGCGGAGATTGAAGAACAGTTTGCGTTGCGCTTGCGTCGTGCCGATCTTGACCAGCCGCCAGTTGTTGATCAGGTAGCGGTAGATATACGCGCGCACCCACCACACCGCGTAGGACGGAAAGCGGATTCCATGTTCGGGGTCGAAATTCTTGACCGCTTCCATCAGGCCGACGTTGCCCTCCTGTATAAGGTCGAGCACGTTTTTCGTCGCGCGCGCGAAATCGTAGGCGAGTTTCACGACCAGGCGCAGATTGGCGGTGACCAGCCGGTAAGCGTCCTGGGGATCCTTGTCCTTGACGTAGCGCCGCGCGATCACCGCCTCCTCCTCGCGCGTCAGCAGCGGGAAGCGGCGAATCTCGGCCAGGTAGCGGCCCAGCGGATCGGCGGCTACGATCGCGCCGCCGTCCTTGGCGGCGCCGGCTTCAATCTCGGCGGGCTCCTGATCGGTCCGCAGCGGCGGTTCGTCGTCGGTACTTTCTATCGGATGAAACTCGGAGACTTCGATCGGCGCATCACCGGCAGCTTCCTCGCGGGCGCCCGCTTCGGGGACGAGATCCAATTCGGACTCTTCAGCTGCGATCGGCTCGGCAATCGCGCGGGCGCGACGAGCCTCGACGCCCGCGATGCTAGCGCGTTTCGCTTGCGTTGTGCGCTTGCGACGGATCGGTTTGCCGGGTTTGCGCGCCACAGGCTGGCTCCAGCTTTACCACACGCTGGCACGAGATGCGGACACCAATGCTCGAGCCGTCGGCGGCGCGGAGCTGTGTCGGTTCTTGTCGAATCGATCGTGCCCGGTCAGGCGTCGGGTTCTTCGATCGTGACCTTGCCGGCGGCGATTTCGCGCAACGCCGTTACTACTTCTTTGTTGTCCGATTCCACCAGTGGCCGCGCGCCCTTGAGCAGCTGTTTGGCGCGCCGCGCCGCACCGAGCACGAGCTCGAAGCGGTTGGGAATGTTCTCCAGGCAATCTTCAACGGTAATTCGTGCCATTAGGCCTCAATTCTCCGGTGCATCGCGCCTCTTGTCAACGCGCCTGCCATCGGTACGCTGGAACGGTACGGAGGCTCCGCAAGTTTGATGGGCAGGTTTGGGGCGTTACGCCATTTTATCCTGATGACAGGACTCGCTCTGATCGTCGCGGCCGCACGGCCCGCCGCGGCCGGCGATCCGGCCACGATCCTCGCGGGCAACCATCCCGACGAAGCCGCCGAGATTGTGGGCGCGGCCGCCGCGTCACCTTCGCGGCCGCTCGCGATGCATCTCACGATGGCGTTGCGCAATGGCGCTGAACTCACGCGCCTGCTTGCCGATCAGCAGAACCCGGCGTCATCGCAATACCGTCGGTGGCTGACTCCCGATGAGTTCACCAGCCGTTTCGGACCCACGGACGGCGACCTTGCGCGAGTCGCACGATGGCTCAGGGAAAGCGGTTTCACCGTCACGTCTGCCGACGCCTCGACCCGGGAGGTCTCTTTCACCGCCACGGTGGCGCAGGCGCAAAATGCTTTCGCCGTGAAGATTGCCGCGACGGCCGACGGCCGTCTGTATTCCAGCACCGCCGATCCCGCCGTACCCGCCGACCTCGCGCCGCTAATCGAATCGATCAACGGGCTCGACAACCTGCTGCACAGCAAGCCTGCGGTGCATCGCGTGCCCAAGCGTGATTCCAGCGCCCATTCGCCCGACGCGATCGTCGGTAGTATCGGGCCGTTCTTCGGTCCTGCCGACATCTATACCTTCTACGACGAAACGCCGCTGTTGAATGATGGAATCGACGGCAGCGGCACCGGATGCATCGCGGTCGTCGAGGATTCGAACATCGACGAAGATGCCGCGAACGCATTCAACTCCCAGTTCAGCCTGCCCGCGCTGTCAGCCGCTAACTTCAGTACCGAGTTGGTCGATGGTACCGACCCGGGCCAGAACGCGGACGAAGTCGAAACGATGGTTGACGTGAACTACTCGCACGCCGTCGCGCCCGGTTCGAGCATCCGCATCTATCTCGGCGATGAGAACACCACCAAGTCTTCGTCGGCCATTCTCGACGCAATCCATGCGGCGGTGAGGGAAAAGAACAGCCCGTGCAGTGCGATCAGCATCAGCTTCTCATTCTGCGGCGTCTCGGCTGGCTCCTACCGAACCCAGAACAATTTCTTTAAGCAGGCGGCTTCGCAAGGTCAGTCCGTGTTCGTCGCGGCTGGCGACAAAGGCGCAGCCGGGCTGCGATTCAGTGCAAAGCAGAATGAGTGCGTACCCGGCACGACGCGCGAAGTCAGTGAACTTGCAGCGTCGCCATACGTGACCGCGATTGGCGGCACCGAGTTCACGCCTGTCTACGACATCGATGGCAGCGACGTCGGCTTCGTTTCAGAAAGCGTGTGGAACGACGACGGCTACGCGGCCGGCGGCGGCGAGAGCAAGGTCTTCAAGAAGCCCGCGTTTCAGAAAGGGCTCATTCCCAAGGATAAGAAGCGCGACGTTCCCGACATCTCGTTTGGCGCCAGTCCCAGATCGCCCGGTTTCTTCTTTGGCAGCCGCAACGGCAGCGACGAGCCTGCCGTCGAATGCTGCGAGGGCGGCACCAGTATCGGCGCACCGGCATGGGCGGGCATCAGCCAGCTGATCTCGCAGCAAGCGGGCGCTTGGGTCGGCAATCTCAACACGCGAATCTATCAACTCGGCGTGGAGAACGACGGCGCAACGACCGGGATTCGCGACGTGACGTCGGGCAACAACAGTTTCAACGGAGTCACCGGATTTTCCGCAGGTCCCGGCTATGACAAAGCCAGTGGCTGGGGCACCGTCGATATGGGTCTGTTCGTCCTTGCGTACCCGTCCCCGTAGCAGGCGGTTGACAGCTCAAATCGGGACGGCGCGCTTCAATGCGGCTGGGCCTCGGTCGGCGGCTTGATGAACTTGAGCGTCATCCGGTCGCTCTCACCGATAGCCAGATGCTTGTCGCGATCCTTTTCACCCAGGCGCAAGGTCGGCGGCAGATACCATACCGGATGGTCGCGCAGGTCCTTGGGGTTTGCATTGATTTCCGAGGCGCCCGTCAGTTTGAAGCCGGCCTGTTGCGCGAGCTGGATCATATAGTCCTGGCGCACATATCCGTTCTTGGCGATGGGATCCTGCGGCTGCGACGGATCGGCGCGATGGTCGACTACTCCCAGGACTCCGCCGGGTTTCAGCGCGCGGTAAAACGCCTTGAAGTAGTCTTGCGTGTTGCCATGCGCCAGCCAGTCGTGAACGTTACGAAACGTCAAGACCATATCGGCTGAGCCTGCGGGCGCGATGTCGGTTTCGGCCGGCGGCTTGAGCGTGGTCACGATTACCTGGGCATAGTCGGTGGGATCGGCCTTGAGCTTGTCCTGGAAGGTCTTGGCGCCCGGGCCTCCTCCAACAGCTTCGTAGAGCTTGCCGTGGTCCTTGAGCAAGGGCGCCAGGATCTCGGTATACCAACCGGCGCCGGGCGAGATCTCGACCACCGTCATCGTGGGCTTTATCCCGAAGAAAGTGAGCGTTTCCATCGGATGGCGATATTTGTCGCGGGCCCTATTTGGCTGGGAGCGTTGCGGTCCGGCGATCGCCGCAGCAAGCGCGGACTGCGTGCCGGCGTCATCGCCGGCCGCTCTCGCCGCCGGGATCGGTGAGAGCGCAACGATCGACAGAGCAAGCAGGGCATACAACGGGAATCGGATTGGGTGCTTCACTTGCATGGGAGCTTTTCCTTTCAATCGTTCAATTGCGAAACGCGCTGGCGCGCGAGATCCTTCGCTGCGCTCAGGATGACACAAAAAAGTTCTAGCAGGGCTGAGCCCTGCACCCACTGTTAATCGAAAAGTCCGCCGAAGCGTCCTTTTCTCTCAAGGCCGAGAGCGAAAGACCGTCCTCGGGATTTCGCGATGGAGACTGGGTACAGGGCTCAGCCCTGCCCAAGGAGGTGCGGGACCCAGGAGGGTTCCGCATACAATTAAGTTCTCCCGTCGCTCCTCTGCGCGGCGCGCGCTAAGCGCCCGATTCAGGCAAACGTCGGACGCAGGCTAGTCCACTATAGCTTTAGTCGCAGACGTTGAGGAGCGCTTCTTGCGGGTCTTTTTGCGCGCCTCCCGGGTCTTGGCCTGCAGTCTCGATTTTTTCCGTTTGCGCCGCCGCTTGATTTCTTTTTGCCGTTCGCTTGCCATCTAACCTCTCTTCTCTTCTTACTTAGTCCAGCGGGACCGTCCGTTCCACCTTTGCACCAGAGTCGAGATGGATTCCAGCCGAAGTCACGTAGGGCTTGCCCTTGCCGGACCGATTTTCCACATAAGCGTCGTAGTCGCCCGGGTCAAGCTTGAAGCGATGCTCGCTGCCCGGATCGCTCTCGGCGACCTTGGTCTGCGTACCCGCGCGCAAGATTACCACGCGAGTCGAGTTGTCGAACGGAATCTTCGACATCACGGTCTGCACCACCAGGTCGGCCTTCACAACTTCGCTGAGCGTCAGCAGCGCGTGACGGCCGGGCGCGAGCGCCACCGCGTGCCAGTCGTAGCCTTGCGGGGGCGCATCGACGTGCACGTCCACCTCGCTCGGCGCGAACAGATATTTGTCGCCTGAAATAAAGCTGGCGACCTTCGCGTGCGGAATGTCGGTGGTGGTCACGGTCACGCCGAAGCCGGGATCGACACCAGTCTTGTCCTTGGCGCTGACCTGGAGCACGGCGACGTTATCGATGAGCACGGTGTGAGTGCGGCCGGCCTCGATCTGGACGCCGTCCTTGACGATTTGGCCGCCGATGATCGGCATCACCAGTTTGTATTCGCCCGGCGCCAGCGCGACCGACGAGCCGGGCGTGACCTGGCCGGCCTCTTTGCCGTTGGCCGCGATCAAGTGTGCGGGATTTTTCGCGCCCGCGCCCTCTTCGCCGAGTACATCGAGCTTCAGGTTCCCGGTCTGCGCCGCGCCGGCAATCGTCACGACAATCGAGACGGATGCGAGCAGAGCGATGGTGGTGGCCGGCAGGCGGATCGGTCTCATAGGCGAAGTGATATCTTATGGCGGCGATGCGGCGCGCGCTACCGCGCCCGGCGGTCGGGATGATCCCCCCGGTATCCGGGCACAGCGGTAACCGTTCTCGCGGCGCGGCTATCGGGTCTCTTTCCACTTACTATCCGCTCGCGTTACGCTGGCTCAACGCCAATGAAACTCTCGACGCGACTGCTCGGCACGTCCTACCGCTTCCGCTCGGTCAAAGAATTGCTCGCGCGCGCCAACGAAGCGCGCTCGGGCGACGAGCTTGCGGGAATCGCCGCGCGCTCCGAACGGGAACGAATCGCAGCCAAGACGGTGCTTGCGAATCTGACGTTGAACGATCTCCGCGAGAACCCGGTGGCTGCCTACGATCGCGACGAAGTGACGCGCGTGATCGACGACGCGATGGACCGCGACGCATTCGCCGCCGTGCGCAACCAGACGGCCGGCGAGTTCCGCGAATGGCTGCTCGATGACGCGACGACCGGCGACGCGATCCTCGCGACCGGACGCGGAATCACCGCGGAGATTGCCGCCGCGGTCGCCAAGCTATGCAGCAATCTCGATCTGATCACGATTGCGTCGAAGATTCGCGTCGTCACCCGGGCGCGCACCACGCTTGGGCTGGCGGGCCGGCTCTCGACGCGCCTCCAGCCCAACCATCCGCGCGACGATCTCACCGGCATCGCCGCCGCCATCTACGAAGGCCTGGCCTACGCGACCGGCGACGCACTCATCGGAATCAACCCGTGCATCGACGAGCCCGACAACATCCGCCGACTGCTCGAACTCACCGCCGACATCATCGAGCGCACCGGAGTGCCGACGCAAAACTGCGTGCTCGGCCATATCACGACGCAGATGCGCGCGCTCGAGGCCGGCGCTCCGATGGACATTATGTTCCAGAGCCTGGCGGGGACGGAGAATGGCAACACCGGTTTCGGGATTACGGTCGCGATGCTCGACGAAGGCTACGCGATGATTCGCGAGACCGGCCGGCTGCGCGCGGCGAACCTGATGTACTTCGAAACGGGGCAGGGCTCGGAGCTGTCCGCCGATGCGCACCAGGGTGCGGACCAGGTCACGCTCGAGGCGCGATGCTACGGCCTGGCGCGCCGCTACGCGCCGCTGCTGGTCAACACGGTGGTGGGATTCATCGGCCCCGAATATCTTTACGATGCGAAACAGATCACGCGGGCCGGCCTCGAGGATCATCTGATGGGCAAGCTGCTCGGAGTCCCGCACGGGGCCGACGCATGCTACACCAATCACGCTCGCGCCGAACAGAACGACTGCGAAAATCTGGCGCTGCTGCTCGCGTCGGCGGGATGCAACTACTTCATGGCGGTGCCGATGGGCGACGACGTGATGCTCTCGTATCAATCCACCAGCTATCACGACGCCGCGGCGCTGAGGGCATTGCTCAAGCTGCGTACCGCGCCGGAGTTCGAGGATTGGTGCGAGCGGCGAGGAATTCTCAGCGACGGCCGTCTCACGGCGCGCGCCGGCGACGCGAGGCTGCTGATGGATTCGTCGAGCAAGACACCCGGTGACGCCGATTTCGACGCGATGCGCCGTGCGACACCCGCGCGGCTTGACGTGGGACGCGCGGGTCCGCGCTACACGACGGCCGCGATGCTCTCTGTGCAGGCGGATCACGCGCGCGCCGTCGACGCGGTCATGACGCTGGTCGCGCGAGATTGGCCGCGGCGCAATGGCCTGCTCGAAGTTCACTCGCAGGCGCTCACGCGCGAAGATTATTTGCGCTATCCGGAGCGCGGCCGGCGGCTTGACGCCGTCGACGCTGCTCGGGTCGCGCGTCTTGCGCCGCGCGGGCGCGGCAAAGCGGCGACGCCCAGCGTGCTGCTATGCATCGGCGACGGGCTTTCATCGGCGGCGGTGGAGAAGAATGCCGCGCCGCTGATCCGCGCGCTCACCCGGCGGCTCGCATCGCGCTACCGGCTCCTGAAGCCGATATTCATTCGAAATGCGCGGGTCAGAATCGAGGACCATCTCGGCGAAATATTGCGCCCCGACGTGGTCTGCATAATCGTTGGCGAGCGTCCCGGCCTGGTCACCGCCGAGAGCCTGAGTGCGTATGTGATTTATCGGCCCACGCTCAAATCGATCGAGCCCGACCGCACGGTGATATCGAACATTCATCGCGGCGGGATTCCGATCGCCCAGGCCGGGCGCAAAGTCGCAGCGCTGATCGACGACGTGATCCGGCTGCGGGCGTCCGGCGCCGCGCTGGCGGAGAAAATTGCGCCGGCGCCATGAACCCTGCCGCGACTGGCGCGTGCTCATCGGAAAAACTACGCTGGAAAACACCAAGCCATGTCCGATCGCGAATCAGTAATTGCCGCCAACCGCGCCTTTTACGACGCCTTCGAAAGTCTCGACGCCGAAAAGATGGAAGCGGTCTGGCTGCGCGACCCGCGAATCATTTGCATCCATCCCGGATGGCGCAAACTTTCGGGATGGGGTCCGATCATGTCGAGCTGGGAGCGTATCCTCGGCAACTTATTCGAGATGAAGTTCGAGCTTGGCGAGATTGAAGTGACGATCAGCGGCGACCTGGCGATCGTCGTCGTCGAGGAAAGCCTGATCCAGCGCGGCTACGACGGCACCGAACGCTCGAACGTGCTCGCCACCAACGTTTTCGAGCGTGTGGGCGACGGATGGTTCATGGTGATGCATCACGGGTCGCCGGTGCTCGCGCCGCCCGACGACGAGCCGCCGCTCCAGTAATTCGCAAGTTGCCGGCAACGGTGCGAGGAGAAAATTCGACGATGCTCAAACGCGTTGACAGAATTCAGATTGCGGTCGCCGACAGCAATGCGGCCGAGCGGGTGGTCGCAGAAGTTTTCGGCGCGGAACTGATCCGCCGTGACAAGGCGGCGCCGCTTGGCGCCAGGCGAACCACGATGCAAGCGGGGACGAGCTTCCTCGAAATTCTCGAACCCGACGGGGCAGGAGCGGTCCAGGGTTTCCTGTCGAAGTGGGGGACGGGGCTGTTCGGCGCGGGATTCTCGGTGGACGACCCCGCCGCCGCCGCGGATCATCTCACGAAGTGCGGCGTCGGTTTCGAGCAATCCGCGGGACAACTGTATCTCGACGCCGCCGCGACGTTCGGGATGCGCACCGTCATTTCGCAGCATCGCGAACGCGTGCCCGTCGGCGCGATAAAGTGGGCGTACGAAGTCACCAACGTCGTCGGCGATTGGCAGGCGGCGTCCGCCCGCTACGCGCGCATCTTCGGCCTCGACGCGGCGAAGTTCAGTCCGATCGAGAGCAAGGATTTCGGCTATACGGGCATGCTGACGCTGTTCGATCCTCCCGCGCGTCTTGACCGCGTCGAGATAACGCAGATCACCGACCCCAACCTTGCGATGGGCCGTTTTCACCAACGGCGCGGCGATTCGCTGTACATGTTTTTCGTCGAGACCGACGACGTCGGCGCGCTCGAAAAGCGCCTGCAAGAGCGCGGAGCGCGTTTCGCGGCGCATCGCCGCGACGAGGCGGGGCTGGCGGAATTGTTCATCCATCCTTCGGCATTTCTCGGCGTGCTGGTCGGGGTGAGCCGCACCGAGCATGCGTGGCTGTGGTCGGGCGATCCCCAGCGTGCGCGGCGCGCCGCGACGGCGCGCGCGCTAAAGTCCTGACGCCTCTTCCTCAAGGCTTTGCCGCGTGACGCGCCTGTGATATCCTTATATGGGGTAAGGAATCTTACAGGCGGTAAGGAATATGGCTGCGTCAACTCTGACGAGAAAGGGGCAAACCACGATCCCGTTGAAAGTTCGAAGCCATCTCAAGCTCCGGCCCGGCGACAAAATTGAATTCGTAATCCAGCGCGACGGCACGGTCGTGTTGGCGCCAAAAAATGTTGATGTTCGCCAACTCAGGGGAATGCTCGGCCCTGTCCGGCGGCGACTCACGATTGAACAGATGGACGAGGGCATCAGGAGCAGATTTGCGCGGCGGTGAGGGGAGTCGATACCAACATCCTGGTTCGTTACCTCGTCGCCGATGACCCGGCGCAGTTGCGGGCCGCTACTCGGTTCATCGAGCATGAATGCTCGCCGCAGGAGCCCGGCTTTATCAATCGCTTGGTGCTGGCAGAAGTTGTATGGGTGCTGGAGAGCTCTTACAAACTGCCGCGCTCGGCTGTTGTTAATGCGCTCCGACTGTTGTTCGATACTGATCAACTTTCGATTGAACATGCCGAGGATGCTCGCGTGGCCCTTCGGGACTACGAGGATGGCGCGGACTTCTGGGACAGCCTGATTGCCGCGACGAATGCCCGACTCGGATGTGAATACACGGCGACATTGGACCGCAGGGCAGCTCGGCGCAAAGGATTTCGCCTCGTCCAATAAAAAAGCCGGCGGTCGGAAGACCGCCGGCTTGAATTCGCAAGCGCGTGCCCGCGATTGCGCGCTATTTTGCCTCGCGCATCGCGCGCACCAGAATCGCCGCCAGTTCCGGCCGCGTGAATTCCGGCGGCGGCGCATCGCCCGCCCGCAGCATCTCGCGAACTTTCGTTCCCGACAGTATCAAGCGGTCTTCGTCGGTATGCGGGCAGGTCTTGAACGACGCCATCGAGTTGCAGCGCTTGCAGTAGAACGTGTTCTCGAACATCAGCGGCGTTATTCCCATTTCGGACGGCTCGAAGCGCTCGAAGATTTTCTGCGCGTCGTAGCTGCCGTAGTAATTGCCGACGCCGGCGTGATCGCGCCCGACGATGAAATGCGTGCATCCGTAGTTGCGCCGCGCGATCGCGTGCAGGATCGCCTCGCGCGGGCCGCCGTAGCGCATGTGCGCCGGGAACACGCCGATCATCGCGCGATTCTTCGGATAGTACAGGTCGAGCAGAACCTTGTAAGTCTCCATCCTGACTGCGGCGGGCACGTCGTCGCCTTTGGTTTCTCCCACCAGCGGATGGATCATCAGTCCGTCGCAGATTTCCAGCGCCGCTTTCTGGATATACTCGTGCGCGCGATGAGTCGGGTTGCGGGTCTGGAAGGCGACGATTTTTTTCCATCCCCGCTCGCGAAACGCCGCGCGCGTCTGCCGGGGCTCGCGCGGAAATTCCAGGAAGGTGCGCCCCGGTATTTCCTCGATCAGCGTGAGCTTGCCCGCCAGGCAGTACGGCGGCATCGAGGTGACGTTCTTCGCCCCCGGATGCGCGTCCTCGGCGGTGCCGAACACGTTTTGCGCTTCGTTCTTGCGATCGACTTTGTAAATTTCCGCAAGCTTCACAGTCGCCAGCCGCCGGCCGTCTTCGGTCGCGAGCGCGATATCCTGTCCGGCTTTCAGTGATTTCGCTTTCGTTTCATCGACGCCGAGCGTGATCGGAATCGACCACGGCACTCCCGACGCCAGCCGCATCTCGTCGCGCGAGCGAATGTAGTCCGCCTCGCCCATGAAACCCGTGAGCGGCGAGAACGCGCCCGACGCGAGCATCTCGAGATCGGCCAGGTCGCGCGCGTTGAGCGTAACCGCCGCGAGTTTCGCGCCGTGCGCCGCCAGCGCAGCGCGCTCGGAGACCGGCGCTTTCAGATCGACCAGTTCGCCGCCGCCATGAGCCGCGATTGCGTCGTCGCGCACGCTCATCGCCGTGCTCCCTTGCTGACGTAGCTCAGCTCCTCGAGCCGTCCGAGCAACTTGGCCAGGCTCTGCGCTACGGTTTCCGTGCTGCTATCGACGATCAGTTCGGGCTTGAGCGGCTCTTCGTAGGGGTCCGAGACGCCGGTGAAAGATTTGATCTCGCCGGCCAGCGCCTTCTTGTAGAGCCCCTTCACGTCGCGCTCGACGAGTTTGTCGATCGTACAGCGGACATAGACTTCGAAGAAACGCTCGTGATGGCGCCGCACCTCGTCGCGAATCTCGCGGTAGGGCGAAATCGCCGCTGAAATCGCGATCACCCCGTTGCGCGCCAGCAGATGGCACACATACCCGATGCGCCGGATGTTGATGTCGCGATCCTCTTTGGAAAAGCCAAGTCCCTTGGAAAGATTGGTGCGGACTTCGTCACCGTCGAGGATTTCCACGCGATGCGCCCGCCGGCGCAGTTCTTCGGCAGCCAGATTGGCTAGCGTGGATTTCCCCGCCCCGGACAGGCCTGTAAACCACAAGGTAAAACCTTGATCCATCGGCAAAAACTGATGCTCCCTTAAGAATTAGATTACTTGGTGAACCTTAAAAATTACTTAATCCTATCGGAAGAAACAAGGCTGCCGGTTGCCAGGAAGTTGGGCGCCGATCGGCCGGCTCAGGCGCGCGCAGCCGGCATGATCACGCCAATCGCGAGCGCCGCCGGCGAGCCGAAGATTTCGGTGGCGCCTGCCGCGAGCAACCGATCGCGCGCGGCATCGGTGGCCGCGACTCCATAAAATCGCACGCCACAACTTTGCGCGGCCAGCAGGTCGGCTTCGCTGTCGCCAACAAACGCGGCTTGCGATCGATCGACGGAAAACAATTCGAGTGCGGCAATCAGCATGTCGGGCGCCGGCTTGAGTCCGAGCAGAGTATCGCGTCCGACGATTGCGTCAACGGATGCGTCGGTGTTCCTGCCCAGCCAGCGCTTGACCGTTTTCGACGAGTTGGAGGTCACGATCGCGACGGCGGCGCCGGTTTCTTTCAGTGCCTCGAGCGCTTCGATCGCTCCTTCCAGCGGTTGCGCGCGATCGACTCCCGCCAGCTCGATTTTCTCGATTATCTCCGAAGCGCGGCGCAGTCCTTCGCTGACCCCGGGTTGGTTGATCTCCGCGAGCATGAGCGTGCGGTAGGCGTCGTAGAGCGGGAGATTGCCGCGCGGGATTCGTGCGAACAGTTGGTCAGGCGCGCCGATGGAGCGCAGGTACGGTTCGAGGATGAGCCGGCCGCCGGCCCAATCGACCTCGGGCTCGAGCCGCGCGATCGTGTTGTCGAAATCGAACATCCAGAGCTGGTACATCACGGATGAACCCGAACCCTGGTTTGATAACCGTCGAACTCAATGATCGCCGGCGATGGATTTTCCGCGTATCCGGCAATCAGCTTGAATGCCTCCGCCGTCGCGAGCATCGCGATAAATTCCGCGGCTTCCGAGCGGCTGCCCACTCCCGCATGCATCGACGCATCGACGCTTGGCGCTCCGGGCGCCCCGCCTGGGATGACGGCGATTTTTCCCGGCGCGTCGAGGCGCGCGACCACCCACGCTCGCACCTCGCGATAGCCCACGATTTCATCTGCGGCTTTTCGCGCCGCTTCACTTCCAACGATCAAGAGCGCCAAATCGACGCGGCCTTTTGACTCATCCGCGACAGTGACAGATACGCCGGCGTTCAGCTCGCGCGCGGCGGCTATTTCCCCGGGCAGTCCACTTTGGCCGCCGGCCACCCGCACGCCGATCGCTCCGACCCCTGCGCCAACCAGGTAAGCGAGCGGCGCTTCGATATCGCGCGCGTCGCCTGCAAGCACCGTCCGCGCGGCAAGCAAACGTTCCTGACCGAGGCCGCCGATGCGCGGCACGATTATCTGGCGGCTGTAGCGTTCGATTTGCGCGTCAGTCAGGGTCATCGCGATTCCATCACCTGCCTGGCGATTGCGACTCGCGCCGCCCGCGCGCATCGCGCGGCTTCGGCTTCCACGCGCCGCAGCCGCACCCGGAGCGGGGACTAACCGCCGCAATCCGCACACGCCCCGGGCCGGACGCGTCGTAGCTGAGAATTTTTCCCGAGAGCAAGGGCGTTTGCCTGCGCACGGCGCGCATCGCCTCCGCCGCCTGCAGCTCGCCGATCGCGCCCGCCACGGGACCGACGATCCCCGCTTCGCGGCAACTCTGGGTTTCGTTTTCATCAGGCGGAGTCTCGAACACGCATCGGATGCACGCCGTCTCGCCCGGGATTACCGTCATCGCCTGCCCGGTCATCCCGACTACCCCGCCATAAACGAACGGCGTCGGCGCCGCGATACACGTGTCGTTGATCAAAAATTTCGTGGCCGGACTGTCAGTCGCGTCGATTACAAAGTCGTGTACGGCGACCAGGCGCGCCGCGTTGGACGCTTCGAGCGCAATCGGATGCCGTTCCACATTGACCGCGGGGAACCGCTCGACCAGCCATCGCGCCGCCGCATCAACCTTCGGCGTGCCGGTATCCCGGCTTCGATAGATCACTTGGCGTGCGAGATTCGACAGTTCGACGGGGTCGGGATCGATTAGTGTCAGCCGCCTTGCGCCGGCTCGCGCCAGCGCCCGCAATGCGGGAACGCCGAGTCCCCCCAAGCCGACGATCAGTATTCGTTCTGTTGCCACTTCGTCGTGCTTCTCCCGCCCGTCGAGAGCCGCAACGCCATCAGTGCTGGTGGGAGTTGGTGAAAAATCCTGCGAACACAATAAAGCTGCAATCGCTGACAGTTGGCCGACGGTAATATGCGAGCGCGGGCATTGTCAATCGACGGACCAATCGGTCAGGCCTCTGCCGATTTACCTGCCAATTCGCTTGCCACTGGCCCGCCATTTGTCTATGTTGCCGCAACGTGCGGGGGATCCGATGGCGGAGGAGCGAAATTCGCGCCGCCGGACTGCATATTTTGCGGATTAAAGGCATAGGAGATCGACTATGACGTCTCGATGGGCGGTGCTGGCTATTGTTCTGTTACTCGTGGTCGCAGGGCTGTCGCTCGGCACGGGATGCGATCCGTGCGCCTCTTGTCACGCCCAACCCACTTCGGTGCCTACGTCTGCGAATGCATGCCTGCCGTCCAGTTCCATAGGGATACTGGTCCAGGGCAAGAACGCCACTGCCTATCTTCCACAGGGAAACTGGGGCGGGAGCGAAGGTTCGGCCAGTATTAAGGTTGTACCCGTTGAGACCAGCAGCGGCATTGGTACGGGTGGTGCGCCGACTACAATTACGACAGCGAACATCCCGAACTCCTGCTCCTCCAACTCCACGACCGGCCTGACGGTATGCGTCGCCAATAACACCGACGTTTACCTCATTAACGGCACGACCCTTACCAGCACGTTGACCAGTGGCGCGACCGGCTCTGAAGGTTTCTCAGGCGGCGACTGCGAAAACTGCGGCGTGGTGGTGGACGCGTCAATCAACAAGGCATTGATCACGGTTGGCTTGGAAACGGGTGGCCCGGGTGGCTACCAATTCCTGGACCTGAGCGGCACTCCCACTTTTGAAACCCCCATTCCTGCCGGAGCGGAGACTTCTGAAGACATTTCGATCGACCCCGTCCGCCACCTGATTCTGTCGCCGAATGAGGATTCGGATTACCAGCTGGTTAATATCAGCAGCTCGCCGGCTGCGGTGTTCAACAATGACGTCTCTGGGGAGTCGGGGGCGCCGGAGTTCGACTCGGCAGGAGAAGACTGCACCACCGGCATCGCGTTGGGTACCGATGAATTTACCGGCAATCTCTTCATCGCCGATCTGACTCAGGCGGAATTCACGCCGGGAACTCCCGCCGGCACGTGGACCGACGCCGCCAGCCAGCTTGTGAACTTTCCCGAGTTTGACAATCTGGCCGCCGGCACCTGCGGTATTGCAGTCGCACCAGGCACGCACCTTGGCATAGTGACCGGTGAGTATGGCGGCGACCTGGAGGGCGTCGTCGAACTGCCTGCCACTTCAGGGAGCGGAACGCCTGCCTTCCCCGACTACGTGGCGTTCACCGTGCCCAGCCCCCCGAGCCCCGAGGAAGGCTGGTCGGAGGGTTACGATCCTCATACGGTGACGGCTTATGTCAGCCCCAACACCAAAAAGGCATACGCTGTGTTGGAGAACGCTGACTTCAGCTACCTGGCCATCGTCGATCTTCAGGCGATGCTGAGCGCGCCGCGAACGGGGCACACCGTGACCACGATTCCGGCTGGCAGCGTGACTTTTATACCGGAGAGCTAGCGGACGCCGATAAGCAGTTCCGCGATCTGAACGCCGTTGAGCGCCGCGCCCTTGCGCAGCTGGTCGCCCACCACCCAGAAGTTCAGCGCGTTGGGGCAGCTCAGGTCTTCGCGGATTCGCCCGACGAAGCAGTCGTCCTGTCCCTCGACGATGATCGGCATCGGGTAGCGATTCTGCGCGGGATCGTCGAACAGCCGAATCCCCGGGAAATGCGCAAATGCCTCGCGCGCGTCGGCCGCCGCGACTTTCGTCTCGGTCTCCGCGTTGACGGAAATCGAATGCGCGGTGAAGACCGGCACCCGCACCGTGGTCGGCGAAATCAGCAATTCGGGCTGCTCGAGGATCTTCCTGATCTCGTTGACCAGCTTGATTTCCTCGCCGGTGTATCCGCCCTCGACAAATTTGTCGATATGCGGAATCAGGTTGAACGCAATCTGATGCGGGAAAAATTTCGCCTTGATTGCCTCGCCCTTCGACCACGCCATCGTCTGCTCGCGCAGTTCCGCAACCCCGTTGACGCCCGCGCCCGACACCGCCTGGAAACTCGTTGCGACCACCCGCCTGAGACGCCCCAGGTCATGGATCGGCTTGAGCGGCATCACGGTGACGATCGTCGTGCAATTCGGACACGCCACGATTCCCTTGTGACGACGCGCGGCGGCGGGGTTGATCTCGGGCACCACCAGCGGAACGTCCGGGTCCATTCGATAGGCGCTCGACTTGTCCACGACGATCGCGCCCGCCTTGACCGCGATCGGTGCGAACTCGCGCGACTGCGCCGAGCCCGCCGAGAACAGCGCGATATCGATCCCCTTGAACGAGTCGGCGTCGAGCCGCCGCACCGTTATCGACTCGCCCGCGAACGTCACGGTCTTGCCCGCCGATCGCTCCGACGCGTACGCGCGCAGCTCGCGAATCGGGAACTTGCGCTGCTCGAGAATTTTGAGCGTGGTCTGCCCGACCGCGCCCGTCGCACCCACCACCGCGATTCGTTGTCCGCTGGCCATTTTTCGATTGTATCGTGAAGTGGTTATTCGAGTGAACAGCCGGTTCAGTTCTCAGCTCTTTTGCAATAGCCAGTCGCTCACCAGCTCGAATACTTCACTGTCAGCCAATCCGTGTCCCGCGCCGGCCAGAATCTTGAGCGTCTTGGGCTCGCCGGCGCGCTCGTAGAGCGCCTGCGAGCTTTCGTGCGAAAGAATCGTGTCCGCCCCGCCATGAATCAGCAGGAGCGGCTTGGGCGCCAGCTCGCCCGCCATGTGCGCGCCCGCTAGCTGGCTCGACAGCGCGATCACCGTCGTGACGATTGGGCTGAGCGTTCCCGCGTTGATCGCGACCGCGCCGCCAAACGAATGCCCGATCAGCGCGACGCGCTCATGCCCAATCCCGCCCAGGAACGTCAGCGCCGCCATCGCATCGACCAGGCATTCGCCGAACTCGTTGGGCGCGCGATAATCCAGCCGCGCAATCGTGATCCCGCGCCGGGGCATCTCCAGCCCGAGGTGCGGATACAGCATCGACGGACCGTCGAATCCGCCGATCGCGCCGCTGACGCACAGCGCCGCGCGCCCCTTTTCCGGCGCCGAATGCAGCACCAGCGCGATCGAGCCGCGCGTCGTCGCCAGCCGCACCTTGCGCGCGCCCGCGATCTCGTCCCCCGGCTCCACGCCGGTGATTCTCAAAGTCAGTCCTTCGTCCATCGGTTGGGATCTTGCGCCAGGCCGATGCCTATCGCGACCGAATCGAGGCCGGCCCATCCAGTCCGGCGTCGATCGTCTCGCCGAGCATTCGCATTGCGTACCGAATCAGCGCCGCCAGCCTTTCTACCCGCGTCAACAGTTCGCCCTGCTCGCCGCGCGGCGCGTCGGTCAGCTCGGCGGCGACGGCGGCCAGGTTCTCGCGCATCAGTTGCGCCGCGCACTCCAGGTTTTCGCGCTCGGGCCCCCGCACGCGGGCTTTGCGCCGCGCCTCCCGGATCTCCGCAAAATCGATTATCTCGGCCATTGATGATTCACGACGCGCGCGACCGATCGCGATTATCGCTTATCGCCCCCGCGCGTGGAAACCGCGAAACAGTCATCTTAATTTCTTGCCCGCGCGCCGCTTCTCGGCGAGCGTCCGATGCCCACCCTCAGCGACCCATCGTATCTGCCGCGCCATCCCGTTGAGAATCTCGACCTCGCGCGCCGTCAATCCGCTGCGTCCGAGAATCTCGCGGATCGCGAACATTATATGGTCCGGATTGTCGTCGGGAATAAATCCGATCGAGACCAGCGCCTCCTCCATCCGCGCCAGCATCGGGTCGCTGATCGCCGCGGGTACGAATTGCGGCGCTCGGGCCGCAGCTACGGGATGCGACGCGCGGGCGGCTTCGATCTCCGCCGCCGCCGATTCGCCCGCCGCCATCATCAGCTCGTACGCGACGACCACCACCGCCTGCGCCAGGTTGAGCGACGGATATTCGGGTGCGGTCGGGATTGTGATCAACCGATTGCACAGCTTGAGCTCGCGATTAGTCAGCCCGTGGTCTTCGCGACCGAAGACGATCGCGATTTTGTTCGAGCCGGCAATCGCGTCGAGCTCCGCCGCCGATGCGCGCAGCGGCCGCGCCCGCCGGCGATAGCCGCCGCGGCGGCTGGTCGTGCCGGCTGCGATCGAGCAATCCGCCAGCGCAGCCGCCAGATCGGGATAGACCGTCGCGCGCGCCAGGACGTCATCGGCATGCACCGCCATCGCGGCCGCCTCGCGACTCTTCAACGTGCCGGGCGCGACCAGGCGAAGATCGTCGAAGCCCATGTTCTTGAGCGCTCGCGCCGCCGCGCCGATATTGCCGGCCGATTGCGGCCTGAACAGCACGAATGCGAATTTCTCCCGCCCCGCCATCCTCTCATTTAAGCGCAGCCTCCAGGTAATGCGAAACCGCAGGAGCCATCTTCATCCCGCGGCGGTACCGATTTTCTTAATACTGAGTGCAGGGGTCACCCCTGCCGCGTCTTTTCACTGCGGGTGCAGGGGCTGCAGCCCCTGCCCAAGGAAGCGTGAAACCCGGGGTGGGTTTCACTACAATTAAATCTATTCCTCCGATGAAAATAATTTCCTTCGGCGACGTTCATATGGCGACCCGCAATCTCGATCTGATGGGCGAGGTGATGCGCGATTGCGACTTGATAATCCTTTCCGGCGATCTCACCAACTTCGGCGGCGTCGACGACGCGCGCAAGGTCCTCGCCGACGTTCGCCGCGCATGTCCCGACGTGCTCGCGCTGTCGGGCAATCTCGACCAGCGCGAGGTGATCCCGTTCCTCGAGCACGACGGGGTTGCGCTGCATGGCAAGGGCCTGGTCAAAGGCGGCGTGGGGATCTTCGGATGCGGCGGCTCGAACATCACGCCGTTCGGCACGCCGACCGAGCTCAGCGAGGACGAAATCTATGCGACGCTGCGCGCCGGTTATGACTTCGTGCGCGACGTGCGGCCGCTCCTGATGGTTTGTCATACGCCTCCGTTCGACACCAAATGCGACCGAATCCGCAGCGGCACGCCGGTTGGCAGCACCGCCGCGCGCCAATTCATCGAAGAAGTGAAGCCCGAAGTTTGCATCTCGGGGCACATTCACGAATCCGCCGGCGTCGATCGAATCGGTCCGACGCAGATTTTCAACGCGGGCCCGTTCAAGGGCGGCGGCTACGTAGTGGTACGGGCCGGCGACGGGCGGCTTGACGCGAGGCTCGAATTTCTTTGACGTGCCTGCCTTGTCGCGCGCCGATCAATCGCTTCGCACCTACGCCGGAAAAATCGCCAACGCATGGCCGCTGGTACTGCGCAACTCGTTCCGGCTACTGTGGCGGTTCCGGCCGGGACGCGCCGCGAAGTAGGGCGCGAGATTGTTCAAGGGCGCTGCGCAGCAAGCCGGCGGCTCCGCGGCTCGTGGCCGATTGCATATTTTTATCCAAGGGAGAATTGCTTGCGTATGGACGGGACCGGCGATGCTCGGATGAGGTTTGATCACGTATCGATCGCGGTGAAGTCTATCGACCGCGCCTACGAATTCTTCGCGAAATATTTTCCAATCAAGCTGCGCAACGCCAGGTCGATCGACGAGCAGGTCAGCGGCTCGTTCTACTGGCAGGATTTCCACCTCGGCGGATTCATCGTCGAGCTTATCGAGGACCCGCCCGGCAAGCCCGGCTTCGTCACCAGGTTTATCGACAAGCACGGCGAGGGGATGCATCATTTGTCGATCGAGACGGACAATCTGGACGCGATCGTGGCCCGGCTCAAGGCCGGCGGCGTGCGGGTCGTCGACGAGCAAAAATACGAATCAGGCGCTGCGACCGCGTTCATCTCGCCGCGCTCCGCCTTCGGCGCGCTGATCCAGTTCTGGCACACCCCGAATTGGGAACAGGCGCATCCCAAGCCGGCGCCCGACGGCCTGGCCCACTTCGATCACGTCTCGCTCGCGGTCAAGGATATCAACGCGGCCTACGATTTTTTCACCCGCTACTTTCCCGGCACGAAAATCGGCCACGCGCCTCATCTCAGCAATTCCCAGGGCAATTTCGCGCTCGGCCATCTCGAGGTGGCCGGCTTCAAGCTCGAATTCATCGCGAGCCCGCCGCATCAGACCGACAACGACTTCGTCGGCAAGTTCATCGCGCGCTACGGCGAGGGGATGCATCATATATCGATCGACCTGAAGGATTTCGACGCGACCTGCGAGCGGCTCAAACGCGACGGCGTCCGGGTGGTGGACGAAAGGCGCAACTGGCGCGGCGAGCGCCAATACTTCATCTCGCCGCAGTCGGCCTTCGGCGTGCTGATCCAAATCTGGGACGGGCAGGGCTGACCGCAGGGGCGACGGCAGCGCAGTATTAAGCCGTTGGCAGGGGCCGCGCGCGACAACGGAGCGCGGCCTTAACACTGGGTGCAGGGGTCACCCCTGCCTGCGCAGATTTTCGCGTCTTCTCACTGCGGTGCAGGGGTCAGCCCCTGCCGCCCACCGCGCAGGTGATTCTTCCTTCATGCCTCGCCCGCCATCGGCGGGCGGGCCTTGACACTGTGGTGCAGGGGTCAGCCCCTGCCGGGGGCACGAAAATGAGCGATTGGTTCGATGACGACGCGTTCTGGGAAACATTCGAGAGCTACATGTTCACCCCCGAGCGAATCGAGGCCGCTCGCGTCGAAGTGGACGCAATGATCCGGCTGCTCGGGATCCAGAGCGGAGCGAAGCTTCTCGACCTGTGCTGCGGAGCCGGACGGCATTCGCTCGAATTCGCGCGCCGCGGATTTGACGTCACCGGCGTGGACCGCACGCGTGCCTTCCTCGACAAGGCCCGCGGTATTGCCGCGACCGAGGGACTCAGCATCGCGTTCGTCCAGGCGGACATGCGCGAGTTTACCCGGCCCGACGCGTTTGACGCCGCGATCAACTTCTTCACTGCGTTCGGGTACTTCGACGATCCCGCCGATGATCTTAAGGTTGCGCGCAACCTGCGTACCTCGCTCAAACCCGGCGGCCGCTTGATCCTCGATGTGAACGGCAAGGAAACGCTCGCCGCAAAATTTCGTGCGCGCGATTGGAGCCGGCGCGGCGATGCGATCATGCTCGAGGAGCGCCGCCTGCTCGACGGATGGAAACGAATCGAAAGCAAATGGACCTGGATTCGCGGCGACCAGCGGCGTGAATCGACGCTGCGGCTGCGCCTCTACTCGGGCGCGGAGTTGGAAAACATGCTGCTCGAAGCGGGATTCGCCAAGGTCGAACTGTACGGGCGGTTGAAAGGTACAGCCTACGACCAAACCGCTGAGCGCCTGATCGCCATCGCCACGCGGCAGGGCTGAAGGAAGAATCACCTGCGCGGTGGGCGGCAGGGCTGAGCCCTGCACCGCAGTGAGAAGACGCGAAAATCTGCGCAGCGCATCTTTTCGCGACTACGCGATAGAAGGGACCGCGCCCGCCAACGGC
>NZ_JBEKFG010000052.1:0-25631 GCF_050013435.1 Binatus sp. (SeqCode) | reverse complement strand
GTATCCCCGACCCGGCCAACGTAGAGACCGAAGGCGTGCTGCTCGCGCGCGCCCGCAAGTTGCATCCCGACGAGACGTTCGCCGACGACGCACCGTCGCGCTTTCGCAAACCGGCGGCCGCGCCAGCAGCACCAGCGCCGGCGGAAGCTGCAGCGGCCACGCCAGCGCCCGCGGAGGCGCCCAAGCCTGCGGCGGCGCCCGCCGCGGCAGAAGCATCGGCACCCAAACCTGCACCAGCGGCGGTTCCTCCGGTAGCGCCAGCGCCAGCGGCGCAGCCTGCGAAACCAGCAACGGTCGCGCCAGCAGCGGCAGTACCCAAGCCAGCGCCCGCGCCGACAGCGAAACCTGCAGTGGCGCCTGCGGCGGCTGCGCCTGCACCAGCAGCGGCTGGCGCCGCGCCGGAAGCGGCGGCTGGTCTGGCGATGATGCGTCTGCCGAAGGACATCGGTGCGTTGCCCGGACCAATGGGCGAGAAACATTTCCCCGGCGAGCTCGAAGCTGATTTCAATGCCGTCCTGGCTTCAGTCAGCGCTTCACCGGTTCGCGTAGCGCCGGCGCCGGTGCAGATCGTGTTGCGGCTTGCGGAGCCGATTCTCGGCGCGATGCCGGTCGGCGTGAAGACGCGCCTCGAAGCGGCGGTCGGCAGCAGCGGTGGATTTTCGACAGTCCGCTCGACGGCGCTCAACTTGGTTCTGAATCTGATTCTTTATCCCGCAGTCCTGACTGCGTTTGCGGTCGTGGTGCTCGGCGACGGGCTGTTTTCCCAAAGTACCGGCGGATGGATCATGCTCGGCGTATTGATTGCGTCGGCCGAGGGCGCGTGGCGGTTGCGCGAGGGAGTGATTCACGCCAAGCCTGCCAGCGAGCTGACGTATCGTGGATGCTTATACGGGCTCGGGCTCGCGCCGATCGGCTCGATCCTCGCGCGTGCGCTGGGCGCA
Organism: Binatus sp. (SeqCode); assembly: GCF_050013435.1. GTDB lineage: Bacteria > Desulfobacterota > Binatia > Binatales > Binataceae > Binatus. Next base: position 24,690 of record NZ_JBEKFG010000052.1, on the reverse strand, counting down.
GGCAGGAGAACCGAGCGCAAGGTGGGATTCGACGGGTTCGCGGGCACCATGCATGAGGACAAAACCGAGCGCGATCGCCGCTACGGGACCGTTTACACCGTCGCCGAGTATGCCAACGCGTACCTGGTGCGGCTCGAGATGCCGCGCAAGCTGCCGCCGTCATCGCTCAAGGGGTTGTGGAATCTGCCCGACGAGATGCCCGACTACGATTACAACATCGTGCTCGGCGACAACGTGCTTGCGGTCAACGCGAGCGTGCGCGGCGAAACGATCCGCCGATTGTCCTACGTCTCGTCGGCGTTCCCGGCCGATTTCGCGACCCGAATCGAGTTCGGCAAGCCGGTGGGCGCGTTCAAGCATCGGATGCGCGACAAGGTGCTCGAGGTCGTCGTTCTCAAGGCGGAGGCGGCGCAGTTTCAGCGCGCAGCCTGAAAAATTCCCGCGCGCTTAAACCGGCGGACGAGCTTGGACGGGCGGATTTGGCGCGCCGGGATTGCAGTTGAGTTTGGTTGAGATGGCGATCCACATTCGGGACGCCACAGATCGCGACCTGCCCGGTATCATCGAGATCGAGCGGCTGGCCTTCCCCGCCCCCTGGACGATGGCCTCCTTTCAACGTGAACTGACGCTGCCGTTCTCGCGCATCATGGTGGCGATCCCGGCGGCAAGCCACGAGCATGGGCGGGACGACAACGGCAGGATTGCCGGCTTTCTCTGCCGATGGCTGATCGCCGACGAATGCCACGTCCTCAACATCGCGGTACATCCGGAGTCGCGCCGGCTCGGGATCGGCACCGTGCTGCTAACCGAGGCAATCGCCGAGGCGAGATCGATGGGCGCAAGCGTGGTTACGCTGGAAGTTCGCCGTTCAAACCTGCCTGCGCGGCAGCTTTATCGCAAGTTCGAGTTCGAAGAACGGCGTTTGAGGCGCCATTACTACGGTCCCGGTGAAGACGCGATCATCATGGAACTCCAATTGAACTGACCTGATTCGGCAGTTAATTCCGAACATTGTTCTATCGAGTCTCACCGATTCCGGTTTCTTTTTAGGACTGGGGTTACAAATCAACTGAATTTGTGTCATAATGCATTTACATTCCAGGCTGATCGGATAAGTGATGAACCCATGAACTGCGCGGTCATCAACCCGTGTCCGAAATCCAGAGCCTGCCATCGAGTGCCATTATCACGATGAATTTGCCGTTCAAGAAGGGTGAAAAAGTGGTTTACCCCGCCCATGGGGTGGCCGTTATCGAAGACATCCAGATGCGGGTTATCTCCGGGACGGAGCGACGTTTTTACATGCTCCGGATCCTCGGCACCGAGAAGATGACCATCATGATCCCGACCGAAAACGTCGAGTCGGTCGGACTGCGGCGAGTGATCGGAAAGGATATGGTGGAAAAAATTTACCGTATCCTGCGCCAGCGCAAGGTCGAGGTCGATACGCAAACCTGGAACCGGCGTTATCGCGAATATACGGAGAAAATTAAGACTGGTTCTCCGCTGGAAATCGCCAAGGTGCTGCGCGACCTGCTGGTGCTCAAGAGCGACAAGGAGTTGTCGTTCGGCGAGCGCAAGATGCTCGACACGGCGCGATCCTTGCTCGTGAAGGAATTGTCGATCGCCAAGGCGCATCCCGAAGAGAAAATCATGGAAGAACTGAAGACGATCTTCGCGAACTAGCCGCCGCCGTCAATCCAATTGTGTGACTAAGGCCGGGGTTCCCCCCCCGGCCTTTTCATTTTTGTGGAAGGGGCCTGCGATTTTGTTGAACGTGCGCATCGAGTCTGCAAATCTGCATCGATATGCCAAAGCGAATGTTCGTGTTGGGCGTTGCGTCTTTTGCGCTCGCGATTTTTTCCGCTACTCGATGCGCGGCCAAAGCTAACGCCGAAGACGTGATTGTCGATCATTTCTTCTCGGCGATTCGTGACGGCAACTTCAAAGAGGCGACCAGTCATTTCAGCGCCAAGATGAAAGCATTGTCGCCGGCGGGGCTGAAGGGGTCGTGGAACCAGGTGTACGCCAGCCAGGGTAGGCTACGCAGCTGGAAAATTTTCGAGCGGCGGGATCTTCCCAAGGGCGGCGACGAGGTCAGGGTACAACTCAGGTTCTCTCGCTCGACGGCGAATTCGATAATCGTGGTCACCTCGCAGACCGGCGAGATTAAGTTGATATTGTTCAAGCCGCCTGCGACCGCGCCCCCATATTCGGACCAAGCAAGGTTTCACTTCGAGGATGTGGCAGTAGGCGCGTACAAGTTGCCCGGCACGCTGACGATCCCAAAGGGCAAGGGCCCATTTCCAGCCGTGGTCCTGATCGAAGGATCGGGCCCCAACGATCGCGACGAGACGGTCGGCGCCAATCATCCATTCGCCGACATCGCCCAGGGACTCAGCTCGCGCGGAATTGTCGTACTCCGATACGACAAGCGCACCTATGCGTACCCGCAGCTCGATCCGCAGAAGACCACGGTGGACGAGGAAGTCATCCAGGACGGAGTCGCCGCGGTGGGGCTGCTGCGGGCGCGGCGCGACGTGGAGCAAGACAGGATCGTCGTCGTCGGGCACAGCCTCGGCGCGATGCTGGCGCCGGAGATTGCGAAGAATGCATGGCCGATTGCGGGAATCGTGATGCTAGCGCCGTCGGGCCGCAAGCTGGAGCAGGCAATAATTCAGCAGGCGCGATTTTCGGCACAAATGCCACCGGGGCAACTGCCGGTTGCCGAGCACCAGGCCGACGACATCTCGGCGCACAAGATGCCGCCGACGCAAATTTTCTTCGGCGCGCCCGCGTCGTACTACTACAACCTCGACGCGCGCGACGAAGTCGCAATCGCACGCAGCCTTAACCTGCCGATCCTGATTCTGCACGGCTCGCGCGACTACCAGGTGCTCGACAAGGACATCGGCGACTGGCAGAACGGCCTCAAGGGCGACCCGAAGGTTCAGGTCGATACGTTCCCGGGGCTCAACCATCTGTTCATCGCGGGCGCGGGCAAACCCGGACCGGCCGAGTACGCGACGCCGGGTCATGTTGACGCGGCGGTGATCGCAACGATCGCAAGCTTCGTGGCAAACGCCGGTCGTACTCCGGCGTCGCGCGCGATGGCGAAATGACAGCCTCGGCGATCATCGTGGCGGCGGGCGCCGGCGTGCGGCTTGGGTCGGGCGTGCCCAAGGCGTTTGTGAAGATCGGCGGCCGCACGATGCTGTCGTATTCGCTCGGCGCCGTCGGACAAGTCAATTCGATTGGCGAAGTGGTGATAACAGTGCCCGAAGGATTCGAAAGTTCGGCGCGCGCCGAAGCCGCGGCGGCCGGGCTTGGCGTGCCGGTCAAGATTACGCCGGGCGGCGTCGAGCGTCAGGATTCGGTGCGAATCGCGCTCGGACTGACCAGTTCGGAGAGCGAGCTGGTGATAGTGCACGACGCGGCGCGTCCGCTGGCGACGCCGGCAATTTTCCAGGCGTGCATGGCGGCGGCGGCGCGGGCCGGCGGTGCGATCGCGGCAATACCAGTGGCCGACACTTTGAAGCGCGTCGAGGGCGGCGCGATCGCGGCGACCGTCGCGCGGGCCGGGCTATGGCAAGCGCAAACTCCGCAGGCATTTCGCCGCGCGGTGCTGGTCGCCGCGCATCGACGCGCGGTCAGCGAGGGAATCATCGCGACCGATGACGCGGATCTGGTCGAACGGACGGGAGTTCGCGTCGAAGTGGTCGAAGGCTCGACCGCGAACATCAAGATCACGACGCTATCCGATCTCGCGATCGTCGAGGCAATCATCGCCGCCCGGATGGCGGATTAACCCTCGCGCTACGCCGGCTCCGGCTCGTATCCGGCCCGCTCGATCAGCTCGCGGGTCCGCGACCAGTCCCATCCCGCGGTGGTCAGGTAGCCGTTGACGAAAATCGAATTCACCGCGCTGAACAGTTCGGCCTGGCGCGCGCCAACGTTGAGTTCGCGGCCGCCCGCCGCGCGAACCTCGCTGCGCGGATTGAGGATACGGAACAGGCACGCGGCCTTGAGACATTTCTCGGGCGTGAGCGCGCGCCTGGATTCGAGCGGAGTGCCCTTTATCGGATGCAGAAAATTCAGCGGCACCGAATCGACCGCGAGGCGCCGCGTCGAGTAGGCGAGATCGATAATGTCATCGGCGGTCTCGCCCATCCCGATTATCCCTCCCGAGCAAGTCGATAATCCCGCCGCGCGCACGTTGCCAAGAGTCTCGACCCGGTCGTCCCAGCTGTGCGTCGTGCAAATTTCCGGATAGAAGCGGCGGCTGGTGTTGAGGTTGTGATTTATCCATCCCGCGCCGGCGCTCTTGAGCTCGCCGGCCTGCTCGCGATTCATCAGGCCGATCGACAGGCACAGCTCCAGCCCCGGCAGCTCGGCGCGGATTCGATCGCACGCCTCGCCGAGATGCTCGATATCCTGGCGCACCGGACCGCGCATGCTGCAGACCATGCAGTAGCGGCGCGCCCCGCTCTCGACCGCGATTCGTGCGCCCTCGATCAATTTGGCGGCGCTCTGCATTTTGTAAACGGGGATTTCGGCTTTCGAGATGCGCGATTGCGAGCAATAGCTGCAATCCTCGGCGCAGATGCCGCTTTGCGCGTTGCGCAACATGCAAATCTTCACTCGGCGGCCGAATGCGGCCTCGCGCACGGCGCTCGTCGCGGCGAGCAAATCAGCGAGCCGATGGTCGGGGCAATTGAGGATTGCCGCGGCGGTCTCGCGTGCGATTTCTTTTCCGGCCAGCACTTCTTCGACCATGCGATCGAGATCGATTTCCTCAAACTTCAACATCACCGATTCCTTGTGGCTTGAAAAATGCGTGCGCCGAAGATTTAAAGCTTTCCCGAAGCTCGATCAAGGACTATTGCGCGGCGGGCGCATCGGACTCGCCGGCTTTGATCCGTTGGCAACCAGGCCTTCGTTGAGCGAGCCGGAGCGAAAGCCCTTCAGATCGATCGCGACGAATCGAAAGCCGATTTTTTTGAATTCGCGATCGATCGTTTCGCGAATTTCCGGCTCGAAGATGCGCGCGATCCGGCTTTGCTCGACCTCAAGCCGCGCGACCTCGCCATGGTAGCGCACGCGCGCGACCGCAAAGCCCATCGAATGAAGCAGCTTCTCGCCCGCCGCGACTTTCTTAAGCCCCTCGGGTGTTATCTCGGTGCCGTACGGAAAGCGCGACGACAGGCACGGCGACGCGGGACGATCCCAGGTCGGCAACCCCATCGAGCGCGAGAGCGCGCGAACCTCGGCCTTGGTCATTTCGGCTTCGACCAGCGGATGGCGCACGCGTTTCTCGCCGGCCGCCCGCATCCCGGGGCGATAGTCGTGCAGGTCGTCGAGGTTAAGCCCGTCCACTATCTCGTCGATACCAAGTTGCGCGCCCTTTGCCTCGCAAACCGTAAACAGATTGTGCTTGCACAGGTAGCATCGGTCGAGCGGATTTGCCGCGTAGCCCGGAATCTCGAGTTCATTGGATTCGACGACGATGTGGCGCGCGCCGATCAGGCGCGCCATCGCAAGCGCCGAGTCGCGATCCTCGTCGGGCATCGTGGGCGAAGTCGTCGTCAGCGCGAGCACGGAGCCGCCAAGCACGTCGTGCGCGACCTTGAGCACCAGGGTGGAATCGACGCCGCCGGAAAACGCCACGATAAGGTTGCGCATCGGCGCAAATATCGCGCGCATCCGCTCAAGCTTCGCGTCCAGCGTTTTCGATATGTCCATCGAATCAGTCATTGCTAGATTCCCGCGGCCGGGAAAAGATCGGTCGTCAGATATCGCTCGCCGGTGTCGCAGAAAATCACGGCCACGACGTTGCCCTTGCCAAGCCGCCTGGCTATCTCGAGGGCCGCGCAGCAGCTTGCGCCCGACGAGATGCCGACCAGCATGCCCTCCTCGCGCGCGAGCCGGCGCGCGCACAGGACCGCATCCTCGTCGCTGACGGCGATTATCTCATCGTAAACTTTGGTGTCGAGATTGCCCGGCACGAAGCCGGCGCCGATTCCCTGAATCTTGTGAAAGCCCGGCTTGCCGCCCGACAACACGGGCGAGTTTTTCGGCTCGACGGCGACGATCAGGACTTTTTTGTCGAGATGCTCGCGCAAGTAGTGGCCCACGCCGGTGATCGTTCCGCCCGTCCCCACGCCGGAGATGAACGCGTCGATGCGCGGGAGCTGTTCGAGCAACTCGGGCCCGGTGGATCGATAGTGGATGTCGGGATTGGCGGCGTTGCTGAATTGCTGCGGCATGAAGTAGCCGGGATTATCGCGGCATAGTTCCTCGGCCTTCGCGATCGCGCCGTGCATCCCGCGCGTGTCCGGCGTCAGCACCAGCTCCGCGCCGTAAGCGACCAGCAACGAGCGCCGTTCCTCGCTCATCGTGTCAGGCATCGTAAGAATCAGCTTGTAGCCTTTCACGGCAGCGACCAGCGCCAGACCGATCCCGGTGTTGCCGGAGGTGGGCTCGACGATCGTATCGCCCGGCTTTAGCCGGCCGGCTTTCTCGGCCGCCTCGACCATCGCCAGGCAGATTCGGTCCTTGACGCTGCCACCGGGATTGAAATTCTCGAGCTTCGCCCATACTTCGGCGTCGTTCTTGCCGGGGATGCGATTGAGCCGGACGACGGGCGTGTTGCCGATAAGTTCAAGCGGCGATCGCGCGACGCTGATAGGCATGGCGGCGATTCTATCCAAAAAATGCGGCTGGTTGCGAATCTCGCCAAGGCGGGTTCCTGGCGTCGCACTTACTGTGGCGACGGCTGGCCAGTATTAAGGGGGGAAATACACAATCGGTTGTGGTTTCGGGACGGCTGCGCTCTAGGGCTAGCTTTGTTCCGTCAAAAATATTTTTGCGGGAAGCGCAAGGGTCGGTGGCGCGGGTGGTGAGTCGTCGGGCGGCTTTTCCAGCGAGCGGGCGCGCAGAATCCTGGCTGTTGACCATAAGCGATTGGTAGCATGGCGGGCGCTCGAGCGTAAGGCTGAATAGTTCAGCCCCTGCCGCGCGGCCGCCCGTGTCATTCTAGAGCGGAAGTTGCTGAAGCGAAGAATCCCGGATCCGGGTTCCTTCGCTTCGCTCAGGATGACTCAAAAAAAAGTCCTGGCAGGCCGTCAGGCCGCATCTTCTCTTTTCACTGGGTGCAGGGGTCACCCCTGCCCAAGGAGGTGCGGAACCCACGGTGGGTTCCGCATTCAATTAACGTGATAGGCTTTCCTCGATGACGCCGGAGAATGAGGCCAGCCGTTCGATCCGGCGCGTGCTGGTGATTTTTCCGGGCGCGCTTGGCGACCTCATGTGCTTGATGCCGGCGCTGGGGGCGATCTCGCGGCGCCACCCGGGCGCCTCAGTCGAGCTGATGGCGCGCATCGAACTGGCCCGGCTCGCAGCCGGAAGAACCGTCGTCGCGCGCGGCCATTCGATAGACGCTCGCGAGGTCGGCGAATTATTCACCGAGGCGGGCGCGCAGTCCGATGGACCGCCGGCCAATTCAAACGCGCGTCGATTCTTCGCGGACTTCGAGCGCATCTACTCGTTCTTCGCCTCGGACGACCAGCGTTTTCGCGCGCGATTGGCGGCGGCAACCGATGGGCACGTCTCGTTTCATCCGTTCCGCCCCGGCGGCGACGGCCACGTATCAGCGGCTTACTTGCGGGCAACTGAAATTGAGATTGACGAGCGCGCTTCGCCGGTGGGTCCATGGCTCGAACCGACTCCGGACGACCTCGCGGCAGCCTCGCGCGCGATCGCGCAATCGAAATGCGCCGTCTCGAATCTGATTGTGATTTTTCCCGGCAGCGGAAGTCCCGGCAAGAACTGGCCGGCGGATAAATTCGCGGCGCTCGCGTCTATGCTATCGAGCCGCGCAAGCGCCACGGCACCTGAAAAACGCATCACGTGGCCGAGCATTCCGGCTAATGCATTATGTGTCGCGGCCCCTGAAAAAAGCGTCGCGGTCATCCTGGGTCCGGCCGAAATATCGATGGAGCCGATCTTTCGCGAGCCAGGCGTCCCGGTCCTCAAGCACCTCGATTTGCCGACGGTCGCAGCGATCGCGCGCGTCGCATCGGCCTTCGTCGGTAACGATTCGGGCGTGTCGCATCTGGCGGCCGCGGCCGGCGCGTCGGGTGTGGTCATCTTCGGGCGGACAGATCCCGCGCGATGGGGTCCGATGCCCGCGGGCGCTGATGGGCACATCGTCATTTTGAGGCGCACCCCGATCGATTCCATCGAGGTCGATGAAATCGCCTCCGCCCTTAGCAGGGGTGACCCCTGCACCCAATGTTAAGGCCGCGCTCCGTTGTCGCGCGCGGGCAGGGGTGACCCCTGCCGCGCGGGTTAGTCTTCTAAAATTTTGTGGATCGATTCGAGTTCCGGCCGTACTTCTGTCAGGCTGGCTACTGCTTAAAGACGACCGGAGGCCCGCTGACTCGATTCGCCTTGAGCGCGACGGTCACCTCGACGCGATTGGCGATTTTGATGAAGGGGATGCCGCTGTTCATCCCGTAGTCCTTACGGTCGAAGTACAGTGTCCCGCTAATCTGGCCTGAGCCGGTCCCCTTGCCGGACACAGTGAGTGTCAGCTTCTCGGATCTGGTAACGCCGCGTATCGTAAAGTCGCCATCCACCTCAAAGGTGTTGGGACCGCTCTGTACAATTTTCGTTGATTTGAAAGTGATCAACGGATTCTGGACAACATCGAAGAAGTCTGCGCTCTTCAGCTTGCTATTCTTCATGCCGCTTCCGGTATCTACAGTGGCAGCCTGAATCTCGACGTCCAGAACCGCTGTTGTCACGTCTGGAGATGTGAGTGTCAGAGCGGCGTTCCATTGATTGAAAGTCCCCTTGATAGCCACCGACGCTTCTACGTCGAACTTAATCGAGCTTTCTACCGGGGTAATCGCGAAGACGGGAACCTCTTGTGCTCGGCCCACTGACGGGAGCAGGAGCACAACGGAAGCTAAGAAGCATAGGCCAGCTAATCGCATGCCGGCTAGTGTGAGTTTTTTCCGTTTCATTTGTCAATTATAACTTTTAACCGGAATATCCATTTTCATTCCCGAATAGGATTGGCGTCGAACGTCAGGGGGCAGGAGTGACCCCTACGAAAATTTGTGGAGCAGCGTCAAACGTAATACACTCGAAGGCGCGATGAGTTTCTTCAAGACGACGATGCTGCTGGGTCTGATGACGGGTCTGCTGATGGTAATCGGCGGGCTGCTCGGAGGCTCGCGCGGCGTCGTGATCTTTTTCGTGATTGCCGCGGTGATGAACTTCTTCAGCTACTGGTTCTCCGACAAGATCGTGCTGCGCGCGTACGGGGCGCGGGAACTAGACGCGGCTTCGGCGCCGGAACTCTACTCGATCGTCAACGAGCTGGCGCATTCGGCCGGAATTCCGATGCCGCGGCTGTACCTTATCGATTCCGACACGCCCAACGCGTTTGCGACCGGCCGCAACGTGCATCATGCCGCGGTCGCCGTGACGCGCGGGATCATGCGAATCTGCACGCGCGAGGAGTTGAAGGGCGTCATCGGCCATGAACTCTCGCACGTGACCAATCACGACATATTGACCAGCTCGATCGCGGCCACGATGGCCGGCGCCGTGATGATGATCGGCACGATGGTTCGATGGGGTGCGATCTTCGGCCTTGGCGGCCGCGACAACGAGGAAGGCGGGCTGCCGGGGCTGCTGGTCGCGGGCATCCTGGCGCCGATCGCAGCGACCCTCATTCAGCTGGCGATTTCGCGCACGCGCGAGTACCAGGCCGATGCGAGCGGGGCCGCGCTCACGCATAATCCGCTGTACCTGGCCAGCGCGCTGCGCAAGCTCGAGGCCGCCAACGAGCGGCTGCCGATGGATGCCAGCCCTGCGACGGCTCATCTGTTTATCGTCAATCCGCTGAGCGCAAAGGGAATGTCGCGGCTGTTCTCGACGCATCCGCCGATCGAGGAGCGAATCCACCGGCTCGAGCAGATGTCCAGCGGACAGATTGGACAAGGTTGAGGGCGCGATCGATGGAAGAATCAGAGGACAAGCGGGGATTCAAGGTTCAGGATCGCCGGCGTTTCTCCGCTGAAGGCGAGGCCAAGGCAGGCGACGAGGCGCCGTCCGAGCGGGTCGAAGCGCTGGAGATAAAATCCAAACCCGACGCACCGGGGCCGGAGTCGATCTCCAGCCCGCAAGCCGGCGCCTCACAGCCGGCGGCGAATCGCCATTCGAACCAAGCGCCCCCCGAGCTGACGTTCGCGGCGTTTCTATGGAGCCTGTCAGAGCAGGCGCTGGCGGCGCTGGGCGAAATACCCGACCCGGCGAGCGGTCAGGTGATGCGCGACCTGGTTATGGCGCAGCAGATGATCGATATCATCATAATGTTGCGCGACAAGACGCGGGGAAATCTCGATCCCCACGAACAAGCCTTGCTCAAAGAGATTCTTTCCAGTCTGCAAATGAAGTACGTTGAATTAGCGAGACCGCCGAGCCGTTGATTGGCCGTCTGCGCTTAATCACACATGACGCATAAGTTCATCGTCTTTCCCGGCGTCGCGATTTTTACCGCGACATTCGCTTTGATTGCCTCCGGCACGGCGGCACGCGCCGCGGATTCCGCGCCGCCCACGCACTTCTGGACCGAGGTGGCCGACCCCGCTCACGTGGCGAAGGCCCAGTCGATGCCGGACTTTGTCGATCTCGCAGCCAAGCTCAGCCCCGCCGTCGTGAACATCTCGACCGACGAACCCGAGGAACCCGGCGAAGGCGGCGAGTCATCGCCCGAAGAGTCTCCGCACGGCCCTCTCATGCCACCGCACGCGCATCCTTTCGAGGACTTCGGCGGCTCGCCACACTCCAAGGCGCTTGGCTCCGGCTTCATCATCACCAAGGACGGCTACATCCTGACCAACGAGCACGTCGTCGAGAATCCGGGCACGGTTACCGTGACCACGCAGGACGGCCACAATTACGTAGCCAAGATTGTCGGGCGTGACGAGAAGAGCGACATCGCGCTGCTGAAGATCGATACGAAGCACGACCTGGCGGTGGCGCCGCTGGGCGACTCCGACGACTTGAAGGTCGGAGAATGGGTGATGGCGATCGGAAATCCGTTCGGCTTCGATCATTCGGTGACGGCGGGGATCGTCAGCGCCAAGGGACGCTTCATCCCGGGCAGCTACCAGGACTTCATCCAGACTGACGCGTCGATAAATCCCGGCAACTCGGGCGGTCCGCTGATCGATCTGCGCGGCGACGTGGTCGGGGTCAATTGCGCAATCTACACGCACACCGGCGCCAGCATGGGAATCGGCTTCGCGGTACCGATCGAGCTGGTCAAGGAAGAGCTGCCGCAACTCAAGAGCTCGGGCAAAGTCGTGCGCGGATGGCTCGGCGTGTACATCCAGAAGGTGACGCCCGAGCTGGCCGAGTCGCTGGGGCTGGCGGATTCACGCGGGGCGCTGGTTGCCAAGGTGCTCGACGGCGGACCGGCCAAAGCGGCCGGGGTCAAGCGCGGTGACGTAATCGTCGCGTTCGACAATCAACCGGTGAGCGACTCGCGCGAATTGCCGCTGCTTATAGGCCGCACCGACCTGGGGCACAAAGGGATTCTCAAGGTGATTCGCGACAAGCAGACGATCGATCTGCCGGTGACGATTACGCAGTCGCGCGAGCCCGAAATCGTGGCGTCTGAAGAAAAATCGCAAAAGCCGGACCTCGGCGCGGTCTCGCCCTTCGGCCTTCACGTCAAGGACCTGAGTCCCGATCTTGCCAAAGAACTGGGGCTCGATTCGCCCGGCGGCGTCGTGATTTCGTCGGTCCTGCCCGGCAGCCGCGCCGACGAGGCGGGCCTTCGCGCTCGCGACGTGATCCTCGAGGTCAATCGCGCGGCCGTCAAGAACGTGGACGCGTACCAAAATGCGCTGAAGACCAGCGCCAAGGGCAAGATAGTCCTGCTGCTCGTCAGGCGCGGCGACGCCACCATCTACGTGACCGTCAAACCGGAGGCCTGAGCCGGGGACGCATTCCTGATGTCCCCGAAACGAATCCTCAAGTTCGCGCTGATCGGCGCGGGCGCGCTCATCCTGTTCGCCGTCCCGCCGACCTTGTGGCTGTTCTTCAGCTACTACAATCAGCTCCAGAATGAAGTCGTCGCGCGGTTTTCGGGCAAGCGATGGAACATCCCGTCGCGCATTTATTCCGACTCGGTGCTCATTTACCCCGGCCAGGATCTGAAGGACCTCGGTTTTTTCGAGCGTCTCGCGCGCCTGAATTACCATCCCGTCGATCCGGGCCACGTCGCCTCTCGCGGCGAGTACAGCTTCGATCGCAAGCGCGGCAAGCTCGACATCTTTCTGCATAGCTTCGCGTATCCGTACGGCAACTTCGGCGGCGAATTCGTCGACCTGACGCTTAAGGGAGATACGATCGCGTCGATGGGGGATCCCGTGATCCATAAACCGATCTTCTCGATCGAGCTGGAACCCGAACTCATCAGCGGCATCTTCGAAGGCGAATGGGAGCAGCGCCGGCTGGTGCGCCTGAGCCAGATTCCGCCCACGATGATCAATGCGATCCTGGCCGCCGAAGACCATCGCTTCTACGAGCATCACGGCGTTGACCTGGTCCGCACCATCAAGGCCGCGTACATCGATTTTACTTCGGGGCACGTGCGCCAGGGCGGCTCGACGCTCACCCAGCAGTTGATGAAGAACTTCTTCCTGACTCGCGAGCGAAGTTACAAGCGCAAGCTCAAGGAAGCGATGATGGCGTACATCGCGGAGCGCCAATACTCCAAGGATGAAATCCTGGAGAACTATATTAACGATATCTACCTGGGCCAGCGCGGCCAGGAAGGTATATACGGCGTCTGGGAAGCGTCTGAGTACTACTTCTCCAAGGAGCCGCGCGATCTGACTATTGGCGAAATGGCTACTATTGCCGGCTTGATCAGTTCGCCCAACCGGCTCAATCCGCTGCATCATCCCGACGCCGCGCGGCCGCGACGCGACGAGGTGCTGGCCGCGATGCTCGAGGACGGGTACATCGGCAAGACCGCTTACGATTCGGCAGTGAGCGAGCCGCTGCATCCGCGGGAAGTTTATGCCGAGGGCAACGACGCGCCCTACTTCGTCGATTTCGTCAAGAAGGAACTGGCCGAGCGTTATCCGCCGCAGGTGCTCAGCGGCGAGGGTTTGCGCATCTTCACCTCGCTCGACGTGCACATGGAAAAGCTCGCGGAGAATGCGATCGCGCACAATCTCGCCGATCTGGAAGCCAAGCATCCCAAGCTGGCGCGCCGCGAAACCAAGGAGCGCCTCGAGTCGTGCCTGGTCGCGCTCGAGCCGCAGAGCGGAAGGATTCGCGCGATGGCCGGTGGACGCGACTACCGCTCAAGCCAGTTCAATCGGGTTACTCAGTCCAAACGTCAGCCCGGTTCGGTCTTCAAGCCGGTTACCTACCTGGCGGCCTTCGACGAGACCCTGTCGGGAGGAGCGGAGAAGTTCCTGCCGACTACCTATATCGAGGACGCGCCCTTCACCTGGCAGTACGGCGACATGAGCTGGACGCCGAATAACTATCGCGACCGCTTCTTCGGCCACGTCACGCTGGAGTTCGCGCTCGGCGAGTCGCTCAATTCCGCGACCGCGCGGCTGGCTAACAGCGTCGGACTGGATCGAATCCGCGCGATGGCGTCGAAGCTCGGCTTTGGCGACTTGCCGGCCTACCCGTCGATAGTGCTGGGCGGAATCGAAGTCTCACCGATGCAGGTCGCGCGCGCGTACGCCATAGTTGCCAACGACGGAATGGAAATCCAACCTTACGCGGTTACCGCCGTGGTCGATGAAAACAACAAGGTAATCGAAGGTCACGAACTCGCCGCCGAACAGGTGATTTCGCCGCAGCTCGCGTACATGATGCAGTTCATGCTCGAAAACGTGATCAATCACGGCACCGGCGCGGGCGCGCGCTCGATGGGTTTCACGCGGCCGGCGGCGGGCAAGACCGGCACCACCAACGACGCCAAGGACGCATGGTTCGCAGGCTTTACGCCCAATCTGCTGACAGTGGTCTGGACCGGATTCGATCAAAAGGAAGTGCTTGGGTTGACGGGCGCACAGGCTTCGCTGCCGGCGTGGACCGCTTTTATGAAAGCGGCGACCGCGGCGCGCCCGGCGCTCGATTTCACCGCTCCGCCGGGAATCGTCGAGGTGAAAATCGATCCAACTACCGGTTATAAAGCGACACCATATTGCCCGGTGACGATGATGGGCGTGTACCCGCAAGGGATGGCGCCGACTGAGGACTGCCCGTATCATACTGCGGCGACGGCGCTGTCGGCCGACCACGCGATGCATGAGGCGCCCAATCCCGTTGCCGATCCCAATGACTAGTTCGCGATGATGCGACTCGGCCCATTCGCTTTTGCAGTATTTCTGTCGATGCTGCCGATTCCCGCGATCGCATCGCAGCGCCAACCAACGCTCGTCGCGAGGCTCGAAGAGGAATCGATTCCGGCGCAGGATCTTGCGGCGCCGAGTCCGGCGGCGGCGCCATCTACCGGCGAGTCGCCGTCTCCCGGCGCCGACACAAATCCCGATTCCGGCGAGTGGAGCGCCGCGCCGGCTGGGGAGCCGACGACCGCCGAAAGCCAGGCGCCGATACCCAATCCATCGCCCGCTGCGCAGCCTCCCGCAGCAGCGCCGACCGATATCGCGCCGGCGATCGACGTCGGTTCGATCGCGACAACGCCCCAAATCAGCGACTCGTCGCTGGCGCCATTGATCGATGCAGCGCCAACTCCCGCTCGCGCCGCATCCTTGAGAATCACCGAGCAGCAGCGCGTCGAACTCGAGCAGGGGCACACCGACGACGCGATTCGCGAGCTGGCGCACGCGATTTCGATCGATCCGAGCAACTCGTACGCATACTTCTACCTCGGGCGCGCGTACGTCACGCGCAAGGACTATACGCAGGCGCAGACCTTCTTCAAGCGCGCGGAAATCGGGCTCGCATCGGATTCCGCGTGGCTCGGCGAAATCTACGCGTTCGAAGGACTCAGTCTCGAGGAGTCGGGTAAATCCGCCGAGGCCGCCGCCGCCTATCAGAAGGCTCTCGCCGCGGCTCCGGGCAACCTGACTGCGCGCGTCGGCGTCACGCGCCTGGCCGGGTCCGTGCCTGCCGATGCCAACCCGGCGCCGGCGCCGGATCTCGATCAGCCCGCGCCCGCGGAACCGCCGGCTGCGCCACCGCCGCCCGCATCGCCACCTGCTCCCGCAGACTGAATGCGATGCTGATACTCGGAATTGAATCTTCGTGCGACGACGCTGCCGCCGCGGTGCTCGAAACCACCGCCCCGGGCATCGCCGACATTCGCTCGAGCACGGTCGCCAATCAGGACGACATCCATCGCGCTTACGGCGGTATCGTTCCCGAACTCGCGTCGCGCAATCACGTCGTCACGATCGGGCCGGTCATCGAGCGCGCGCTGGACGCGGCGGGATGCCGGCTCGCGGACCTCGAGGGAATCGCAGTCACGCGCGGCCCGGGCCTGGTCGGCTCGTTGCTGGTCGGCTTGATGTTCGCCAAGGGGCTGGCGCAGGCGAGCGGCGTTGCGATGGTTGGCGTGAATCATATCGAGGGCCATCTGCTGGCTCCGCTGCTCGAAAATCGCATCGCGATGCCGTACCTGGCGCTGGTCGTATCCGGCGGTCACACTGCGCTGTTCGCGGTCGAGGATTTCGGGCGCTACCGCCGGATCGGATGCACTCGCGACGACGCTGCCGGCGAGGCGTTCGACAAAGTCGCCAAGCTGATGGGACTGGGCTATCCGGGCGGCCGGGCAATCGACGAGATGTCGCACCGGGGAAATCGAAAGCGCGTGCGAATCCCGCGCGCCCACGTCAAGGGAGCGCCGATGGATTTCAGTTTCAGCGGGGTGAAGACCGCGGTCGCAACTATTCTGGCCAGCGAGGATGGCCGCGCCGAGCGGCCCGAGGATCTCGCCGCGAGCTTTCAGGAAGCCGTCGTCGATATGCTGGTGAAGCCGACCATCGCCGCCGCGCGCGAGTTGGGCGCGGATACGATCGCGCTGACCGGCGGCGTCGCGGCAAATTCGAGATTGCGCGAACGGCTGGCCGAGGCAGCGGCGGCAGATGGGCGCCGGCTGGTCGCACCCGCGCTGAAATATTGCACCGACAATGCGGCGATGATCGCGCTCGCGGGCAGCTACCGTCTGATCCGCGGCGAGCGCGACCCGCTCAGCATCGAAGCGGAGGCCAATCTCGCGCTTTGAATCCGGAGCAGATGACGATCGCACGAAAATCTCACGCGCGCCGCAAACTCAAGGCGGCCAACAGCAGCGGCGGCGGAATTGAAACGCCGTCGCGTCCCGCACCGGCACTGGCCAGAGCCGGCGTGCGGCCGTCAAAATCGCGCGGCCAGAATTTCTTGACCAGCGGCGCCGTCGCCGATCGAATCGTCGCCGCGGCGGAGCTGTCCGAATCGGACCCGGTAGTCGAGATAGGCCCCGGGCTGGGCATCCTGACCGAGAAAATCGCGGCGCGGCCGCTACGTTCGCTGACGCTCGTGGAACTCGACCCGCGCCTCGCGGTTCGGCTCCGGGAGCGCTTCGCAGACAGCAGTGACGCGAACGTTCGCGTGATCAACGCCGACTTTCTTGCGATCGATTTCGCGGCACTCGTCACCGATTCACCGGTCAAGGTAATCGGCAATCTTCCGTTCAATGTCGCGGCGGCCATCCTGCGCCGGCTCAGCGACAACGCGCGCATGATTTCGAGAATGGTCCTGATGTTTCAACGCGAGGTTGCCGCGCGGATTCGCGCAGTGCCCGGCGACGAGGCCTATGGCGCGTTGAGCGTCTTCAACGCGCTGTACTGGAAGATCGATCTGCATTTCAGCGTCGCCGCCGGCAGCTTCCATCCGCGTCCCAAAATCGACGCCGAAGTTCTCGCTTTCACGCCGCGGGCGACCTCGTCGTTTGCGGCTGGAAACGAAGACGAACGCGACGTGCTCGAAACCGTGCGCGCCTCGTTCTCCGCGCCGCGCAAGACGATTCGCAACGCGCTCAGCCATGCGATTGGAATCGACAGCCCGCGGATCGCGCGCGTGCTCGAACGCGCGGCGATCGATCCGGGCACACGCGCCGAGAAGCTCGGCGTGCCCGATTTTCTAAGACTCGCGCACGCGCTGCGGGTTGAATTGTCCGGCAGGATCGTCATCCGCGATGCCTGAACTGCCGGAAGTCGAATCGCTGCGCCGGATACTCGTTCGCACCGCCGTCGGCAGAACGATCGTGAGTGTTCGAATCGGCGAGAAACGGCTGCGCCGCGGCGTCAGCGTGGATTTTGCCGCGGCGATTGCCGGTCGGCAAATCGTGAAACTATCGCGCCGCGCCAAGTATTTGATCGTCGAGCTCGACGGCGACGACGTGATGCTGGTGCACCTCGGGATGTCCGGCAGTCTGACTCATCGCCACGAAGGCTTTTGCGCCAACGACTTCGATCCGCGCCACGACCATCTCGAATTCTCGCTCGACGACGCCTCGCGCCTGGTTTACAACGACCCGCGGCGCTTCGGCATGGTCCGTCTCGTCCAGCGCGCCGCGCTGGCTTCCACAGCAGAGTTGAAGAGTCTCGGCCCCGAGCCGTTGTCGCGCGAATTCAACGCTGACTATCTCGCCGCGAAGGCCCGCGGCCGGGCGGTGGCGATCAAGAGCCTGATGATGGATCAACGAATTGTCGCCGGTATCGGCAATATCTACGCATCCGAGATTCTATTTCGCGCCGGCGTGCGTCCCGCGCGACGGGCTGGCCGCGTGACGCGAATCGAGCTCGAAAAAATCGCGGCCGCCGTACCGGTTATCCTGCGCGCCGCGATCGGCAGCAACGGCACCACCTTTCGCAGCTACCGCGATTCACGCGGACAGCCCGGGCGATTCGCCGCGCGCTTGCGAGTGTACGGCCGCGAGGGGAAACCGTGCTACACATGCTCGACGCCGATCAAAAATGTGATCGTGGGCCAGCGCGCCAGCTTCTATTGTCCCAAATGCCAGCACTGACCTCGAGTCAATCCTCGGCGCTCGAAGGTGTATCAGGACTCATGATGCAGCGACTGATCAAGGCCACTTACGATTTGACGATCGATCTCTGTGCCGCTCAACGTTGACGCCGCGTATGTTATGCTGACGCCATGACACTCGACATGCCCACCGGAATCGGCGCCGCAATTGCGTTCCTCTTCGGCGCGAGCGTCGGCAGCTTCGTTTGCGTGGTTGCGTATCGGCTCCCCCGCGATCTTTCGATCGTCACGCCGCGCTCATTTTGCGAGAGTTGCGAGCGCGCGATTCCATGGTGGGCGAACATCCCGATTCTCGCCTACATTGGATTGCGCGGGCGGTGCCTGATGTGCGGCGCGTCGATTCCGTTCCGCCATTTTCTCGCCGAATTCGGACTCGCCATCATCGCCCTTTATCTCTACTTCGCCTTTCCGATCCCCGACGCGTTCGCGCGCTTCGTACTATGCGCCGCGTTGTGGGTCGTCGCGATCGTCGACTACGACTGGCGAATAATTCCGAACATGATTACCTGGCCCGGGACACTGATTGGATTCATCGCCGCGGCGCTGATGATGCCGGAGGTCGGCTGGAAGAGTTCGTTGATCGGAATCGCGGTGGGCGGCGGCGTCCTGTGGGGCACCGGCTATTTCTACCAACTCGTGCGCGGGCGCGAGGGTGTGGGCCTGGGCGATGTGTGGCTGCTGGGGATGGTCGGTGGATTTCTCGGCTGGCCGGGAGTTTTCTTCACTTTGTTTTTCGGTTCGGTGATCGGCGCGATCGGCGGAATCGCGTTCGCGCTCAGCGGCGGCGGCGCCGCTTCACCCGCTCCGCTGGGCGACCCCGTGACCGATCCGGAGGAAGCGGACGTCTCGATTCTGCGCACCGAAGTTCCGTTCGGTCCGTATCTGGCGCTGGCCGCCGGCGTCTTCGCGCTCTTTCAGCCGCAACTGACGCGCTGGTATCTTGGCGGATAAGGACGCGCAACGTTCCAATCCAGCTAACTGATGGCAGCCGGGGTATTCATCACGCTCGAAGGCGTCGAAGGAAGTGGCAAGACCACCCAGGCCGCAATCCTGGGCGACGCGCTGCGCAAGGGCGGGCGGCGCGTAACGGTCACCCATGAGCCGGGCGGCACGCGCGCCGGCGAAACGATTCGCGCGATTTTTCTCGATCCCGCGGTTTCGCTCGACGTAGCCGCGGAACTGCTGCTGGTCCTTGCCGATCGCGCGCAGCACGTTCGCGAAAAACTCCGGCCCGCGCTCGCTGCCGGCGGGATCGTAATTTCCGACCGCTATTCGGATTCGACCACCGCCTACCAGGGCCACGGCCGCGGCTTCGATCTCAAACTGCTCGGCGAACTGAACCGGCTCGCCAGCGACAACGTGACGCCCGACCTGACTATCGTGCTGGACCTGCCCGTCGAGACCGGTCTCGAGCGCACCCGCGTGCGCGCAAAGGGCACCGGCCGCGGCTCCGACCGCTTCGAGGGCGAGCGCGCCGACTTCCATCGCAGAGTGCGCGACGGTTTTCTCGCGATCGCGAAGGCCGAGCCCGCGCGGGTCGTCGTGATCGACGCCGACCGTCCGGTTGCCGCGGTCACCGCCGACATCCGCCACGCGGTGGACGAGATGCTCGCGCGCCGATGACTCAATCGCCATGCCCATAACTTCGATCCTTGGCCATCGCGAAGTCGCAAGCCGGCTGCTCGCCGAATTGCGCAGCCGTCCCTCGCACGCCTATCTCTTCTCGGGCCCGCACGGCGTCGGTAAAGCGTTGGTCGCAACCAGCCTCGTCCACGCCACGATGTGCGAGCGATCGCCCGGCGAGAATTTCTGCTGCACTACCGCGCGATGCGCCGTCCGCATCGCGCCGCAGACCGAGCGCACGCGCGCGCGCGCCGCCGATGCGGACGCGGCGCGATGCGACTGCTGTTCTGCATGCGTGCAAATCGCGACCGGGGTGCATCCGGATTTCAGCTACCTGTCGCGGCCCGTTGGCCGCACCGAAGTTCTGATCGACCAGGTACGCGAACTGATTGCGCGGTTGGGAATCCGGCCGTCGCGATCATCGGTTCGCATGGCAATTATCGACGACGCCGAGACCCTCAATATCCCCGCGCAGAACGCGCTGCTGAAGACGCTCGAAGAGCCGCCCGGCCACGCAATCATCATCATGGTATCGGCCAGCGAACGCGCCCTGCTCGACACCGTCCGCTCGCGCACGCGCACGGTCAGATTTCCCGCGCTCCAGACCGCCGATCTCGAGGCTATCCTTGCCGCGCATGGCGTCGAGGATAAAGCTCGCGCCAGTGCGCTTGCGTTGCTGGCTCGCGGCAGCGCTGCAAATGCGATCGCACTCGCCGACGGTGACGAACCGCCGATGAAGGAACTGCTCGACGCGCTGCGCACCGCAAAATCGATCGATTTCGCCGGCGCGCAGTCTCTCGCCCAGGAATTCTTCGCCAACCGCGACGCCGCCGCCGGCAATTTCGAGCTGCTCGCAAGACTGCTCGAAGAAATACTATGCTACAAACTGCTGAAGGCCGATTTCGTGGCGTTTGCGCCCGAGTCCAGGCCGCAATTGGCAAGCCTGGCGGATAGTCTCGATGTCGATGCGATCGTGAAATGTATCGACGCGGCAGTACGCGCCGTCGAAGCGGTCGAAGCGAACGCCAATCCTCGGCTGCAGGCTGAGAATTGGTGGACTATCGCCGGCCATGCGATGCGGGGTGAGTAGAAGATAGTGGCTGACATCGATCCGTTTGAAGGCTCGCAACCAACTGCGAAAATCGTCGCCGTCAGTCTCCAGCAGACCGGCCATCTGTACAATTTTCTGGCCGGCGACCGGCCGCTGCGCCGCGGCGAGCGCGTGCTGGTCGAAAGCGAAGACGGCGCCCGGCTCGGCACCGTCGAGATCGAGCCGCACGAACCCGCGCAAACGATCGACCTTTCCGGGCTGCGTCCGATCATCCGCCTTGCTGCCGAGAGCGACTTCCACGCCGAACGGGAAACCCTCTCGCGTGAGGCGCACGCGCGCCGCTTGTGCGTCGAGCGCATTCGCGAGGCCCGCATCCAGATGAAGCTCGTCAGCGCCGACTACACGCTGGACGGGCGCAAGGTCGTCTTCTATTTCGTCGCCGAGGGCCGCGTCGATTTCCGCGAGCTGGTCCGCGATCTCGCCAACACGCTGCGGGTTCGCGTCGAGATGAAACAGATTGGCGCCCGCGATGAAACCAAAGTCACGGGCGGGATGGGTCCCTGCGGACGCGAGCTATGCTGCTCGAGCTGGCTGCGCGACTTCGAGGCGGTCACGGTCAAGATGGCGCGCGAGCAGGGCCTCGCGCTGAACCCGTCGCGGCTGGCCGGGATGTGCGGGCGGCTGAAATGCTGCCTGCGCTACGAATACGCCAGCTACGTCGAACTCAAGCGCGCGCTGCCCAACGTCGGCAAGCGCGTGCAATGCGTCAAGGGCGACGGCCGAGTGGTTCGCCAGAACACGCTGAAGCAGACAGTGCTGGTGCAGCGCGATGAAGACGGTGGAGTCGTCGAAGTGACCCTCGAAGACCTGGTCACCTCACGCCCGCAGTAGCAAGCGTCCTTACCGCCTCACGTCCCGGCGCGCCCGCGCATCTTCAGCTCCCAAAGCTGTACGCGCCACCGCGTTCCAGCGCTTTCTTGTAGGCAGGCCGCTCGTGCAAGCGCTTGATCCACGCGTCGAGGTTGGGATATTGCGCGCGCTTGCCGAACGCGCCGGCGATCTCGCCTACGAAGCTCATCTGGATGTCAGCGCCGGTCAGGGTGTCTCCCACAATGAACTGCCGGCCCTTCAAAGCGCCGTCGATGTACCCGAGGTGATTGGCAATCTCGCTCTCGATGCGCGGCGTCAGCGGCGCCGCCGCTTCACCCAGGCGCGTGACATAAAGGTTGAGCATCAGCGGCAGCATCGCCGAGCCCTCGGCATAGTGCATCCACTGCACGTACTCGTCATACGCCGGACTGTCGGGCGCGGGCTGCAGGCGGCCGCCGCCGTGACGGCGTATCAGGTAGTCGATTATCGCGCCTGATTCGATGATGGTCCGATTGCCATCGGTGATAACCGGTGACTTGCCCAGCGGATGAACCTTCTTCAATTCCGGTGGCGCAAGCCGGGTTTGCGCATCGCGCTGGTAGCGCTTGATCTCGTAGGGCAGGCCGAGTTCTTCCAGCAGCCAGAGAATACGTTGTGAGCGGGAATCGTTGAGGTGATGGACGACAATCATGCGGCTATTCCTCCGTGCGGAGCATTATCTACGCAGTCGCAGCTTAACTCCACCCGCATCTTCTCCTGACTCAGGTGCAGGGCTGAGCCCTGCTCGCGTGGCGCCGAGTCTCCCGCTATTCTCGATCTCCTGATGGCAAACCGCATCCACATCACGAGCGCGATCATCTACAGCAACGGCCCGCCCCATGTCGGCCATGCCTACGAAATGCTGGCGACCGACGCATTCGCGCGTTTTCAGCGCCGCAAGCTCGGCGCCGCCAACGTCACCTTCCTCACCGGCACCGACGAGCACGGCGACAAAAACAAGCGCGCCGCCGACGCGATCGGACTTCATCCGAAGGCGTTCGCCGACAAAATCAGCGCGCTGTTCCGGCAAGGATGGGCCGGGCTGGACATCAGTTACGATATCTTTGTCCGCACCACCGACCCGGTGCATGAGGCGTTCGTGCAGAAGATGCTCGCGCGCACTTACCAGTCCGGCGACATCTACTTCAAGGACTACGAAGGCCTCTACTGCGTCGGATGCGAGCGCTTTTACACGGAGAAGGAACTGCTGCCCGGCAACATCTGCCCGGTGCACAATCGGCCCGCCGAGCCTATCAAGGAAGGCAACTATTTTCTGAAGCTCGAGAAATACCGCGAGGCTATCCGCCGCAACATCGAGAAAAATCCCGATTTCATCCGGCCCGAGCGCTATCGCAACGAGGCGCTCCGGATGCTCGACGAGCCACTCGAGGATCTTTGCATCTCGCGTCCCAAGGCGCGCCTCGATTGGGGTATCGCGCTGCCGTTTGACGACAAGTACGTCACCTACGTCTGGTACGACGCGCTGTGGGCCTACATGAGCGAGCTGCCTGACACGGACGACGCATCGTTGACCGCAATCATCCCGGTCACCGAACACTTTATCGGCAAGGACATCCTCAAGACGCACGCGGTGTACTGGCCCGCGATACTGCTGTCGGCCGGCTTGCCGCTCTATCGCCATCTGAACGTTCACGGATTTATGAATTTCGGCGGCGCGCGGCTCTCGAAGAGCTCGGGCAACATCGAGGATCCGGTCGCCTACCAGCAAACTGTCGGCCCCGACGCTTTGCGGTTCTTCATCTTGCGCGAATTCACCTACGGGCTGGACGGCGATTTCAGCGAAGAGCGCGTGATCGATCGCTACAACTCGGACCTGGCCAACGATCTGGGCAATCTGACCAGCCGCGTGCTCTCGATGGCGGCGCGATACTCCCAGGGCGCGATCGCGGCGGCGCCGGCCGGCACCGCCGCGGGCTCAGGCGGCGACCCGCTCGACGTTGCGCTCGCCGAGACGTTCGCCTCGGTACCGGCGCGGGTCGCGCCGCTGGTCGAGGAACTCGCGTTCAATCGCGCTCTGGAAGCCATCTGGCAGGCGCTCGACGCGGCCAACAAGTATATTGTCGCGACCTCGCCGTTCACGCTCGCCAAGGATCCCGCCAATCTACCGCGCGTCGCGCAAATCCTGGCCAACCTGGTCGAGGGATTGCGCGTCGTCGCCGATACGCTCGAGCCGTTCATGCCGGTAGCGTCGAAAAAGATTCTCGGCCTGCTCAATGTCGATGAGAAACTCGCGCGCGCGCCATATGGAGACGGTATCAAGCCGGGGCATCGCGTAAATCCGACGACGCCGCTGTTCCCGCGCATCGACAAGAAAGCCCGCATCTGATTCGGAACCCACGCTCAATTTCAGCGATTAGAACTCGAATTCGGGCTTAAACTTTGCGTTTGCGTTAAGTCTGGCGCGAATGCGAGTCTAAACGAGCCAATACGAGTCCGACGTAGGAAGGCAAAAATGGCAACTCCGGCGAGGATGCATGGGGCGCATCTGTGGTTGTTGGTCGCGTCGTTCGCTTTGGTTCTCCTGGCTAAACCATCGATAGCAAGCGCCAGCGCCGAGCATCCGACGCAACCTCCGCCCGCGACGATTCGTCTGCCGGGCCACATGCTGCCCGCGCTGTCGAAGGCAACCATTGTTCCTTCGAGCGCCAGAGCCGAAAACCAGCGCATCACGCTGACGCTCGTGCTCAAGCGCGACGACCAGGCCGGCTTCGAGCGCTTTCTGCACGACGTCTACGAGCCCAAGTCACCCAGCTTCCATCGCTTCCTGACTCAGCGACAGATTGCCGATCGCTTCGGCCCGAGCCGCGCCGATTACGATTCCGTCCTGCGCTGGATGAGATCGAAGGGATTCAAACTTGAGCGCGGCTCGAAGAATCGCTTGACGCTCACGATGCGCGGCACACGCGCGGATGCAGAGCGCGCGTTCGACGTGCGGATCGCGGACTATCGCATCGGTGGCCGGACTTTTCGCGCTAATGACG
>NZ_JBEKFG010000051.1:0-25698 GCF_050013435.1 Binatus sp. (SeqCode) | reverse complement strand
GAAACGGCGCGTCAGAATCGCTATCCGCATTGAACGGCGCTCCGCGGCGTTGCGGCCGGATGGGTTTCGCGCGGCGCGCACAAAAGATGCGCGACCCATTGGCGTGTGATAATTTCATCGGCGGGATATGAGGTGGGGGAATGATCGAAATTCAATGCACCAGTTGCCATACCCGCTATCGAATTGATGAACGGGTCCTGCCCGACGATACACCGACCTTCAAGTGCTCGCGATGCGGCCATGTGTTCAACGCCGACCCGGTACCCGCAAGAGCGCGCAAAGCCGCTCCGCAAGCGGCCGAGAGCGAATCGCAACCGGCGCGCACGCTCCGCGCCGCACGCCCGCGCGCAGGCGTGCTCAAGTCTCCAGTCGAAAGCGACGTGGTCAAACGCGAGCATAGCGCGGAGCTGCGGCCATCGAATCCGCCCGAGCCGGAAGTTCACCACGAGCAAGAACGCGGCGAACCGGAAGCCGGCGATCCGCTCAATCGCCCCTTCGGCGACCGCGAGCAGAAAGCCGACACCGGCGAAAATCTGAAATTCGATTTCAGCGATGAGCGCGTTGAAATCGGCGATGCCCCGCCGGAGGACGAACTCGAGCGCCCCGAGCCCGACGACGGCGGATGGCAGGTGGGCGATGCGCCGGCTGAGTTCGAATCCGCGCCGATTCGCCAAGCCCCGGCCATGATGGCCGAGCCGGCGCCGCGTCCGGCGTCCAACCCGGTGCGTCGCGCCGATGAGCCTCTGCGTGCGGCGGCGCCGCGATTCGCGCCGCCGCCGGCATCCCCTAAAGCCGCAGGCTTCCAGCTGGGTCAGGTCAGCGACGAAGGCGCTGAATCGGCGTCGGCGGGCGCAACTCATGCGTCGGGGGTTTTTCTCGCGACGTTTTTCTTCATAGCGATCGTTTTCCTCGGTGCGAGCGCCCTGATTTGTAACGAGCCCGCCGCCAGCGCGCGCATTCTCAGCGAGGCTCCGCGAATCGGCGGTTACTTCGCGCGTCCAATCGTACCCGCGATGCTGGTGGCGCTGCATGACGTCCGTTCGGAGTATTACACGCTCAAGGGCGGCCATGTCGCGTTGGTGATAAGCGGCGACGCGCAGAACGTCGGAACGCATCCGCTCCATCTGGTCGAGATCGACGCCGATCTGATTGGCGACGGCGCGCATCCGATCGCCCGCCAGAGCGTCGATTGCGGCAACGAGCTCTCGGCCAAGATGCTTGGCGAGATGACGCCGCGCGAAATCGAATTCTCTCAGGGCTTGAGTCCGCAGAAAGGGTTCGCGATGGAGCCATCGGGGTCGGCTCCTTTCCTGATGGTGTTCATAAATCCTCCCGCGGGCGCCGGCAAGATTAGAATCTCGGTGTCAAAAGCCGTTGTGACGGCGACCGCTCCCGATTTCAGCGCAAACTCCGCGCCGCCGGACTGAAGCGCAGCCGCCGCGATTATTCCTTCTCGCGCGCGAGCAGCTCCGCGTATTCGTCGCCGTCCATCAGGTCTTCGAGATCGCTCAGGTCCGTGATCTTCACCTTGATCAGCCATCCGTCGCCGTATGGGTCTTCGTTGACGGTTTCGGGGCTCTCGCGCAGGTCTTCGTTGATCTCGATGACGGTTCCGGTAACGGGCGCGTAAATATCCGAGACCGCCTTGACCGACTCGACGACGCCGAACGGATCGTCCTTGCTGATCTTGTCGCCGACCGCGGGCAACTCGATATACACGATCTCACCCAACTGGTCTTGCGCGTGATCGGTGATTCCAACGGTCGCAACGACATCTTCAGTCGCGACCCATTCGTGCTCTTTCGAATATTTGAGTCCCTGCGGGATCTCCATGGCTCCTCCCGAATCGTTAGCGGTGCGCGCTTTGCGGCCGCTTCGCGCCAGGCCGATCGCGATCACGTCAATGCTCATGAAAGGCAGTGGAGTCAGTCTTGTCAAGTTCCGCTTCGCACCATCGCGGGCATCGATCATGCGCGCGACTCTTGACTGTTGCGCGTCGATCGCATTAGCGGTCGCACCCGCCGCGATTGCCAGGCGCTCGTCACGCGCCGTATCGTCGATGCCAGGCGGATGAGATCGATCGATCGCGCCAATGCGGAGGACCTATCTGCATGAATGTTGGAATTCCCACCGAAATCAAATCCGACGAACGGCGCGTATCGCTGACTCCGGCGGGCGTGGCCGCGTTGCGCGTGCATGGTCATCGCGTGACGGTTCAGGCGGGCGCCGGCATCGGCAGCGGATTTGCCGACAGCGACTATCGCAAAGCGGGCGCGTCGATCGTAACCGGCGCGTCCGGCGTATGGCGGCGCGCCGACCTGATTCTGAAGGTCAAGGAGCCGCAGCCGCCGGAGTATCCGCTGATGCGTCCGGGGTTGATTCTTTTTACCTATCTTCATCTGGCCGCGGACGGGCGCCTTTCGCGCGAGTTGATTCGCCGCCGCGTAGCGGCGGTCGGCTACGAAACGATCCAGCTCGAAGACTTAAGCTTGCCGCTACTGGCGCCGATGAGCGAGGTCGCAGGCCGGCTCGCGATTCAGGCCGGCGCCTGGTGCCTGCAGGCGCGCAGCGGCGGCCGCGGCGTGCTGCTCAGCGGAGCGTCAGGCGTGCGGCCCGGCAAGGTGGTGGTGGTAGGCGGGGGAATCGCCGGGCTGAACGCATGTCGGGTTGCCGCCGGCGTCGGCGCTGAAGTGACGATCATGGATATCAATCCGACCAGGCTGCGCTACCTGAGCGACCTGCTAGGCGGGCGCGTGACCACCGTGATGTCGAATCGCGCGACTCTCGACGAGGAAGTTACCAACTGCGATCTCGTGATCGGCGCGGTGCTGGTCCCGGGTGGACGCGCGCCGCGGCTTATAAGCGCAAAGATGGTTGCGCGGATGCGTCGCGGTGCGGCGATCGTGGATTTATCGATCGATCAAGGCGGAATCGCGGAGACCTCCGCGCCGACGACGCACGGGCGCCCGACGTTCATCCGTAGCGGCGTCGTGCACTACTGCGTGACCAACATGCCCGCGATGGTGCCGCACACGTCAACCTACGCGCTCACCAACGCGACGCTGAGCTATGCGCTGGAGATAGCGGATCACGGGATTCTCGGCGCCGGACTGCACAACCCCGCCATTCGCAACGGACTCAACATCTTCGACGGCCATGTCGTCCATCCCGCGGTCGCGCAGGCGCTCAAGATGAAGCCGCACTCGCCGTGGGAATAACGCATCAGGCTCAATGTTTTTTGGCCGTGGCGACGGCAGCGCAGTATCGAGCCGTTGGCAGGGGCCCGCGCGCGACAACGGAGCTCGGCCTTAACGGCGGGTGCAGGGGTCACCCCTGCCAGGGGTCACCCGTGCCCAAGGAAGTGTGAAACCCAAGGTGGGTTTCACATTTAATAAACCGATTTACCCTTCAATAAATGCCCTGAGGGCCGGTGTTGTAGCGCTGCTGTCCGGACTTGATCTCGCCGTAGGTACCGGTTTCGAAGCGCTTGACGTTT
The DNA here is from genome assembly GCF_050013435.1 of Binatus sp. (SeqCode). GTDB lineage: Bacteria > Desulfobacterota > Binatia > Binatales > Binataceae > Binatus. Next base: position 22,202 of record NZ_JBEKFG010000051.1, on the reverse strand, counting down.
TGGGTCAGGTTGAGATCGCCGTGAAGATTGGCGACCGCTTCCTTCACGCCCTCGAGCGCAATCTCATGGGCGCGCACCCAACGCCCGGAACGCTGTACGAAATTGGCGAGGTCGAACAGATTTTGGCTCAAGGCCGCCTGCGACTTGGCAAACTTCGCCGTCCAGACGACTTGCTTGCTCTTGAGATCGACGAACTTGAGCGAGAACGCCACCGAAGCCGGGCTGGCCGCCGAGTAATCCATCCCGACCCGTTCCTTGTAGCGTTCGACAGTGCCGTAGATTATGCCGTCGGCCGACATCTCATGGCCCAGCAGGAGCGCGTTCTCGTCGAGGTTCGCGATCGTGGTCGGCGGCATCTTCTGCATCGCCACCGCGACATCCTGTTCGGGGAGCGGGTCCCACCCACCTGCCACGGCGACCTGGCTGTAGAGTTCGGCGGTAACCGCCTCAGCGGCTCCTGGAGCCAGCGGCTCGGCGCCACCGGGGGCGGCTTCGATCAGCGGCATCACCGCCACACGGTTGATGGAGAGCGTTTTGATCGAGCTCACCGCATGCGCCTTGACGTTGCGGTTGTTGATCGCGTCGCTGACCGCCCCGGTGGTGGAGTTAACCGCGTCCGCCGCGATCGTGGTGCACCCCGGCGCCATCCACAACGCTGCTGCCACCAGCGCCAACCGCGCGGACCCTGCCGTCCAACTGGCTTTCATGACGTCACCTTGATCGACAACTCCTTGAGCTGGCGCGGATCGACTTCCGACGGCGCTCCGCTCATTGGGTCAACCGCCTTTTGCGTCTTGGGGAACGCAATCACGTCACGCAGCGAATCGGCGCCGCACAGCATCATGCAAATCCGATCGACTCCGAAGGCGATTCCGCCATGGGGCGGCGCTCCATATTTCAGTGCGTCCAGCAGAAAACCAAAGCGATCCATCGCGTCCTCGCGGGTCAGCCCCAACAATTCAAATACCTTCAATTGAAGCTCGCGGCTATGGATACGAATCGAGCCGCCGCCGAGTTCCTGGCCGTTAAGCACCATGTCGTACGCGAGCGCGCGAGCCTTGAGCGGCGCGGATTCGAGCATCGCTAAGTCGTCGGGATTCGGCGCCGTGAACGGATGGTTCACGGAAACGATGCGCTTGTCGTCGGTGCTGTAATCGAACAGCGGGAAATCGACGACCCACAGGAATTTGAGCTCGTCAGATTTGTCGAGAGCGAATTTCGCGGCGAGCTGCAAACGGATGTCACCGAGGACCGGGCGCACTTTGTCCGCCGGTCCCGCGACCATCAGCAACGTACCGCCGGCTTTCAGAGCCGACGCCGCAGTCGCCGCGGCTCTCTCGCCGTCGCTCAAATACTTTGCGATCGGTCCCTGCCATCCGCCCTCGCCCGCCTTTATCCACGCAAGTCCCATCGCATGGCGCGATTTCACCGACTCGGTAAGCTCGTCGAGTTCACGGCGGCTAAGCGTGTGATCGCCCGGGACGTTTATTCCATATACGGATTCGCCGCGCGCGAGAATTTCCGCGAATACCTTGAACGAGGTCCCCGCGAATGCGGCCGTGAGATTTTTCAGCTCGAGCCCGAAGCGCGTATCGGGCTTGTCGACGCCGAAACGTTCCATCGCCTCGGCATACGGCATACGCGGAAATGGCGGCTTCACGTCAACGTCGAGCACGTTGCGATAGACCGACGCGATCATTCCCTCGGCGATCGATTGGATATCCTCGGGCCGCGGGCAGGTCATCTCGATATCGATCTGGCTGAATTCCGGCTGGCGATTCGCGCGCAAATCCTCGTCGCGGAAGCACCGCGCTATCTGATAGTAGCGATCGAGTCCGCCGATCATCAGAATCTGCTTCAACAACTGCGGCGATTGCGGCAGCGCGTAGAATTTGCCCGGGTTGACGCGGCTCGGCACCAGGTAGTCGCGCGCGCCCTCGGGCGTCGATTTGAAAAGTATCGGCGTCTCGACGTCGATGAACCCGTTTTGATCGAGATGGCTGCGAACCGCCTGCAACGCCTGATGGCGCCAGCGAAGGTTGCGCTGCATCTCGGGGCGGCGCAGATCGAGATAGCGGTGCTTGAGGCGAATTTCCTCGGCGGTCGCGTCGGCGTCGGCAATCTGAAACGGCAGCGGCGCCGACGCGCTCAGGGTCTCGAATGCGCTGACCAGGACCTCGATTTCGCCGGTTGGAAGCTCCGCGTTGACGGTGCCTTCGGCGCGGCGCACGACCTTGCCCTTGACCGCAACGTAAAACTCGGAGCGCGTCTCGCCGCCGGCCTCGTGAGCGGCGCCGTCGTGCTTGGGATTCAGCACCAGCTGGACGATACCGTCGCGGTCGCGAAGATCGATGAAGATAAGCCCGCCATGATCGCGCCGGGTCTGGACCCATCCCCATAGCGCAACCTCCCGGCCAACGTCGGTGGCGCGAATCGCGCCGCAGTAATCGGTTCGCGGCCAGGGCGGCAGCGGAGAATATTGCTCAGTTTTCGCCATTACCCATCACAGTTGAATGCTGGTTGTTGTCGAAGAATACCTGTGCCAAGGAGCGGGTGAAACAGTCACTCTTTGCCGGCCGCCGCAATCGCGCGGGCCGCCTCGGCCACGGTGACTTCGCGCTGCGTGCTATGCTTCAGGTCGCGCACCTGCACGACCCCGCGCGCAATTTCGTCGTCGCCGATTATCACCGCCGCGCGCGCGCCGATCTTCGACGCACGGGCCAGCAACGCCTTCATCTTACGCTCGGGCGAAAGCATCTCGACGTTCAGATTTGCCTCGCGCAGATTGCGTGCCACGACGATCGCATGGCGCGTCGCCGCCGGCCCCATCGCAATTATCGCGGCGTCAGGCGCGGCCGCGGGCGCCAGCCCGGCCGCTTGCAGAGCCAGCGCCATCCGATCGATGCCGATCGCGAAACCGATTCCCGCAACCGCCGCACCGCCCATCGTCTCGACCAGCCCGTCGTATCTTCCTCCCGCCACCACCGTGCTCTGCGCGCCCAGACCGCCCGCCATCACCTCGAACGCGGTGCGCGTGTAATAGTCCAGGCCGCGCACCATGCGCGGATTGACGATAAACTGGACGTTCGCGGCGATCAGAAGTTCCTTGACGGTATCGAAGTGTGCCCGGCATTCGCCGCACAGGTAATCGAGGCTTTTAGGCGCCGACTCGGTGAGCTTCGCGTCAATTTTGCAGTCGAGCAGACGCAGCGGATTGCGGTCGATGCGGTTGTGGCAGTCGTCGCAGAGCGCGTCCCAATGCGCCCGGCCCCATTGCACCAGCGCCTCGCGAAAGGCAGGCCGGCACTTCTGGTCGCCGATCGAGTTGATCTCCATGGTGAACGGAACTTTGAGGTCGCGGCAAAGCTCATCGATCATTATCAGGATCTCGGCGTCGCAGGCGGCGTCGGGGCGGCCGAATACCTCGACGCCGAACTGATAGAACTGCCGATAGCGGCCCTTCTGCGGGCGTTCGCGACGGAACATCGGACCTGAGTAGAACAGCCGCTGCTCGGGATCGGTGCGATCGAGGCCGGCCTCGATGTATGCGCGCACCACGCCGGGTGTGCCTTCGGGCCGAAGCGCGACGACCGTTTCGCCTTCGTCGCGATCCGCGAACGTGTACATCTGTTTTTCGACGATGTCCGAAGTCTCGCCGGTCGAGCGCTGGTAGAGTTGCGTGCGCTCGAGCACTGGGATTCGGACCTCTTTCATCGAATAGCGCTCGGCCAGCACCCGAGCCCGCTCCTCGACGAGACTCATCGCACTCGCGTCGGCGCCGATTAGATCGCGAAATCCTCTGAGTCGTGTCAGTTCCAAGTTGTCACACTGTTTTTAATTCATCACGCGCGAGCCTGGTCGCCGCGCATCAGGTCGCGCAGCCTGCGAAAGCCGACGAGCGCGACGCCCTCGTCCACGATCAGCCGGCGCGCTTTTTCGGAAGTGAAGTACCGCAAGTCAGCCTCGCGCTGGAAAGCGTCGTGCGCACAGCTCTTGAGTTCGTCGCGAGCGAGCGCGGGATGACACAAAATCTCGGTCACGCCCGGCTGAAGAGTGCGAATAAGATTCGTCCAGTAGGATTCGGTCTCGCCCACCGACGACGGCCCGTGGAAAACCAGATGATCGGGAGTGACGACTCCGAACCTATCGAGCAGATCGAGAATCGCGCCCATCCCTTCTGTGCTCATCAGGCGGCGCGACACCAACCTGATCGGCACTTGATACTCATCGGCCAGCCGCACGTAAATCTCGTGATAGTCGGCGCGCAATTGCAATGTGCCCATGTGCGAATCGAGGTGAGTCGCATCGATTCCCGCCGCGAGCGCTTTTTCGATTTGCGCGCGCAGTTCTGCCTCCGCCTCGTCGAGGCGGGCATGCTCGTAAACTTGCGCGACGGTCTGCCACAGATACCCGCGCTCATCGACCAGCGACGGCACGGCGCGCCGCCCCAGCACTGGTCCCCACTTGTAGCGATCCCATTCAGCGGTCAGCGTGAGATGTACGCCCAGGTCGGCGGCGGGATTGGTCCGCGCGAACTCCGCCGCCTCCTCGAACCACGGGCACGTCACAAGAATCGTTGACGACGTGAACAGGCCATCCGTCAGGCCCCGGATGACGCCCTCGTTCTGGTCGTGGCACATGCCAAAATCATCCGCGTTGAGGATGAGCACCCGCGCGTCCGCCGCGTAGCCGAGTCGTTCAGCCATCGTTTCCGGGCGGTTGCTGATTTTTCCCATCGGGTCCATCGAATACTTCACTCGGTCGAGTTCGAGCTTCCGAATTTATCGGCCCGATCGGGAAAGAAAAAGGGCCGCCTTTTTGGGCGGCCCTCTCTCGAAGCGCCGATTAGGCGTTGCTTCCTGAATTATACCGTCAGGATATGGATCGTGCAGGCGGAACCCAGCCCGATCACGTGGGCCTGGCCCGCCTTGGCGTTAGGCACCTGGCGCTCTTTGGCGCGATCGTCCTGCGTCAGATGCCAAACCACTTCGCAGATATTCGCGACGCCGGTGGCGCCGAGCGGATGCCCCTTGGAGAGCAACCCACCGGAAACGTTGACGGGATCATGGCCGCCGAGGCCCGGATGCATGCCGCCGCCCGAGTCGATGAACTTGCCGGCTTCGCCGTCGCCGCACAGTCCGAGGTTTTCGTAGTGCACCAGCTCAGCCGTGGCGAAGCAATCATGCAATTCAGTGAGCGCGATATCCTTGGGTCCGATGCCGGCTTTCTCGTAGGCCTGCTTCGACGCGCGCCGCGTGAGCGTGCTGACGTCGGGCAGCGTGAGATCGCGATCGGTCCACGGATCCGAGGTAAGCACCGACGCCGCCACTTTCGCGCGTTTGCGTCCGCCGGCGAGCTGTTTCAGCTTGTCCTCGCTGACCAGAATCGCAGCAGCCGCGCCGTCTCCAGTCGGGCAACACATATAAAGAGTGTTGGGGAAGGCGACCATGCGCGCATTCATCACGTCTTCGAGTGAGACTTCGTTGCGATACTGCGAGAACGGATTCTTGGTCGCATGCTTGTGCGACTTCACCGAGATTTTTGCGAAGTGCTCCCGCGTCGTGCCGTACTTGCGCATGTGCTCGATGCCCGCCTGGCCGAAGACCGCCGGCATCGTGCCGGAGCCGAGCTTGCCCTCGGTCAAGTACGCGGGGTCGCCGCCGCCTGCCCCGCCAAGCAATCCCGCCTTGCCCATCTGCTCGACGCCAACCGCCATCGCGATGTCGTACATACCCGCCGCGATCGACATGTACGCCTCGCGAAACGCCGTCGAGCCGGTGGCGCATGCGTTGGCGACGTTGATTACCGGGATTCCGGTCTGGCCAATCTGCTGCAGGATTCTCTGTCCGATCATCGCGTTGGACTGCATGAGATTTCCGCAGGCGAACATCTCGACGTCCTTGATTGCAATTCCGGCGTCCTTGAGCGCGAGCATCGCCGCCTGGCCGCCGAGTTGCGGAACGGTCTTGTCGGGATAGCGTCCGAATTTGATCATCCCGGTTCCCAGAACATAAACATTTCGCATCTTGATTCCTCCTGACGGCCCGGCCCCAAGCTCAGGTCCGCCGTAATATTGCTCGGCGCGCTTGCCGGGCGCCCTAATTCTTGCTCGGCCGGTACGAAAAGGCGATTACGTCGTGCCCTTCGCGATCCTTGGCCGCAACGCCGGTCACCAACTCAACCGGCAGGTTGAAAATCTTGTTGGGTTCCTTCTGCGCCTGCTCGGGATCGACGTCGGTCAGATTCGCGCGGACGCTGACGCCCTCGGGCAGATCGACAATCGCCGTCACATACGGCGTTTTGATTCCCGGATATGACTGATGCACGACCGAGAACACGTACACCTTGCCCTTATCGGACAAGCTCAGCGGTTTGAACTTGTCGGCCTCGCCGCACTTCGAGCATGCCACGCGCTTGGGATCGAGATAGATTGCGCCGCACGCGCACTTGATACCTTCGAGATGGGGCTTGGGCTCCAATTTCAGCCATGGAACAATTGGGCGCGGTCCCGTGTCAGTAGCTTGAGCCTGCTCAGCCATACAGATCCTCCGAACGGTTCGATGATGGGTCAGAACGGCTAACGCCGCCCGTGTGGCGGCGTGGTCCTTCTCTTTGGCCGGAGTTTCCCACAGGGGGCTGGAAGTCGTCAACCCTCGCCCCCGCGCTGCTAATCGAGCCGCGGGACCGCTGCGCGAAGCCGGCAAAAATCGAGGGTCGGGACGATCGCGCCGCCCCCACGAAGGTCATTTGTGCTGCCAGTTGGGCGGCCGCTTCTCGACGAATGCGCTCGTCCCCTCGACTCGATCCGCGCTGCCGAACACCACCCCGAACGCCTCCTGCTCGAAGCGCAGTCCGGCATCCTCTTCCATCGTGGACGCAGCCCGCAGCGCGGCTTTCGCCTGGCGCAGTGCGAAGGCGGATTTCCCCGCGAGTTTCTCCGCCAGCTTGCGCGTGGTTTCGGCAAGCTCTGCCGGCGCCACGACCTGGTTGACGAGGCCCAGCTCCAGCGCCGTCTTCGCGTCGAACATCTCGCCCGTCATGATCAGCTCGCGCGCCTTGTTGTGGCCGATTCGATGCGGCAGGCGCTGCGTGCCGCCGAAGCCCGGGATGAGTCCGAGATTTATCTCGGGCTGCCCGAAACGCGCCTTTTCGCTGGCGATGATCAGGTCGCATGCCAGCGCAAGCTCCAGACCGCCGCCGAGCGCGAAGCCATTGACCGCCGCGATGACGGGTATCGGCAGGTCTTCGAAACTTTCCATCACGCGATGACCGAGGCGCGAAAAATCCAGCCCTTCCGCGGCCGACATTTTTGACATCGCCGCGATATCCGCACCTGCGACGAACGCCCGATCGCCCGCGCCGGTGACGATTAGCACGCGCACCGACGAGTCGTGGCGAACCTCGCGAATCACCCGCGCCATTTCCTCGAGCACCTCGCGATTCAACGCGTTCAGCGCCCCCGGACGGTTGACGGTCAGGGTCGCAATCGCGGCCTTTTCGAAAATTATATTTTTCAGCTCCACCTGCGCACTCCTTGGAAAATCGCGACGCCCGTGCCACGAGTCCCGCGCTCCTAGTTCCGCCCCGCGCGCTTTGACTGTCAACCCCCGCCGCAGCGCGAAGCTTGCCGCGCCGGTGCTTGCGCAAGGCTCATCGCCCGCGAAACAATGCGCACGTGCCAGGCAAAGCCACAGACTGCGGCGCCGCAAGCGTCCGCGCGATCGCCGGCCTGCTCGCGCTTGTCATCCTGTTCGTCGTTGCATCCGGATGCACTCCGCCGGCGCAGAAATTTGTCGACAAGATTCGCGCTGAAGCAACCGAGAAATGCAATGAAGGCAACCAGGCGGCCTGTCATACGATCGTGCAGGCGCTAGGCGGCGCCAAGGTCGCCATCGAATCCACCGCGCCGCTCGAGACGCAAACCCCCGCCTGCAACGCCGGCAAACAGGACGCATGCCAACAGATCGCCGTACTGCACGGTGAGTTGAGCTCATGGTGCTCGATGGGTAACGGGCAGGCGTGCTCCGCCGTCAACACCGGTCCGTGGCCGGCGAAATGGGACGAGCCCGCGCTGATCGACGCGGCCAAGCTGGCGTGCCTCAGCGGCCGCTTCAAGCCGGATTCAAACACCTGCCAGGCCCTGGAAATGATGTAGCGCCGTCCGCCGAGGGCGCGGCGCGCTCGGCGACGATCACCATCCGCTTGCCGTACAGCAGCGCCGGCGACAGCACGTGGCCGATGATCTCGCGGGTGACCTCGTCGCGCGGCGGCCGATGGCCGGGGCGGCGCGCGTTGCGGGCGGATGCAGCCGCCGAAAATTTCATCGCCATCCACAGAATCGGGACAATCGGCGACATCGCCACCGAGGTGGGACTCCACCGGTCCGTATAAACCTCGAGATGGTCAAAGCCCGCCAGGCGCATCATGTATCGCGCGCGATAGTAGTCGAGCATGAACGCGTGACCGTGATAAATACGGCGCGGATTGCGGCTGCGCGGCGTCTGAATCTCGTTCATCAAGCCGCGGCGCAGATTGCGCTGCCCGGTCAGAAAGCCGCTGGCGCGGGCCGACAGATGCATGAGGTTGGGCGTCGTCAGCACGATCTTCCCGCCCGGCCGGATCACGCGCGCGCAATCGCGGAGAAATCCCATCTGATCCTCGAGATGCTCGATCCCTTCGCGCGACAGCACGTAGTCGAAGGACTCGTCGCGAAACGGCAGCGCCTCGTTGGCATCCGCGCAGATCCATGCGGCCGCCGGTTCGCGCCACGCGGCAGGAAAAAGATCGACCGAAACGACGCGATAGCCCAAATCCGCCAGCGCGCGCGACTGGATCGCTCCGCCGGCCGGGATGTCGAGCACGATCCCCGGCTTCATCGCGCCGAACAGTCCGTCGCGCCGCCCGCGCCGGCGAACGACTACGTCGCCCTCTATCGGCCGTAATTGCGAATCTGGCAAGGATTACTGCCGCTCTTCGAAGCCGAGCGAAATCATCATCTCGCGCAGCGATTGATCGACGACCAGGTACTCGGTGAGCGATAGATACACGTGGCATCCGCGATGCCCTTCCTGGCCCGGGATTTCGACGATTTTTACCACCCGGTCGCCGTTAATCATCGCGGGCTTGTTATCGATCGTCACGCGCAGCCACATTTACAACTACCTTTCCGCCAGCCGGCTTAGTACTCGGGCTTGAAATCGAAACGATGAATCGCTTCGATGAAGCGGATGGTGCGCGTCTTCGAGCGCATCACGACGCTGTTGGTCATCGCGCCGCCGGAGAAGAACCGCACCCCGCGCAGATAGTCGCCGGTGGTCACTCCCGTCGCCGCGAACATCACGTTGTCTCCCGCCAGTTCCTCCAGCGTGTAGCGATGCTTCAAATCCATGATCCCCATCATCAGGCACGCCTCCGCTTCCTCCGGGTTGCGCGGCACGAAGCGGCACTGCATCTCGCCGCCGGCGGAACGAATCGCCGCGCCGGCCAGCACGCCCTGATGCGCTCCGCCGATTCCGATCAGCATGTCGATTTCGCTCTCCGGCCGGGTGGTGGCGATCGCGGCGGACAAGTCGCCGGCCGAGATCATCTTGATCCCGGCGCCGGCGCGGCGCACTTCATTGATCAACTTCTCATGGCGCGGGCGATCGAGGATCGCGACGCGCAAATCCTCGACGTAAACTTTTTTTGCATCGGCCAGTGCTTTGAGATTGTCGCTCGGCGATCTGTCGATATCGATCACGCCGCGTCCCGCCGGCCCGCACGCGACCTTGTCCATGTAAGTATCGGGGCAGCGCAGGATTCGCCCGCGCTCCGCCAGCGCAACGCACGACAGCGCGTTGGGCCCGCCGGTCGCGCAGATTAGCGATCCTTCGATCGCGTCGAGCGCGACGTCGATTTCGGTTCCCGCGCCGGTCCCGACGATTTCGCCCTCGTACAAAAGCTCGGCGTCGCCCTCTTTGCCTTCGCCGATCACTATCTTGCCGTCCATCGCCACCGAGTTCAGCGTCTTGCGCATTGCGTCGCACGCCGCTCGATCCGCCAGCCGCTCGTCGCCCTTGCCGATGAAACGCGCCGCCGCCAGCGCCGCGGCTTCCGTCGCGCGTACTACTTCGAGCGCAAGATTCCGTTCCATCCCGGCCTCCAGGTCATTTCGATGCGGTCTTCAAGGGGCGTCCGAACAACGATTCTATCAGGTGATAGCCATCGCCGACGAGCAGGCCGGTCGCCGTCCCGTCACTTTCTGTGTAGCGGCGCGCCGTGGCGCCGCCCGCTTTCGACTGCGCCGACGTCATCAGCGCGAACGGGACGGGTTCCGGCGAATGCGTCTTGAGCTGGCTCGGCGTCGCATGATCCGGCATCAGCAGAATCGCGAAATCGCCCAGGCCGCCCAGCCCCGCGAGCATCGGTCCGATAATCAACTCGTCGATACGCTCGATCGCTTCCTTCTTCAGATCGGCGCGGCCCATGTGACCGGCCTCGTCGGGCGCCTCGATATGCAGCAGCAGGAAGTCGCGCGCTTTGAGCGCCTCCAGACCGTAACGCGCCTTCGCGGCGTAATCCGTGTCGAGAAATCCGGTGGCGCCCGGCACCTTGATCAGCTTCAGTCCGGCCAGCCGGCCCAGTCCGTTGACCAGATCGACGGCCGATATCACCGAGCCTTCGACGCCGAAGCGTTCCTTGAGCGTCGGCACCTCGGGCCGCGTGCCCTGCCCCCAGAACCACGCCGATGTCGCCTCGGTTTTGCCCGCCGCACGGCGCGCCTTGTTCACCGGATGCTCGCGCAAAATCTCCACCGAGCGCCGCATCAGATCGCGGAGCAAATCCGCCCCCGCGCCCTTGGGCAGATACGCTTCGACGGGCTTGCCCGTGATGTCGTGCGGAGGCGTGAGATTCGTCGTCGCGATTCCGCTGCGCCACACCATCAGATGCCGGTAGCTGACGCCGTTGAAAAACTCGATTCCGCCGCCCGCCAGTTCGGTCCGAAGGTCGGCGACGATCTGCGCGGCTTCCTCGCTGCTGATATGCCCCGAGGTGAAATCGTTCATTATCAGCGCGCCGCCGTCACCCGGCTTCAGCGACACGAGATTCATTCGAAACACCACGTCGCGCGGCCCCATCTCGATTCCCTGGCTCGCCGCTTCGATTGGCGCGCGCCCGGTGTGATAGCGCGCCGGGTCGTAGCCCAGCATCGTCATCGTGCCGACATCGCTCCCCGGGGGCATCCCCTTGGGAATCGTCGCGACCATCCCCAGCCGCCCGCGCGTCGCCATCAGGTCCATGTTGGGCTTGTGCGCTGCCTCAAGCGGCGTCTTGCCGCCGAGTTCCTTGCACGGCCAATCGGCCATCCCGTCGCCGTGTATGATGACGTACTTCATCGCATCGATCGGCCGCGGTCGAGTCGCGCCGCTTATTCGCGCTCCAGAACTTTCAGCACTTTGGCGAGGTCCGGCTCGACCACGATCGTGTTACTTAAATTTTTCAATGCCGTGTCGGGATCTTTCAGGCCGTGTCCCGTCAGCGTGCACACGACCACCGCGCCCGGCTTGAGCATCCCGGCGCCCGCGTATTTCAGCAGCCCCGCGACCGACGCCGCCGACGCCGGCTCCGCGAATACGCCGCCGCTGGCGATCAGGCGATACGCCGCGAGAATCTCCTCATCGGTCACGATGTCGATAATCCCGCTCGACTCGTCGCGCGCCGTGGTCGCACCCTTCCAGCTCGCGGGATTGCCGATTTTGATCGCCGTCGCGATGGTGTGCGGATCGTCGATCGGATGGCCGACCACGATCGGCGCCGACTCTGCCGCCTGGTAGCCCATCATCTTCGGGACCCGCTCGCTCAATCCCACCGATTTATATTCCTGGTAGCCGGCCCAATAGGCCGTAATATTTCCGGCGTTGCCCACCGGCAGGAAATGATGCGTCGGCGCGTCGCCCAATTGATCGCAAATCTCGAACGCCGCCGTCTTCTGCCCCGCGATTCGATCGGGATTGACGCTGTTGACCAGCCGAATCCTGACCGGATCGCGCTCCGCAAGATCGCGCACCAGCTTCAGACAGACGTCGAAGTTGCCGATCACCTCGAGCACCCGCGCGCCATGCATCACGCTTTGCGACAGCTTGCCAAGCGCCACCGCGCCCTTGGGGATCAGCACGTAGGCCTTCAGCCCCGCGCGGCCCGCGTAGGCCGCCGCCGACGCCGCCGTGTTGCCGGTCGAGGCGCAGATTACCGCGCGCGCGCCCTCGCCCAGCGCCTTCGACATCGCCAGCGTCATGCCCCGGTCCTTGAACGAGCCGGTCGGGTTGGCGCCTTCAAACTTAAAGTAAACCTTGATGTGTGCGCCGAGCCGCTCCGCAAGCCGGCGCACCTCGATAAGCGGCGTGTTGCCTTCGTTGAGCGTGACCACCGGCGTCGAATCCGTCACCGGCAGGAAGCGGCGGTAATGCTCGATCAGTCCGGGCCAGTAAGACAACCGCGGTTGCTTGGATTCGCGCTTGATGTCCGACGCCATCGCCTAAAGCTTCTCCTCGATTCGGATAAACGCGGGAGCCGACTGCACGATTTTCTTCCTTCGAATCTCCGCCAGCGCGCGTTTCAGACTGCGCTCGGGCGCGTCGTGGGTCCGCATGATAACCGGCACCGTCTGCGCCGCTCCGCGGCCCTTCTGGATCACCGACGCGATCGAAAGCCCGTGACTGCCCAGCACCGACGCGATCGCGCCGAGCACCCCGGGCTTATCCCGCGCCATGAACCGCAGGTAATACTCGCATACCACGTCGTCCATCGGCTTGACACTGGCGTTCTTCATCAGCCGGATCGGAAATCCAAACGCATGCGCTCGCGCCGAGCCTTCGGCCAGGCGATGCCGCGCGATGTCCAGTATGTCGGCCGCCACCGCCGTCGCCGTGGGCATCTCGCCCGCGCCCAGCCCCGAATACATTGTCGCGCCGAGCGCGTCGCCGTGGATATAGATCGCATTGTACGCGCCGCCGACTCCCGCCAGCAGGTGGCGTTGCGGGATCATCGTGGGATGCACCCGCGCCTCGATGGCGCCGTCGGCATCCTTGCCGATCGCGAGCAATTTGATCGCGTAGCCAAGCTCGCGCGCGTACGCGATGTCGGCCTGCGTAATCCGCGTGATCCCTTCGGTGTAAATCTGCGCCGGTTTCACCATCACGCCAAACGCAAGCGTCACCAGCAGGCAAAGTTTGTGCGCCGAATCATGCCCCTCGATATCCAGCGCGGGGTTCTTCTCGGCCAGGCCTTTGTCCTGCGCGTCGGCCAGTGCGGCGTCAAACTCGACGCCGTTCTCCGTCATCGTGGTGAGAATGTAATTGCAGGTGCCGTTGACGATTCCATAAGCCGCGCGTTGGCGATCGCCGGCCAGCGCCTCGCGCAGGGTGCGGATGATCGGCACACCGCCGCCGACGCTTGCCTCGAAACCGACCGCCAGGCCGCGTCTCCCGGCCTCGCGAAAAATCTCGCCGCCATGCTCCGCGAGCAAAGCTTTATTCGCAGTAACGACGTCCTTGCCCGCCGCCAGCGCCTTCATGATCAGCGCGCGGGCTGGTTCGTAGCCGCCAAACAGTTCGACCACGATATCGATATCGGGACGCGTGACCACCTCCGCCGCGTCTGTGGTAATCAATTTCGCCGGCACGCCAAGCGCGGCGACCAGCTTGACCCTCAGATCCGCCACCGCCGCCAACTGAACCGGCGCGCCGAGCATGCGTTCGTATTTGTCGCGGTTGCGCAGGAGCAGCTTCACCACGCCGCCGCCAACGGTACCGCATCCGAGCAGAGCAATCCGTATCGGTCTCAATTTGTCCCCCATTACTTGCGCAATTGCGCTCAGGAGGCGCTGGCCGTGCGCGCCGGTATATCGGCGTGGCCGGCTCTAAGCGCGTGCCGAATTCCGCGCAACGCCTGGCGGGTGCGATGCTCGTTCTCGATAAGCGCGAAGCGCACGAACCCGTCGCCGTCCTGTCCGAAGCCGATCCCCGGCGAGACCGCGACCTTGGCCTCGGCGAGCAGGAACTTCGAGAACTCCAGCGAACCCATCGCGCGGAACGGCTCCGGAATCGGCGCCCACACGAACATCGTCGCCTTGGGTTTCTCCACCGGCCAGCCGGCCCGGTTGAGTCCGTCCACCAGCACGTCGCGCCGCCGCCGGTACCGCGCGACGATCTCGGCGACGCAATCCTGCGGTCCGTTGAGCGCCGCGATCGCGGCGACCTGCACCGGCGCGAACATCCCGTAGTCGAAATACGATTTCAGCCGCGCCAGCGCCGCGATCATCTCGCGATTGCCCACCGCGAAGCCCACCCGCCAGCCCGGCATGTTGTAGCTCTTCGACAGGGTGAAGAACTCGACGCCGACATCCTTGGCCCCCGCCACCTGCATCATCGACGGCGCCTTGTAACCGTCGAAGCACAGGTCCGCGTACGCGAAGTCCTGTGCGACCATGATGTTGTTTTCGCGGGCGAACTCGACCACCCGCTGCATGAAGTGCAAATCGACGGTCGCGGTGGTCGGGTTGTGCGGGAAGTTCATGATCAGGAACTTGGGCCGCGGCCAGCACCGCTTCACCGCGTCCATCAGCTCGTCGAAAAATTCCTCGCCGCGCCGGATCGGGACGCCCTGCACCTGCGCGCCCGCAATGATGCATCCGTACTGATGAATCGGGTAGGTCGGCGTCGGCGCCAGCACCACGTCGCCCTGGTCCAAAATCGCCAGCGTCAGGTGCGCGATCCCTTCCTTCGATCCGATCGTGACGATCGCTTCCGAATCGGGATCGAGCTCGACGCCGTAGCGCCGCTTGTACCAATCGCAGATCGCCAGCCGCAGCTTGAACACCCCGCGCGACACCGAGTAGCGATGGTTGGCGTTCTTGGAGGCCGCCTCGATCAGCTTCGCCACGATATGCGGCGGAGTCGGCTCGTCGGGATTTCCCATCCCGTAATCGATTATGTCCTCGCCGGCTCGGCGCGCCTTGAGGCACAATTCTCCGATCGCATTGAAGACGTAGGGTGGCAGCCGTTTGATTCGTGGAAAATCCATTTTACTCTTGCGGTTGGCGATTATTCGCGGACTCCGCGTCCGCGCAATGTGCGAGCTATAAGTTTTAACGGACGCCCGCCTCCGCCGCTAGTGGGGATGCGGCCCGGAAGAACTTAATTGAAATGAAACCCACGGTGGGTTTCAAACTTCCTTCGGCAGGGGCCAGCCCCTGCGCCCGAGTAAGGAAGAAGATGCGGCCTGGCGGCCTGTTAGGACTTTTCTTGTGTCATCCTGAGCGCAGCGAAGGAACTCGGTTCCTGCCTCGCCCGTTATTTCACGGGAGAGGCGGCCGGCCGCGCAGCAGCCGGTAGGTGAGGGTTCTGCCTCCGGCGCCCGCGTCCTCTTTTTGTGTCATCCCGACCGGAGTTTGCGGAGCGGAGGGACCACGGATCTTTTTCTTCGCCGTGTGTGCATGTACCCGGCACTGCCCAAGCTTGAACTATTCGCCCGCGAGCAGCGAACAGCGTGAAGGCTGGAGTGCTTGGGCCAATCAGGCCGCCGCATAGCCGGCTCGTTCGTCAAGCATGCGCGCCACTACTCGCTGCTGCTCGCCGAGGGGCATCTGAGGCGGCGAAACTGGCGGGTTTTTTCGCACATTTCGTCACGGGAAAGTCGCTTAGAGGTCAAAAAGGGCAGTTTAATCTTTACGTTCTTGTTCCCAAAATTTCGTCTCTGTGCGCAGGCGCTTGGCTTCCCAGGCTTTCTGGGCTTTGTGGCCGCGACCGACTTCGTTGATGACGTAAAAGCGATAGAGGTCCTCAAGGTCTTCATACAGATCATCTTGCCAGAGATCGCGGAGGTATTTGATCTGGCCATGCTCGCGGGCGAAGAGGAAATATTGGGCGGCGTACCAGCCGAGCGTGCTTTGGTAGATGAAGGGCATATCGCCTGAGAGCTTAAACATCGAGGCAAGCTTTTCGAAGAATTCGAGGATGCCTTCGAGGCGGGAATGATCCCATCCCTCGCTGCCGGGCGCATGCACGGCTTGGCGGGCTTTAATCATTTCATTCGAGTTCCACTCTTTGTCCAGATCGAGATAAGTGGAAAATGCGATCTGCTGCTTGATGAGGTAGCCCTGCCAGAGGACTACGTCGGTCGCGACGAAACCTGCGAGCAGGGCCGCAAAAGTGGCCGCGGCACCCCACTGGCGTTGTATCGCGCAGATCATCAGTGCGACCAAGAGGGCGAGCGTCAGTATTCCGAAAAAGAATTTAATTCTTATTACCTTTATTGAGCCTCTGAGCGCTTCCTAATTCCACACTGTTGGTCGCAAGCTGAACAGGCACACAATCCGAGCGCACTCCATAAAGAATTTTCACCTTGTCGCACTTCGATTCTAAGACCAGTTTGCAAAGGCCTTCAGTCGCTAGTATGGGTTTCAGAGCGCCGTACAATTGGGGCAAATCTGAGCTGAGGAATTTTTCTATGTCGTCGGATTTCGGGTCTGTAAGGATCATTTCTACAACAATCCTACCGCTATCATCTTGAGCGTCGAAAATAAAAGAAAACAGCTGGCCCTTGGGGCCCCTGCGCGTCAGTTTCTTGAGCCCTGATTTGACCACATCCCAGCTATCCGCGCCGATTTTGTTAACGAACCCTCCGGCAAAATTTCCGATGACGAAGAGACCAAGGATTTCGAGAGCACTTACCGGATCAAGTGATTTTTTGAACTCTTCCTTGGGCTTCTCACCGAGAGCGCGCGAAATCTTTCGGATGATCTTTTGATTCTCGGCATCCTTATAGCTTCTGTCGTACGCGACCATGGGCTTGTCGAGAGAGGGCATGGGCATTTTCCGGGTCTTATCCAACGCCGGTAAACTCTGATCGTCGAAAAATTCAACATCGCCCTCTATTGCACATTCACCATCCGGCAAAAGCTTCAGCCGGGTTTTGCGAATGCGGCCTAGTGGCGGAATACGCGGATCATGTTCGACGCCAAATGGAATGTAGCTGCTGTTTGCTTGGTCAACCATCGAAGACAGCACGCTAACAGGGAATATGTCGCCCTGTTTGTCTACGTGGGAACTAGCGATAAATTGGTTTTTGAGTAGCTTCATAGAATTTCAGGGACCGTCATGGCGAGGAGGGCTCGACCTGTAGCGTCATCTCGTCGGTCTCGGCCGGAATTTCCATTTTGAATCCTGATTCAGCGTCGCACCAATACCAGCGGTTTACAAACGCGAGGTTCGAGCCCGATTTTGAGTCCATGAGGCTTCACGACGACCTCAAGTTTTGCCTTTCGTCCTCGGCAAAAACGCGCCCGCCATTCCGATCACTTTGCCGGGATCGCCAGCGCGGCCGCTGCGCGCGTGCGCTGGCGCGTCGCCCAATACACCGGCGCCGCGCACACCGATATCAGCCCCGCGATCTGCCATTCGAACGGTATCCCCGCCGTATCCGCGATTCGCCCGGCAAACAGCAATCCCATCGCGCCGCCCATCGTCTGGAACGTGGAGTTGAACGACAACAGCGTCGCGCGATTGCCCGCCTCGATCTGCTCGTTGAACCAGCTCTGAACCAGCGGCATCATCGCCCCGGTGAACAGATTCATCACGAACAGCATCGCCAGCGAGACCGCCGGCCGCCCGCCGAACAGCCCCGCCAGGAACAGCATCACGCTCGCGCCGGCAACCAGCATGCCCACGCGCGCAGCGCGCCGCGATTCGTCGCTCTGGATGCGCGCGCTGAGCTCCGCGCCGACCAGCCGCGCCGCCGACAGGCCGCAATAGATCCAGCCGACGATCCACACGCCGACTTTCAGTCTCTCGTTGAACATTATCGGCCATTCGATCCAATACGGCGCCCACGCCGCAAACGTGATTGCACCCGCCACGCTTAGCATCAGGACCGTATGCGCGCCCAGTCCGGCGCGGATGCCGTCGGCAACGTTCGCGGCGACCTGGCGCGGAATCGCCGCGATCCTGACCGTCGTGGTGTGCGGCCGCTCGTCGTGCATCAGGAATGCGCCGACCGTGCCGCTGACCATGTAGCCGGCTGCGCCGAGCAGCCACGGCCATGCGATATCGACGTTGCCCACGTACGCGCCGATCATCGCCGACCCCATGAAGCCCAGCGTCGTCAGTTGCGTGATTCGCGAGAACAGCCGGTCCTTGAGGCCGTCGTAGCCCGCGTCATCAAGCGCATCGACACCCCACGCGTCAATCGCGCCGTTGCCGAAGGTCGTGCCGACACCGTCGATACTCTCGGCGATCAGGAACACGTAGTAATGATGCGCCATGAAGTACAGGAGGAACGCGCAGACCCGCAGCGATGCGCCCAGCACGTACGAGCGGCGCCTGCCGAGCAGGTCGGCGAACGCGCCGGTGGGCACGTCGGTCAGGAACAGGACGATGAAGTACGTCGCAAGTACGCTGTTTATCTGGAACTGGTTGAGCCCGCGCGAGCGCAGAAAGATCGGATAGACGCCGAACATAAAACCGCCGGCAAACGAGTACAGGCCCCATACCGTGTAGTAGCGGCGGATGATCTCGCGAATAGTCGGAGCATGCGGTCGTGTGGTTTCCACGGAACTTTTTCCACCCTGTCCGTCACGCCAAAAGAAAAAGCCCCGGGGCTCTCAAGCGCCCGGGGCTTTTTAGAGCCAAGTATCGATGTCCGTCTCAATTCAGGAGGACCTTCATTGAATTGGGGACGCGACGTACATCACCACTCGGCTTCATGGCGGCCAGAGTAACCGACCGGCCAATCACGAGTCAAGCGCCGTTCCTTGGGCGTAGTGCCCTAATCTGGAGGATATTCGGAGTTAGAATTCCACACTCAATTTGCGGCGCCCTTCTGCTATCACCCGCCCGTGTCATTCTAGAGCGGAGTCTGCGCAGCGAAGAATCCCGGATCCGGGTTCCTTCGCTGCGCTCAGGATGACTCAAAAAAAGTTCTAGCCGGCCGTCAGGCCGCATCTCTTCTTTTCACTGGGTGCAGGGGTCAGCCCCTGCCGCCCGCCGCAGTCTGTCAGGTTGGCAAGCTCAACGATTACCCGCCACCGGCGCTCTGTTCTCATAACCGCACGCATACCATAGGATTTAGCCTTCGCTTGACGAGACGCTGATCCGAACTCTTCGCATGAGCAACGCCAGCATTGACCGCAGCTTCGACTTTCCCGCCGACGTGCCCGAGCCCGGACTCGTGACCCGCGTGTGGCGCTTTGGCAACGTGGTGTGGCTGGCGGCGTACGTGTACGCGGGCTACAAATGCACCCAGCTCTGGACGCGGCTGGTCAGCGATCGCGACAAGGCCGAACTCTATCGCCGCCAGGATCTTCGCGCGGCGCAAGCGCTCAACCGCACGTCAATCCGCCTGGAAGGTTTGCTCATCAAGGCATGCCAGTTCATCGCGACTCGCGCCGACGTGCTCCCCGACGAATGGGTATCCACGCTGTCGGGCCTGCACGATCGCGTTCCACCGCGGCCGTTTGCGATGATCCGCGAACAGATCGAGCGCGAGCTGCGCCGGCCGCTCGAAGACGTTTACGCCGAGTTCGATCCCGTGGCGCTGGCGTCGGCGTCGCTCGCGCAGGTGCATCAGGCGCGGCTACACGACGGCCGCCGATGCGCGGTCAAGGTGCAGTATCCCGGCATCGACGGGATCGTCCGCGCCGATCTGCGCAACATGACGCTGGTGCTGCGATGGCTGGCGATGCTCGAACGCGACTTCGACTATCGCGTCCTGATGCGTGAGGCGCTCAAGTACATCCCGATGGAGCTGGACTTCGATCACGAGGCCGACAACTCCGCAACGATGCGCCGCAACTTCGCCGCCGACCGCGACGTGATGGTCCCCGAGGTCTATCGCGAGTTCACCACGCGGCGCGTGCTCACGATGGAACTGGCCGAAGGAATCAAGGTCACCGATGTTGACGCGCTCGAGCGTGCGGGGATCGACAAGCATGCGGTCGCGCAGAAACTGATCGAGATTTTCTGCGACCAGGTTCTGCGCGACGGCTTTTTCCACGCCGATCCGCATCCCGGCAACATCCTTGTTCAGCCCGGCCCCCGGATCGTGCTGCTCGACTTCGGCCTGGCCAAGGATTTCCCGCCCGCGTTCCGCGACGGCATCGTGCGCCTGACGTTTTCGATCCTCACTTCGAATCGCGATGGAATCGCGGCCGCGTTCAAAGAGCTGGGCTTTCGCACCCGCACCGGCAATCCCGACACGCTGCTGGCGTTTGCCGACGCGTTTCTCGGCAGCACCATCAAGTCGAAGAAGGCCTACGCGGACAAGGACATGGTGGAGAAGTTCTCCGAGGAGCTGCCGCGTGCGATTCGCGCCAATCCGGTCGTCGAAGTTCCCGCCGACGTCTTGCTGGTCGGGCGCATGATGGGTCTGCTGAGCGGCCTGGGCAAGACCCTCGACTCGCAAGTCGATCTGTTCGCGACGATCATGCCGTATGCGCAGCGCCTCATGATGTCGCAGCCGGCGCCCGCGCCTGCCGTCGGCCTTCTCGACTCCGCGGCAGACGCCCCCACGGACACTCCGGCCGGCAAGTAGGCCGGTTTCGCCGCGCTCCGCTTTCATGGCACTGTTTTGCCGATGCGATTTTCCACCCGGAGTCCAACTGATGTCTGATCGACGCAATAAACTTGTGCCACTCGCCGCGGAGCTCGCGGCCGATTTTGCCACTCGCGCCGGCGAACACGACCGCGCCAATTCGTTCCCCGTCGAAAACGTCGATAAAATGAAAGCGGCCGGATACACCGCGCTCGTCATTCCCGAAAAATCCGGCGGACTCGGCGCTGACCTCGAGGATTTCGCGCTCTGCCAGGAGCAGCTCGCGCAGGGATGCGCCGCGACCACGATCGCAATCAACATGCATCTGTTCGGCATCGGCAGCATGGTCGAGCGCGCCACCGGCCGCCCGGAGGAGGATTTGTTCTTCGACGCGATCGCGCGTGGCCGCCAAATCCTCGGCGGCGGTATCAGCGAACCCGAGACCGGCGGCGATTGGGGCTACTTCGCCACCCGCGCGCGGCGCGACGGCGAGACTTACGTTCTCAACGGCCGCAAAACCTTCACCAGCCTCTCGCCCGTGATCGATCTGTTCATGGTCATGACGACGATCGAGGACTCGAGTCCGCCCGCCGCCGCCACCTTCGTCGTGCCGCGCGGCACTCCCGGCCTCGAGCTGGTCGAAACCTGGGACGCGATGGGGATGCGGGCGACGGCCAGCCACGACCTGGTGATCAAGGACGTCCGCGTGCCCGCGATCGCGATGGCGGAATTGCGGCCGATCGGTCCGGTCAACGACCAGGCGATTTCGCTGTTCGCATGGTTCGGCCTTTCCGTCGCCGCGACCTATACCGGCGTGGCGATTGCCGCGCTGAAGTTCGCCAAAGAATTTGCCGGCCGCCTCAAACCGCTCACCCAGCCGCGGACGATCAAATATTTGCCCGGCGTTCAGTTCGCCATTGCCGAGGCCGAAGCGCTGATCGCGCAGTCGCGCGCGCTCTATCTCGGCGTCGCCCGCGACTATATTGGCGATCGCGCTTCATTCAAGGGTGAGACCGGATTGGCGCGGGTCGTAATGCCGAAGTATGTCGCGACCAACAACGCGGTACGCGCGGTTGACTACTGCATGGAGGTCGTCGGCGCGCACGGGATGTTGAAAAAATTTCCCATGGAGCGCTATTACCGCGACGTTCGCGCCGGCCCCAATCATCCCCTGTCCAACGCCCGCGCCCGCGAGCTGCTCGGCAAGGCCGCGCTCGGCGTGGGCCTGGCCGAGACGCCGCGCTGGTGAATGCGCAGCCGCGCCGCGCATTGCCGACTGTCGATTGATCTGCGCCTGGCGCTGGACGACTCTCGTCGCGAGTAATATCGTGCCTGAATTGTGATCAACGAAATCGAACAGGTTGCGCTCCGCGCCGCGCGTGCCGCCGGCAGAATCCACCTCAAACGGCTCAGCAGAATAAACATCAGCCGCAAGTCGAACTCGATAGATCTGGTCACCGAGGCCGACCGCGAATCGGAAGCCGCAATCATCGAGGTCATCCATCGCGCATTTCCAACCCATGCGATCCTCGCGGAGGAAAGCGGCGCCAGCGCGCATCAAAGCGACCATCGATGGATTATCGATCCGCTCGACGGCACCACCAACTTCGCGCACGGCTATCCGCAATTCTGCGTAT
>NZ_JBEKFG010000050.1:0-26084 GCF_050013435.1 Binatus sp. (SeqCode) | reverse complement strand
TTTCGCGAACGGGTTGAAGGTGCCGTTGGGGCCGAACTTCTTCGCCACCACGGCATCGACCGCCGCGTCCATGTCCTTGTAGTAGGGCGGCCGGAAGGTCTCGAACTCGCCGTCGATTCCGATCGGCACAGGGAAGGCGTCAGGGTTCTTCGGGTTCGACTCGAAGCGAAAGCCGAGTCCGCAGCCGGTCGGTGTACCGCCCATGACCACCATGCTATTCATTCCGCCGTACAACCATCCGCCCAGGCCCAGCGCCTGCTCGGCCAGCAGTATGTTGTGGCCGATGAACGCGCCCTCGGCGCCGGCAGTGGCAAGCATCATCTGGCTCTCGAACATCGAGAGCGGCACGGGGGTGTTGACCCAGCCCTCGCGAATCCAGCGCTGGTCGATGCAGGGACGCATATTGTTGCGATCATCGACGATGTATTGGCCGAGGTCCGCCTGCAACATCACGGCATTGATCATTTCCTCGGTGATGTCGGTCACCGGCATGAACAGCGTGGTGCCGGGCATGTTCGCGTTCCAGAGATTGAATGACATGATCGCGCCGGTATTGCGCGGGACGTCGAGCCGGCCGTCGAACAGCTTGACGCGGTTCTGGCGCACGAAATCGAGCAGCCGATCGCGATCGCTCCTGGAGGCGACCTCCTGCAAATGCACCGGTTGCACGTCGCGCAACTTCATCAGGTAGACACCCTCGTCATTGGTATAGAAGAGTTCGGTGCCGTGATTCCCGCACGGGCTCGCCCAGGTGCGCCCCACGTGCTCGACCATCGTGTTGCACATCCCGTCCCAGTTCTGGACGGCATCGAGATTGTCCGGGCGCGGCGTGTGCGGCATGTCGGACAGGTTGAGGCCCGAGACCCCGGTGCCGGCCGCGATCAGGATCGCTTCCTCGACTTCATCGAGCGGCAGCGGCGGATGCTGCGACTTGTGCTTGTTGGGGCCCTCCTTGATCTCCATGCCCAAGCCGAAGCGGCGCGAGCGGCGGTTGAAGATTGCGTCGAAGAGCGGGAAGTTGAACGCCTCGTCGACCTGTTCGAGTTCCGACAGTTTGATTTCATCAGCCATGTCAATATCCTCCTGCGCTTGCCAACGCGCTTCAGTGCGGTTTCGGTGCCGGCGCGGGCGCGGCGGCTTGCGCGCCGGGCGCAAGCCGTCGGCGGCGATCTTCTTCTACCAGGCCGGCCAAATAGCGGAAGGCGAACAGCGCGGCGAAGTCGACTACCTTGGCGCTGACCTTCATTGTGCCCAGCATCGCCCGCAGCTCATCGACGCTGAGCATGGTCTTGGCCGACCAGACTCCCATCTTGCCGGTCATTACGAGTTCGCCGTCCTCTACCCCGACGTCCTCGATCGTCATATTGAAATTCCCGGCGCGCGATTTGATTCGCATCTTCCGATCTCCTCGTTTCAGCCGTAGCGGTAGGTCATGCCGAATCCGCCACTTGGGTATCGCCACGAGATATTTTGGAACGGGCAGATGATCCGGCAGGTGCCGCACTCGATACAGCTGCTCCAGTAAATCGTCGTGTGACCGTTGTCCTCGACTTTGTAGTTTTCAACCGGGCAGGTCACCGTGCAGGGTTTCTCGATGCATTTGAGGCAGACCCCCTGATCGATGATCTTCAGGTGCGGATTTCCTTCGTCCACCTTTATCACCAGGGTCGCGAGTTTGTCATCGCGGCCGAGCAACCTGGGCGGACCCAGGAAGTTCGCCAACCCGGTGGGATTGTCAATGTCGGATGGGCTTTTGACTTTCGCTGCCATTGCAACCGGTGCTCCTTTGCCGGTCTGCGCGCTTAGAACATGGCCGCCTTGGCGGCATCGAGAAGGTCCATGCCGAGGCTCATCAGCCCGAGTTCGGCGAGCACGTGGTCCGCGACCGCCATCTCAAGCGCGCGCTTGGGCACCTGCATCCCGTCATCGGTGGGCGCCACGGAAAACAGCTTGCGCGCGAGCTTGATGAATTCGTAGGGGTATTTGTTGAAGAACTGGGGATGGGTCTCGGCCATCCGCGTCAACCCCAGATAGCGATCGTAATCCTGCCACGCGAAGCTCTCGCGAAGCCGGCTCGGGTAGGACTCGAGCGCCTTGGCCGAAAAGTTGCCCGCCTTGTGCGCCTGGAGAATCGTCTCAGCCGCCATCACGCCCGAGGCCATCGCCATATTGGTGCCCTCGTGGAATAGCGGGTTCGCATTGACCAGCCCCGCGGCGCCGCCGATTACGACAATCCCGTCGCCCACGAAATGCGGCAGATCGTGCGGCGTCATCTCCGGAATCAGATGCGCCGAGTACTCCTCCGGCGTGGTGCCACGCAGCAGTCGGCGCACCACCGGATGCATCTTGAATTCGTTGAGCAGCTCGTCGGGCTGGACGCCCAGCGTTTTGAGCGCGCCAAGCGGGATCCCATAGCCCACCGAAATCGTGTCGCGGTTGGTGTAGAGGAATCCCGCCCCCATCGCGCCCCGCAGCGCGCCGCCGCCGAGATACTCGTACGCCGCGCCTTCATCGCCTTCCAGCGAAAAGCGATCCTCGATGACTTCGCGCGGCAGGGAGACCACCTCCTTGACGCCGAGGATCACCGAGAGCGGAAGCTCGCCGCGCAGCCCGGCCGACTGCGCGATCAGCGAATTGGCGCCGTCGGCGGCGATCACCACGTTGGCGAGCACCTCGCCACCCTCGCGCCGCGCGCGAACTCCCACCACCCGGCCTTCGCTGGCGATTACCTCGTCGACCACCGTCTGAGTGACCAGCACCGCGCCCGCCTCTTCGGCCTTCTTGGCCAGGTAGCGGTCGAATATCGCGCGCAGGGCCGTGAACGAATGGTTGTAATATGGAGGCTCGAAATCGAGGAACTTGAACGAGAGCGCAAGCTCATCGCTCTCTGAAAGCATCGAGAAACGCTTTTCGATGACGTGGCGCTCGACGCAGTTTGCTCCCGGAAAATCCGGGAAGTACTTGCTGAGCACGGTCGTGTAGAGCACACCACCGAACATCGCTTTTGAGCCGGGGTAGTCGCCGCGCTCGAACATGATCACTTCGAGCCCGCCCTTGGCGAGGATGTATGCGGCAATCGAAGCGCCCGGCCCGGCTCCAACGATCGCTACGTCACAGCGTTCGGCCATGCGGCCCCCGGCAGTTTTGCTGAGCACAACCGGAAATTGCAGCGCACCCAGCGGGTTACGACGGTCTAACGCTTAGCGCGGATGAGCCGATACGCGCAAACCGCGCCGCTAACCGAGCTATCGGGCGATCCACCCCAATCTTCTCCTTCTCCATCCACTGAACAATACGTTCGGAGTTGATTCCCGGCAGCGACAGCGGTGGCCATAGGCCTGCCAGCGTGGCAGTCTATGCCCATGCCTGACTACAGCTTGTTCGGAGACGAGCACGTCCGCCAGTACGAGGCGACCGGCGGTAAGATCGGCCACGATTGGAACAACACCAGTTGTCTGGTGCTGCACACGATCGGGCGGAAATCCGGCGAGACGAAAAAGTTCCCGCTGATCTACGGGCGCGACGGCAACAACTATCTGCTTGTCGCTTCGAAAGGCGGCGCGCCCGACCATCCCGGGTGGTACAAAAACCTGCTCGCCCACCCCGATGTGAAAATCCAGGTGTGGGACAAAGTGATTCCGGTCCGGGCGCGGACTGCGACGGCCGAAGAGAAGAAGCGGGTGTGGCCGATCATGACAGCGCAGTGGCCCGCGTATGACACGTACCAGGGCGGAACGAAACGCGACATCCCCGTGGTGATGCTCACGCCACGCTAAGTCGTCGAGCTGATCGTCGCGATCGGGCATTATGTGATGATGGCACGGTTCACCGAGCAAACGCGCACGGACCTCGATCCGCCGGCCGGTACATGGGTCATGGGTACGCTGCATCGCTGATTCGCGTCTTCACACCGCGCAGAATCGATCAGTATTACGAGCGGAACGATACCAGATTTGCTCCCACGCGTTTTTAAGAACAAAAGAATGAGAACTCGAACCTGCGTCCAGGTCGGTGCCCTGATGTTGGCGATCTGCTCCGCGTCGGCAAGAGCGCAACAAGTCGGATCCCATATTGGTTTCTTGCAGAGCGTCGCGACCGACCGCGATTTTCGGATCGGCGCGTTTCGTCACATGGAAAACGTCTTTCCAAATCGGGCGATCAGCCGAGGAGGGCCGGTATCCCAGATCCCGCGCGCCGAGCGCGCGCTCGACGTCAGCTATGAATTCGAGGGCCGGACGCGAACGCTCAACGACATCATGGAACGTACCAACACCACCGGACTGCTGGTCATCAAAAGCGGGAAAATCGTCTTTGAGAAGTACTATCTCGGCGCCGACGACAAGTCGCTGTTCACTTCGATGTCAGTCGCCAAGTCATTCACCTCGACTCTGGTTGGCCTCGCGATCGCGGACGGCAAGGTCACAAACGTCGATCGTCCCGTCACCGACTACATCCCGGAGCTGCACGGGTCAGGCTACGACGGCGTGTCGATCAAAAACATCCTCCAAATGTCGTCGGGGGTTAAATTCAACGAAGACTATGGCGGCCGCGACGACCTCTCTGACATGTGGCGTCGAACGATGGAGCAGAATTCACTGTCGCTCGATGATTACGCGCGATCGCTCGGACGCGAGGAAGCGCCCGGCCGCCGCTTCTACTATCGGAGCATCGACACCCAGGTGCTCGGATGGCTCGTGAGCCGCGTCACAGGCGAACATCCTGCCGACTATCTGTCGCGCAAGATCTGGCAGCCACTTGGAATGGAGCACGATGGGTCGTGGCTCACCGACGGCACCGGAATGGAAGCAACCTTCTGCTGCATACAGGCCACGCTGCGCGACTACGGGCGTTTTGGAATGCTCTTTCTGAACCACGGCAGGTCGAACGGAAGCCAGATCGTGCCGGCGCAATGGGTCGATGAAGCCACGACGCCAGGCTCGCCGCAGGTGCAGCCCGGCAAGCTCATTCCCGGCAGTCCGCTGGGGTATCAATTCCAGTGGTGGACGTTTCCGGGAGCTGAAGATCATGCATACTCAGCCGAAGGAGTGTTCTTTCAGTTCATATATGTGAACCCACGCGAGAACGTAGTGATTGTGAAGACCAGCGCCAACGACGGCTTCTGGGACCCAGGTAAGGAATCGGAAATTTACGCCGCCTACGATGCGATCACTTCCGCGTTGCACGGTCAGTGACCGGACCTCTTACACGCGATTCATCATACGATGATCGACGTGCGCAACGACCTCGCCGTTCTGATTGGTAAGCGTCGAACGTACCACGACAAATATCATCGTTCCGGTACGGCCGGTCTTTTCGTAAGTCTCCTTCACCCTGGATGACACACGGATCGAATCGCCGGCGCGAATCGGGGCGTCGAGTTCGATATCGATGCCAGCCATGAGGCCGCCGTGGCTGAACGCCGGGATCTGTTCGAGGACCTTGTCAACATAGCGAAAAGAGGCCACGAAGGCGGGCGGCGCGATGATGCCGCCGTAGGGACCCGCGGTGGCAGCGGCCGCATCGAGGTACAAAGGATTGTGGTCGCCGAGCGAAGCGCAAAAGCTCGCGATCCGCTCGGCAGTTACGATGAAAGACTCGTCAGCCTCGAAGCTGCGGCTCATGAAGTTCGATTTGTCTTCCGCCATTGCGACTCCGAGACCCGAGGGCGCGCGGCTCAACGCGAACGGAACTGCGGAATGATATCTTCGGCGAAAGCCTGGATATCCTCTTCGGCGGTCATCGGTGGATTGTGCATGAATATGAAGTGCGTGACGCCGGCCTCGATGAATCGCTCGATTTTATCCACGCACTCCTGTTTGCCGCCGATGATGATCCGATCGCGCGCCTTGTCCGGACTGGTCTGCGCCATCATCGCGACGATCGCGGCGAGCCTCTCCTCGCGCTGCTTGGGGGCCTTGTAGCACAACGAGAGCATCAGGGTCTTTTCGATTTCATCGGTATTGCGCCCGACCGTATCCCCGTGGCGCTCGATCACTGCGATGAGCCGTTTCATCTCATCCGCATCGGCGTTGCCCATGTTCCACATGTCGGCGTACTTCGCGACGATCTTGAGCAGCACCTTTTCACCGTGGCCGCCGATCATCAGGGGCAGATGCTTTTGCACCGGCTTTGGATTACAGACCGCATCGACCACGTTGTAATGCTTGCCCTTAAGCGTGGTCTTTTCCTGGGTGAACATCCCCTTGATGATCCGGCATGATTCGTCGAGCGCCTGGAGCCGGCCGCCGACGGTTTTGAAATCGATGCCGAAGCTCCGATGTTCCAGCTCGAACCATCCGGCGCCGAGCCCCAGGTTGAGCCTGCCACCGCTAACTTGATCGAGCGTCGCAGCCATCTTCGCCGTGAGGCACGGGTTGCGGTAGGTGTTGCCGTTGACCAACGCGCCGATACGCGCACGCTTGGTGTTCTGGCTGAGCGCGCCCAGCAGCGTCCAGCTTTCCATGCAAGGGCCGGTCGGGTCGGGCACGAAGATCGGATAGAAGTGATCGAACGCCCACAACGAGTCGTAGCCCCAGCCATCGGCCTTGCCCCAAAAGGTGCGCAATTGCTCCCATTCGATGTTCTGCTGTCCGGTCTGCACTCCAAAGCGAATCGGATGCTTGTTCACGCGGTTTCCTCCGTGATGGCTCTCGATGGCGTCGTGGTCGTGTAACGATTGGTTGCGCCCGCCGCAAATGATTCTAGCATTTCGCGCGAGCTATGCGGCTAGCTCGTCGAGCAGGGCGCTGGCGTCTTTCAGGCCGGCGGTGTCGAAGCGTTCGGTGAACCAGCGGGAAGATGCGGAAGAGTCCATCCTGCGTTTCCAGACTCACTTCAAGCGTCAGCCGGGAGCCAACGCATCGCACCACCCGGTTGGGAACCACGCGCCCTTCAGCGCATCAGGGCGGCGAAATCGCGAATCGGATCGTGGCCGTCCCAAACCCGCGCAAGGTCGCGAATCTTCATCATCATCGGGTAAATAGGTGGCTCCTTCGATTCCGAAATCTCGTAGAGGGGGCCGCCCGGCGCGGAATCAGTCGCGAAGTAGATGAAGCGGAGACCACTGCCGGGGATCGCTCCCTCGTGCGCCACTGACAGGCCGGAGCGGACGAGTTCCGGCACGGCGCGATCGTATTCTGCGCGCGTCATCCATGAGGAGACGTGCTGGAAGCCTTCGTGACCGGCGGCAAGGTAATCGCGATAGGCGCTTGGCTTGTCGTCGAGCTGTTGGATGATCTCCACCTGGAACTCGCCCGAAAAACCCAACGCGAGCGAGATTCGTGGCGGCGGGACAGGTTTGCCGCGATAGCGATAGTTGTCCGGCACAACCTCGCGCATCGTGAAGAAGGGGCCGACGCCGAGCGTGCGCGTCCAATAGTCGAGCGCTTTTTCGAGATCGCGTACGACGAACGCGATCTGCCGCATTTCTCCGAAAATCCGGCTCATGAACAGACCTCCTGTGGACCTGCAAAAAATGACAGTGCACGTTCGGCCGACTTGAATCAATGAGAAAACTCTGATTCACGACTATAGTATAAACATGGCGCAAGCGGCCGCGGATTGCGCTGCGCAGGACCAAAGCCATGAATGCGGAAAGTTTCCGGCAGGACGATATCGCTATAGTGGGCGTCATATACGACGGCCGCCTCGACATCGACGCGGTGCTTTCCGCTTGCGTGGATCTGTTGCGGCGCAACGGCGTCCGCGTCGCGGGACTGTTGCAGCGCTTCGGGGAGAGACTACCCGGCGGGAAGCGCAGCATGTACGTCGAGGATCTTTCAAGCGGCGAGCGGATCAGGCTCGATTTGCCGCGCGGACCCGAAGCGAGCGGTTGCGCCCTGGATCCCGACGGTCTGAATCGAGCTGCTTGTGCCCTCAGGGGTGCTATTGCGCAACGGCCCGACGTATTGATGGTCAATCGCTTCGGCAAGCAGGAGGCGGAGGGACACGGGATGCGCGCTGAGCTGGCCGAGGCCGTCAGCTCGGGGCTACCAACGGTGGTCGCAATTAACCAGTCGTTGTTGGGGGAGTGGGAAAAATTTCTCGGCGAACCCGGCCATCTTATACAGCCCGAGCCAACCGAGATCGTGAATTGGTGCCGCCAGCGGATCCGATCCGGGGACGCTATTCGCCGGACCTGATGAGTGCGCGGCTAGGACGTCAAATGCTGACGGTAGTCCCACGATAGTAATGCTGCAAGATTTCGGTGTAAGTCTTGCCTTCATTTGCCATAACTGCCGCGCCGATCTGACATAGGCCGACGCCATGTCCCCAGCCGGCTCCTATCAACACAAAGCGGCCGGGCTCCTTGTCTACGACGAATGCAGAGCTATACAGATGCGTGCGCGATAAAGCGCGGCGAATTTCCAGTTCTTTGCCGATGATGATGTAGTCGCGTTCCCCGGTGATCTTCAGCCGATATATTCGGCCTGAAGGTCCGCGCGCGAGCGCTTGCACGTCGCGAATCGGACCAAGATCCGCGCCGAGCCTGGATCCGATCAGATCGGCTAGTTCTTCGGGCGTGTAGGCGACCCGCCATCGATAAAAATCCCGGGTCTCCTGATCGAATCCCGGCAGAACGCGTGAGAGAAGCGCCGAGTCGTCCGTATTGCAGTAAGCCGGCGGGCTCGAGCGTATCCATGTCTCAGCACTGTCAGAGCGGGACTGCGCCGGACCGTCGCAGACAGATTCAAGATAGGGAATAGCTTCATCTTCCCAAGCGGTCGCATAGCGCTCGGTTATTCCGCCGCAGCATTTGGAAAATCGTGCGTCGCAGATGGCGCCGTGGTAACGGAGAAACTCGCCGGCCGTGGCGCGAACCGCTTCGGCTGCGGCTGGAGAGAATGCCTTCGTGATGCCCTGATAGCGTTGGCAGTGGTCGTCGGCACACACGTCGAAATCCGGATGCGCTTCGCGGCCGTACCAGCGAAGGATTTCGTGAGAATCGAGACGACGCCCGCTCCTGGAGCGAGCGGGATTTGCTTTGGGAAACCACAGCCAGCTGCGCGAAATCAGCGCGTGAGCTTTCAGCAGTTCGAGCGGGCATGACGCGCTCATCTCGGATGAAATCACGCTCGTGACGTAGTCTTCGAGCGGAACGTCATTGATCACCGTCATCCCGGCTTCGCGTTTCATCAGGCGAAAAGCCCCGCGGAATACCTGGCGCTCCATCCGTTCCCAATGAAAGCCGATTCCGATCGTGACGTCGTCGAGCGCAAACGCGCACGATGCCAGGTCCGACGGCGCGAGCGTAACTTCAGAAGTAAACCGGTAGCGCCCGGGGCGGTACGGCTTGCCGGAAGCATCGGTAAACGCACCCGTCAATTCGACTTCGGCAGCGGATTGTCCTTCGATCAGTCCTACCGATACGTTCAACACTCACTCTCCAGTTTGGCGGCGACTTGCTGAAACTGATCGTCAGGCAAAGTGACCTCCCGGAAAATTGCGGCGATGGCGTCACCCGTGACTTTTTCGAAATGCTGTGCCAGCGGCACAACAAATATTCCGCACAGATCAATCGATGCCGGACTGACCGTCAGTTCGCCCGTGTAAAAGACCGCTGGCCGATGTTTGCCGCGCGGGAACAGATATGCGACCCACTCCGCCGCCTCATGAAAGACCGCGATGTTGACCAGCGGCTCCGGCCGTTTGCCGGTCGCTTCCGCGAGCAGCTCGATGGCACGATCCATCCGATGGATCAAAGCAGATCGATCCCGGCCACGAAGCAGGAACACCTGTCTTGCGTAATTCGGAACAGTTACGCCAGTCAGTCCGGCGGTGTCCTTCTCGATCGGAAACAATCTTCGCGAGCCTGCCTGAAAGTGCATGTGGTCCGGCGCGGATGCTCCGCATTCCGGACCGTTATAGACGACGAAATATCCATCGAGGGCCGCAGCGATGTCGAGCATATTTCCGAACTGGTTCGCGATGCGCTGCGAGCCGTGTTCCCGGTGAGCGATGGTCAGGTGACGATCCACGATTGGAAACGGATTGCAGTAGATCGTGAAGTCCTCATCGAAGCGCAGACCCTCTTCCTCCGAAGGCAGATTGCCCGCGCATAGGAAGCAAGGGCGTCCGGCAACCGACTCGTGGTCGACGGGAGCCGTGGTGCTAGCCATGCGATGGGGAATGTGGCGGATGAAGATGTCGAACCAATCGATCCGTACCGGCCGAGTCCTAGCCCGCGCAAGGCCTTCAACGCCTTTGGCGAGCTGCGGCCATGCCCGCAGCTGGCGTGTGAACAGTTCTTCTACTTCGTGGATCATCGCCGCATTCGAGCCTGAATCTCGATAGTTCGCAGCCAGTCCTTGTATAGATCGTATCGATTCGCAACCTCGAGCGGCAGGGCGCTGTCGCTATTGCCTTCCCATCGGCGGCAAAGATAAAGGGACTCATAGATCCGGGCGATCTCATAGTCACGGCTGATGCGCAAGGCCACGGCGTAGTCCTCGCCGTAGCTGACATTGGGGAATCCTATGCGGCGCACAACGGCAGTATTGAATGCGCGCGGCGCGCCAAGACCATTGACACGGAGTGCATTGTTTCTTCCGTTGTCGCGACTCCACTCGCGATGATCGATTAGACCAGGCGGAATCTCGTTCAACGAAAAGTCGACCATCGTATAGGAGCCTATGACCATCGCAAAAGGACCAGCTTCAAGTTCCGCAACAATCCGGCGAAGGACACCGTCATTGAGGTATAGGTCGTCAGAATCAAGCTGGATGGCGTATTGTCCGCATTCCATCGAGTAAATCGCCTCGTTCCAGCATCCGCCGATTCCAAGGTCCCGGCTTTGGGGAACGATGTGCTTAAGGCGCGAATCGCCAATACCGCGCAGGATTTCCGTGGTCCGATCAGTCGAATGGTTATCGACGACGATTACATTGAATTCGAAATCAGCGCTCTGGACGAGGGCGCTTTGAACGGCGTCGAGAATTGTCCGCTCGCGACTGCGAACCGGTATGACGACGCTGGCCTTTACCGGAAATGTTTCCGCCGCGGCTGGGACGTTCTCGAAGTGCGGCTGCATCCAGGCGCCGATTCGTTTGAGATGCGCCGTCGCGATGCGCTCCATTTCGATTTGGTAATCGCGATTGCGCGGATCCACATAATCGAATTGCTTTTGACCCGCCGGCCGCGCATCAAGCATCGACGCGCTGTACAAAGGTTCGGGAATCCGCACGATAGGGTGCTTTTCCGAAATCCTTAACCGCAGGTCGTATAGCCCTCCCCATTTCCAGGTGCTGTCGATTCCCGACTGACGCGCAGCGTGAACCGACACAGCGACTACCGGGCCAAAGTCGAAACTGTCGCGGATGCTCCCGCTTTGATAGTCGATACGAGGATGGCCTACCGCGTCGGCATAAACCCAGCCGCCGCCGGTTTCACGTATGACCTGCGCCATTCGATCGAACATGCGCGGTCCGGGATCGATGCTTGCCCGCGGATCACCGAGAAAGAGGAGATCGGAATCGGCAGCGTCGAGAAGTCGCTGAATAGTCGCCGATGAGTAGTCCTTTGGATAGACGAGGTTCACGATTCTGGCTGACCGGATGCAGGGGGAAAGGCAACTTTATACCATATGTTGTGGTTATGAGACGGCCCTACCACCAAGGGTAGTTTCGTTCCGTCAAAAATTATTTCAGCACGAACCGGAGGGCGTCCGACTGCGAGCGGGCCACGCGAGTCTCGGGCATCCTGACAGTTGCGCATACCGTGAGCGTAGCACGCCGAGCGCATCGGTATCAGGCTGAAAAGTTCATCCCGAAAGCCGACCTGAAATCCGTAGCCGAACCAGGGCAGTCAGCTTAGTGACTTAATCCAACGCGGCGCGGCGCCGCTTGCGGCCGCACGAGAATTACGCCAGCCATCCTGTTTGCCTTGAGAAACTCGCTCAACTCCTGTTCCACGACAAAGCCTCGGGTGCGCGATGCGTGACGCATGAAAACTTTTTTGCCATCGCGCACGATGATTCCAGCATGAAACACATCGAGATGCTTGCGTGTGGACACAAAAAAAATCAGATCACCGCTTTGCATATATCGTTCGAGCCGTGGCACAGCCGGCTTCGGCACACATTTCAGGCGAGCCGGTTGCGGATCGAGTCCAAGTACAACATTCAGAACGCGTTCCATCCTGAGTATCGGGACAGCCGGCATCGAAACCGGCCTGATTATCCCTTCGCGTACATTGTTGCGAATCCACAGCGTCATATAGTGATTGCGCCGATCCCATTGAATGCGGCCTCGTTCATACCGAATCTTTCGCAGCCACCCGGTGAAGTCATCAACGCTGGAAGCGCGGGCGAGCGCCAGAATTGTTTCGAGGTAGGTGACACAGTCGAATCCATCGAGGGAAGCCGTGAACACTTCGACTGTGTCGGCCGATCCAATCAGCGGATTTGGTTGGTAGGGATGTCCAAGGAAGTGGCGGGAAAGAACATCCATTCGGCTAGCGGCGCACCGATCATGCCTCGTTTTCGATAGAAGCTGCTCGACGCGCCGGCGGCTGAGACCTCGTGGTTGCGGGTGCTTCATCAGGATTTCATAACTTCACGGCGGTCGAGACCTAGCGCTGGGGGCCTGGCGGCTCAAGCAGCAGGGCGAATCCATCGGGGTCATGAAAATCCGGTTTGCCGGCCGGATGGCGAAGCGCCCAGTACGAAAACCCATCGCTCGCCTCGATGACCGCCGAGAGCCCGACACGCAGCGAAGCACGCGGGTGAATGGCGGACAGGCAATCGAGCCTAACAAGGGCGTCAAGCTCAAGCCGACTGCCAGTAGAGCGCACGGCAATATCCGGGCGCATCGTTTCGCCGGCAACCGGCCCGCCGTCGCGATAGCCGCGGAAGGCGTAGACGGCCCACTCTCCCGACGGCGCGAAGTTGAACTCGTGGTACGCCGGATGGCCATCCACCGCGATGAAGGCCTCGAAGCAGGTGTGGCGCCAGAGCTCGGTAGCGATGCGCGGCGCGCCCGGCGCAGAGACCAGGATGCGGGGAATATCTCCGTCGAGGCGGAA
This sequence comes from Binatus sp. (SeqCode), assembly GCF_050013435.1. Lineage (GTDB taxonomy): Bacteria > Desulfobacterota > Binatia > Binatales > Binataceae > Binatus. The sequence continues at coordinate 13,064 of NZ_JBEKFG010000050.1, read as the reverse complement.
GGTCATCTGGAGTTCAGCGCCGGCCGAGCGGCGAACGAGCACCGCAATGGCGCGCACCGTCTCAGGGCGTGTCGACGGGTAGCACGTGAGGTCGATCCAGTGTTCGACAGTCATGACCAAAAATCTATCTTCCAGCATCTTATAGTGCTATGCGGAAGGGGCCGGACCAGAAGGAGAATCGATGCAGGACAAAACAGTATACGAGCAACTCGCGGAGAAGCTGGAGATCGCCGGGCGGAAATCGAAAATGGTTCCGCGCATCCTCGAAAAGCTGCTTGACGAGACCGAAGCGAGGCTGGTTCTCGCCGCCGCGCCGCCGGCTACGGTTGAAGAACTATCGGCGAAAACGGGCATCGATGCGGCCAAAATCGAGGCGATGATCGAGCCGTTGTTCCGCAAAGGCATCCTGTTCAAATCCAGGAAACCCGACGGCATTCGTTACTACCGCGTGCGCCAGGTCCTGCAGATGCACGACTCCACCGCGGTCATGAACGATCCGCCGGCCGGCATGCTCGAAATGTGGAAAGAATACACGCGCACCGAGTGGCCCGAGGAATCCAGGGTGTTTCAAGCGCCGGTGCTGCGGGTGGTTCCGATCAACGTGAGTATCGAACCGAATGCACAAATCCTGGTCTCTGACGATGTCCGCAATCTGATTAACCAGGCTCGGAACATCGCGGTTGCCAAATGCTCATGCCGGGCGATCGACGGCTCCTGCGGACAGCCGGTGGAGGTGTGCCTGCAGCTCGATCGCGCAGCCGATTACTCGATCGAGCGCGGTACCGGCCGCAAGCTCGGCACCGAGGAAGCCATCCGCATGCTGGAGATGTGCGAGGACCAGGGCCTGGTGCACGTCGCCGAGAACAAGCAAGGCGTCGGGCACGTGATCTGCAACTGCTGCAGCGACTGCTGCATCAACTGGACCGCGATGAGAACCGGCGTGGGGAAATTCGCATCGCCCAGCCGCTTCCGCGCTGCGATCGACAGCGAAGAGTGCAACGGATGCGAGAAGTGCATCGACCGATGCATCTTCGACGCGCTGACGATGACGGACGACGGCAGCTATGCCACGGTCGACGAGGAGAAGTGCATGGGCTGCGGCGTGTGCAGGCCGGTTTGCATCCTCGACGCGATCGCGATGCAGGTGGTCAGGCCCCAGGATTTCGTTCCCGCGTAACGAGCCGCGATCGGGGTTCGGCGCGGCCGTCGCGGATCCGAAAGCACCATGCACGAGTTGCAGATCACCGAGCGCATCCTGGATGTCGTTCTCAAGCACGCCAGCGGGCAGGAGGTGAGCAAAGTCGTGCGCATCCACTTGAGGATCGGCGCGCTGTCCGACCTCGAGGATGAGTGGATCCAGCATTACTTTGACTACCTGAGCCGTGGCACTGTGGCCGAGAACGCGCAGCTTGCGATCACGCGGACAGGCGCAATCCTGTGCTGCAAGTCGTGCTCCTGCTCCTTCGAAGTCACGCGGGAAGAGTTGGGGCGCGCGCATTGTCCCGATTGCGGCGAGACGGGTCTGGAATTGGTCGCCGGCCGCGAGTACGTGATCGAGAACATGGAGGTCCTATGAGCGACGCCGTCAGGCTGATCGAGATCAAGGAAGAGATTCACGCCGACAACCAACGGGTCGCGCAAGGCCTGCGACGGCAACTCGAGGAAAAGAAAACCTTCCTGCTCAACGTGATGTCTTCGCCCGGCGCCGGCAAGACCAGCACTATTCTCAGGACCATTGAGGCGCTTCGCGACCGCTTCCGAATCGGCGTGCTGGAAGCCGATATCGACTCGATGGTCGATGCGGAGCTGATCGCCGCGCAAGGCATCAGCGCCGTGCAGTTGCGGACCGGGGGCTTCTGTCACCTCGACGCCGCGATGGTGGCCAAGGGCCTCGACGCGCTGGACCTCGACGCGCTCGATGTCGTGCTCATCGAGAACGTCGGCAACCTGGTTTGCCCGGCGGAGTTCGACACCGGCGCGGTGAAGAACGTGATGATCCTGAGCGTACCGGAAGGAGACGACAAGCCGCTGAAGTACCCGTTGATGTTCACCGTGAGCGATGCGCTGCTGGTCAACAAAATCGACTACCTGCCGTTTTCGGATTTCAACCTGGAGGCGATGCGGGAACGGGTGCTGAGGCTCAACCCGCATATCGAGATCTTCGAGATCTCGGCGAAGACCGGCCAGGGCGTCGAGCAGTGGGCCGCCTGGCTGAGCCGCGAAGCGAGCAGCTTCATCGCGCCGGCATCCGGCGCTGCGCGGCCGAGGATCGGAAAGTTCCTCAACGCTTCGCGCTGCTAGAGTTGAGCGGCGCCAGCATCTGTGCCGGCGCGAATCGTTACTTCTCGAACGATGGGCCCGCGAAGTCTCCCGGGATGACCGGCGCCGGACCGGAATTCTGTCCGAAGATTGCGCCGCCTGCGGTCAAGCCGCCATCGACGACCATCGCGGTGCCAGTTATCCACTCGGAATCGTCGCTGGCCAGGAACAGCGCCATCGCCGCGATGTCTTGCGGATGCCCCGCGCGCGGAATCGCCTGGACCAGCGCGAGGAACTGCTCCGCCACCGGCTCACCGCCGGGCACGTGGTTATTTATCAGCGGAGTATTGACGCCGCCCGGACAGATACAGTTGACGCGAATCCGATCTTTGCCGACTTCAAGAGCGACCGAGCGCGTCAGATTGATGACCGCCGCTTTCGCCGCGCTGTAGGCGTGCGGCCCCGCGCCGCCGCGAAGACCCGCGACCGACGCGGTCGAGATAATCGATCCACCGCCGAGCTTGCGCATCTCAGGAATCGCGAACTTCATTCCGAGAAAAACCGAGCGCAGCAATACCGCCAGGCTCTTGTCCCAATTCTCGACGGTGGTCTCGTCGATCGGCCCGACCGCGCCGCCAAGCCCGGCATTGTTATACATGATGTCGAGGCGGCCGAATTCCTTGACCGCGCGAGCGACGGCAGCCTTGACGTCCGCTTCTGCTGAAACGTCGGTTTTCTGAAAGACCGCGCGGCCGCCGTTCTCCTTGCAATCGCGAACCGCAGCCTCACCGCCTTCGACGTTCAAATCGGCGATCACTACCGCGGCGCCTTCGCCCGCGAACCGAATCGCAGTGCCCCGGCCAATTCCACTCGCCGCGCCGGTGATCACTGCGACTTTACCATCAAGTTTGCCCATCGTGGTGTCTCCTCTCACTTTTGCTCTTCGAGGCCCCGGACGTACGCCTTCATCGCGTCGATCGCCCAGTCGGTCGTCATCAGATCCATGAACAGGTTACGTTCGAGCTTAAGGCCGTCGGCTATCGGCGTCTGCGTTGCCGATCGCGCCAGGCGCTTGATGTGGGCCATCGCACGCGGAGACTGGGCCGCGAGCTGACCCGCCACTTCCATCGCTCGTTCCAGGGCCTTGCCATTCGCCAGCTCATTAACGACACCGAAGGCGGCCGCTTCGCGTGGCGTCAATCGTCGCCCAAGCAGCATCAACTCGAGCGCGCGTGCGGTGCCGATTACGCGCGGCAGGCGCTGCGTGCCTCCTCCGCCCGGCAAGATACCAACCGTCACTTCCGGGAGCCCCAGCTGATATGGGCCGTCTTCGACAATGCGAATATCGCAGCAGAGCGCGAATTCCAGTCCGCCGCCCATGCAGTTGCCATTGATCGCGGCGATGGCCGGCTTGGGCATCGCCTCGACGCGGTTGCAAGCCTTATCGAGTGAAAAGCTCTGTGGCTCGCTGCGCTCGTCGAACCTGACTCCACTGGCTCGCAGTTGCTCGGCGATCGATACCAGTTCCTGGACCGAGTAGTGCTGGATGAAAACCCCGGGCGACCCGCCGGTGAAGACCACCGCGCGGACGCTTTGATCGGATTCGATCTCGCGCGTGACCGCATCGAGTTCGTCTCCGGTCTGCGCGGTGAGATAAATCATCTCAGGCGTGCCGATCGTCACCAAGGCGATCCCCTGGTTCTTTACCATTTTTATGTGCTGCATTGGTTACTCCTCGCGCTGGTCGCTGATGCACCTCTGCCTCATAACACGATTTGCCGGTTCGCTCGATGATCGGGAATGACTCGTTTGCAGAGAGCAGTACGCATCATCTCAAAACCTGGTCCGGCCCAAATTCCTTCGCAAATCCAGACGGCCTCGCATAGCCTGAGGGGCGCGGAGGATCAAAGGTCATGAACGCTGAAGAGTTCCATCGGACGCGGAAATTCGCAGACACATCGTTTGGCCGTATCGCTTATGTCGAGCGCGGCTCGGGGCCGGCGGCGCTGTTCATCCACGGCTTTCCGCTCAACGGTTTCGCGTGGCGCGACTTGATTGGCGAACTCGGGATGGTACGGCGATGTATCGCGCCGGACTTGATGGCCTTTGGCTACACGGAAGTGGCGGGCGAGCAGGACCTGTCGTTCGCAGCGCAGGCGGAGATGATTGCGGCCTTTCTGGATGCGCTCGAGGTCGACAGGGTCGACTTGGTCGGCAATGACAGCGGAGGCGGCGTGAGCCAGATGCTTACGGCGAATCATCCGGCGCGGGTGCGCACGCTAACCCTCACCAATTGCGAGGTGCACGACCTTTGGCCCAACCGCATGCTGCAACAGCTCTTCGACCAGCTTCGGCAGCCAGGCGCGCTCGCGGCGCTGAAGATAGTAATCGATAATCCCGCGGCCGCGCGAGGTGCCTTTGGCGCCGCCTACGAGGATCCAGGCAAAATCCCCGACGAAGTGTTTCGAACCTACCTCGAACCGGTGCTCGCCACTGCGCAGCGCGCAGATCTGCTGCGGCGATTCCTACGGGCCGCGGAGACCGATCGCGAGCAGCTGATTTCCGCGGCGCCACGGCTGAAACAGCTGCGCGTGCCGATCCAGGTAATCTGGGGCGATGCGGACCTGTTCTTCGACGTTGAGCCCTCGCTGAACTGGCTTCGGCAGAATCTTCCGACGCTAAGCAAGGTGACGGTGGTACCTCAGGCAAAGCTGTTCTTTCCCGAAGAACATCCCAAGCTGGTGTGCGAGTTACTGGAACAGTTCTGGCGATCCGATCCGTAAGGCCGGCGACACCACGGCGGACCATACCAAAACTATGGACTTTTCGCCGCTTTGGGAGCTTTTAGTAGCCACAGGCAATCTCGAGCTGCGACGACGGCGTTTCATGAGAGCGATCCGAGCATCAAAAGTGAGTGTGAAAAGCTGGACCGAGAGGCCCAATCAACTCAGGAGGCTACTATGGCCAGCATCGACTACGAAGTGGAGCTGAGCGACGCAGAGCGAGCCGCTCGCGAGACGGTTCACAGATTTGCCGAGACGGTCATGCGGCCCGCGGGCGTGGCGCTCGACGCGATGGCGGACCCCCGAGACGTCATCGCCAAGGACTCCATCCTCTGGGAGGTGTTCGAGAAACACCGCGCGCTGGGCCTCGACGATCTCACGGCTCCCAACAGCGACCTGGCGCCCGCACAGCAGGCGAGACTGCGCTGCATCATCAGCGAAGAGCTGGGCTGGGGCGATGCGGGGCTGGCAATCAGCTTCGGCGTCGCCGGCTTCCCGCGGATGATGGCCCAGATGTCCGGGAAGCCCGAGCTGGTCGAGCGCTTCAGCGCCGACGACTGCATCGGCTGCTGGGCGGGCACCGAGCCGGACCACGGCAGCGACCTGATCTATTACATGAACCGGCAGGACGTCGAGCAGCCGGGCCGGCCCAACTGTATCGCGCGCAAGGACGGCGACTCCTTCGTGCTCAGCGGACAGAAGGCGGCCTGGGTCTCCAACGGGACGATAGCCAAGGCGGCCGCGATGTTCTGTGCCGTCGACATGGGTGACGGGAAACGGGCAGACGCCGGGTTCCTGGTGCCGCTCGATGTCCCCGGCGTGTCGAAGGGCAAGCCGCTGAACAAGATCGGACAGCGCGCGCTGAATCAGGGAGAGATCTTCTTCGACCACGTGCGCATCCCTGCCGAGTACATGGTGATCCCGCCGGATGCATACGGGTTCGCGACCGAGATCATCCTGAGCAACGCGAACGGGGGGATGGGCTCGATCTTCGTCGGCGTGGCGCAGGCCGCGCTCGACCTGGCGGTCGGCTACGCCAAGCAGCGCGTGCAGGGGGGAGTGCCGATCTTCCAGCACCAGAACGTGAAGATGCGCCTGTTCAAGATGTTCCGGCAGGTCCACGCAGCCAGGGCACTGAGCCGGCAGGTGACGCTCTACAACTCGATCAACGTACCCCCGCAGCTGCACCTGGCAGTCGCTTCGAAGGTCACGTCGACGAACACGGCCTTCGAGGTGGCGAGCAGCGCGCTGCAAATCTTCGGGGGCAACGGGCTCTCCCGCGAGTACCCGATCGAGAAGCTGCTGCGCGACGCCCGCGCTTCGATGATCGAGGACGGCTGCAACGATCTCCTGAGCCTGGTAGCCGCTGAGAGCCTGTGAGTGGGCGAGTCAACTACATGGAAGCCGTAAGTGCGCAGCGCGCATGAACCCCGAAACATCTTTACTAAATCAACGGAGGAGCAAATGACGGATCCATTTCCACGCGAGGTATACGTGGCGGGCGTCGGGATGACGGCGTTCGGCCGCCACGAGGGCAAACACGTCGCCGAACTCGGACAGCAGGCGGTGAAAGCGGCGCTGGCTGACGCCGGCCTCGATTACGCCGCCGTCGAAATCGCCTACTGCGGACATGTGCAGCAGGGCGTGACCGCCGGCCAGAAGGTGCTGTACGGCGTCGGCATGACCGGCATCCCGATCTTCAACGTCGAGAACGCGTGCGCCAGCGGCACCAGCGCCCTGCGCGCCGCCGCGATGGCGGTTGGGTTCGGGATCGCCAAGGTGGCGCTGGCGGTCGGCTTCGAAGTGATGGGGCGCGGCGCCATTCCCACGGGGGGCGACGAGCGGCTCGAAGCGCTGGCACGCGCGGGGGCGCCGGCGATGCCCTCGATGTTCGCCAGCCTGTTTCAGCAGCACTCGCAACGCTACGGCACCACCGTCGAGCAGATGGCCATGGTGTCGGTGAAGAACCGCAGGTACGGCGCGATGAATCCGCGGGCGCAATTCCATGACCCGGTCGGGATCGATGACGTGATGCGATCGCGGGTAGTCGCGCCGCCGTTGCGCTTGATGATGTGCTGCCCGACGAGTTCGGGCGCGGCAGCCGCAGTGATCACCAGTGGTGACGTCGCGCGCGCGACGCGCCGCCCAATCCGCATGGTAGCCTCCGCGCTGCAATCCGACCCGGCGCTCAACGGCGCCGATTCGCTCGCCGGCATCACCGAGATCAACAGCCGGGTGATGCGCGCCGCGTACGAGCAGGCAGGGATCGGGCCCGATCAGCTCGACTGCGCCGAGGTACACGACTGTTTTTCCATCGCGGAGATCATCCACTACGAGAATCTCGGCCTGTGTGCGCGCGGCGAGGGTGGCCGCTTTATCGAGCAGGGAATGGCCAAGGCGCGCGTCCACGTCAGCACCAGCGGCGGCCTGCTGGCCAAAGGACATCCGCTGGGCGCTACCGGGATCGCGCAAGCCGTCGAGGCGGTCGAGCAGATGCGCGGTGAATCCGGTGAGCGGCAGGTATCGAACGCCCGCATCGCGCTCACCCATTGCCAGGGCTTCGGCGGCGCGGCCGGGGTTCACATCTTCGCCGCGTAAATGAGGTCACATGGAAGCAACGATACGCTCGAAGGAGCAAGCATGAGATCAGTTTTGCTACCGGGGCGGCGATGATGGGCGAGAATTACTGGCAGTGGGATTCGTGCAAGTGGGGCACGCACCGGGTCAATTGCTTGCCGGGCAGCTGCCCGTTTCGCGTCTACATGCGCGACGGCAGGGTCGTGCGCGAAGAGATTTCCTGCACCCTTCCCGGGTTCGAGGATCCCGACTTCCGCCTGCCCGACAGCAATCCGCGCGGATGTCAGAAGGGCTACCAGCATTCGCGCTCGATGTACGGCCCCGACCGGCTGCTGTATCCGATGAAGCGCAAGGGGGAACGGGGCAGCGGCCAATGGGAGAGGATTTCATGGGAACAGGCGTTCGAGGAGATCGGCGCCAAGCTAGCCGATATCATCGAGCGTTACGGACCGCAGTCGATCGTGGGTGACGGCGGCACCAACGGCCCCGGAGCGTTGCGCGGCGGCGGCGAAGGTTCGATGCCGGGCTTCGTCGGACGTCTGGGCGGCGTCAGCCTTGACGTCAACTTCCTCATCGGCGACTTCAACCCCGGCCAATATCTCAGCTTCGGCCAATCCCAGCACAGTCCGGGAATGGAGAACTATTTTGTTGCCGACACGCTACTGATCACTCAGGGCAACCCGGTTTACTCGATGATCTCCGAAATCCACTACACGCTGGAGGCGCGTTATCGCGGAGCGAAGGTCGTGGCAATCCTGCCTGACAAGAATCCGAGCGCGCAGTTTGCCGACATGTGGCTGCCGATCAACTGGTCGGCGGACCCGGCGCTGTGGCTTGGCGTCGCCAAGATCCTGATCGACCGCGGGTGGATCGACACGGAGTTCGTCAAGGAGCAGACCGACGCTCCGGTGCTTGTGCGCAGCGATAACGGCGCCTTTCTGCGGGAATCGGACCTGCGCGAAGGCGGCGACGCCGAGCAGTTCTTCATACTCGACAGCGCCAGCGGCGAACTCGAGCCGCTGCCCAAGGGCACGCTCGCGATGGCATGCGATTACGCGCTCGAGGCCGAACTCAATGTGACTCTGAAGGACGGCAGGCAGCTTGCCGTGACAACCGTCTTTTCGATCCTCAAGCGACGAGTGGCGGAATACACGCCGGAGAAGGTCCAGGAAATCTCAGGGATTCATCCCGAGCAGCTCACCAAACTGGCGGAACTGGTCAAGCCGCCCCGCAAGGTGTTCTTTGCTTCGATTGCCAACGCGGGAAAGCTTTACCATGGCGATCTGCTCGAACGCTCGTACTGCTACATCCTGGCCCTGACCGGCAACGTCGGCAAACCCGGCACAGGTATTCTGGGCTGGTCGGCGGGCACGGAAGCCGTCGCCGGTTCGGCCTTCGTCGGCGCGATGCCGCAGCAGTTGCTGGAGGCGCCCGACCCGATCATGACGGCGATCGACCTCTCGCAGAAGCTGCAAGAGAATTACCGCACGCACTTCAAAATGGATCCGACGATGCCGCCGGCCGAGGCGGCGCTGGGCGTGATGCGCGAGGGGATGCGGTCGTCGGGCACGCTGGGGCCGCCGGTCTTCCTGTGGCTTTACCACGCCGGCTACAGCGAGGTGTGGGACAAGCACCTTGACGATCCGAACGCGCCGCGCAAGATCAGCGAATATGCCCAGCAAGCGGTGGCCAACGGATGGTGGAAGGGGTTCGAGCGCCCGGCGCGCGACGTCCCACCCAGGGCGATGCTGGTTTCGGGAGGGAATCCGCTGCGACGGCATCGCGGCGGCATGAACACCTATCTCAAGAACCTGTGGTTGAAACTGGAACTTGCGGTGGTGGCCGATTCCCGCTGGAGCACGAGCGGGCTTTACGCGGACTACGTGCTGCCGGCCGCGTCGTTCTACGAGTACGCGGAAATGCGCCTCTCGCTTCCGGTAAGCCGCCTGACTGCTTTTACGGACCAGAGTGTGCCGATGCTCGGTGAGTCGAAGACCGACCGCCAGATCGTACTGGGGCTGCTGCAGCAGGTTCAGGCTAACCTGCTGGCGCGCGGAGTCGAGCGCTACAAATCCGGCGGCGGGGAAATCGTCGTGCGCGAGCTCGAGTGGCGTGCCACGTCCGGCAATCGGTACGGCGACAGCAACCAGGACGAAGAACGACTTTTGGACGACACCTATCGCGCCATGGGACAGATGGGATGGTTCACGAGCGTGGACGGGGAAGATCTGAACCTGGCCAACCTGCGCAAGAACGGCATGGCATGGCTTAGCGGCCGGCCCAGCTGGCATGCGAGCGTGGTGCAGAACGCCGACATGGTACCGGGGCAAATCCATGCGCCGTTCCGCGACCAGGTGGAGCGCAAGGTCCCCTATTCAACCACCACGCGCAGGATACAATTCTACATCGATCATCCGTGGTTCGTCGAAGCGGACGAGCACCTGGTGCGCTACAAGCAACCGCCTAACATCGGTGGCTCGCAACCGGTGCGACTTACGGGTGGCCATCTGCGCTGGAGTATCCATTCCAACTGGGTCGTGTCCGAAGAGATGCTCAAGCTGCATCGCGGAGAGCCTTTCGCCTTCGTCAATGATGAAGCTGCCAAGGCCAGGGGAATCGCCGAGCACGACTACATCCGCGTCTTTAACGATTACGGATCGTTCATCGTCAGGGCGAAGCTGAGCGCGTGCACGCGGCCCGACCAGCTCGTGATTTACCACGCCTGGGAGCCCTATCAGTACCCGAACTGGATGCCACATGACGGGATTGAGCCGGGTCCTCCCAAGGGCCTGCACTTTGCCGGCGGCTACCGTCACTTCGAGTACACGCTGTGGAATTGGGCGCCGTCGCAGTCTGACCGGCAGACCAACGTCGACTTCGAAAAGGCCGATCAATTCGGGTAACAAGCGACAGACGGCGATGGTCGGCGAGCCGGACCCGCGATGCGACCTATATGCCTACGCCTTAGACTCTGCGGCAGTTGAGAATCCCTGTGTCGGCTTCGCGACAGCGTCTGACTATGAATCGGTTTTCGCCGCAGTGGAAATTTAATTGAAACAAGTCCCGCCTCCCGCATCGGTTCCCATTCAGTCCTCGAAGCAATCGCAAGAGCGCCGGCTCATCTTGCTCGCCTACTCATGTATGTTGGTCCAAGGAATCAATGCCGGCTGGATGGGCCCTTTTCTTCCCGAGATTTCGCACGTCGTACAGGTACCGATCGACAACGCGGGCTTAATCGTCAGCGCCACCGCCGCCGGCTTTCTGGCCGCGTTGCTCGCCGCTGGCGAGACGAGCCATCGATGGAGTGCGCAGAACACCCTCACTGCCTCGATGCTTCTGGTGAGCGGCGGGCTGTTCGGTCTCAGCATTGCTTCCGCGCTGCCGGGCCTGCTATGCGCTGCGTTCGTAGCCGGGCTTGGCTACGGCGCCGTCGAGGTCGCCAGCAATGCGATGGTCGTCGATCTGAATCGCGATCGGCTGGCCGCGGCGCTCAATTATCTTCATCTGATGTTCGGCGTAGGGGCTTTGCTGGGACCAATCATCGCGGGCTTCGCGCTCTCGAACCATCTCCGCTACTCGATCGTGTTCGGCGCCGGCGCGGCATTTTCGGCGTTGATCGTTATCCTGCTCATCACCACTCCCACCATCGAGACCCGCATGATTGCCGTGCGTGGCGACGGATTCATCCCAATGCTGACGCGCCCGCTGATCTGGGTTGTCGGGGCGGTCCTGTTTCTCTACGTCGGCACCGAAACCGGGATCGGAGCGTGGCTGTTCTTATATCTTCGCACCGCCGGCGCGCTCAGTGTGGCCCTTGCCTCATGGGGCGTGTCACTTTACTGGGCCGGTCTCATCGGGGGACGCTTGATTGGTGGACGCCTTGCCCACCACATTCCTGCGCGAGAATTCACGATGCTGGCAGCCGCGGTCTCTGCCGCGGCCCTGGTCGTTTTGATCGCGGCGCCCACGATACGGGTTCTCGCCGCGCCGATGATCGTTCTGATTGGACTGGGTTATGGCCCGATATTCCCGAACATGATTGCGGTCGGCGCGGCGCGCTTTCCTTCAGAAGTCGGACGGATGACGTCGATCGTCGTCGCAGGCGGCGCACTGGGCGGAATATTCGTCCCATGGATCATGGGCCATGCGATCGTGGTGGCAAGTCCGCGCGCCGCCATGGAATTCGCGCTCGGCATCACCGCCTTGATGGCGCTGATCTCCATCGCCGGACTCCGCGCCCGCCGCCAGCCGTAGCGGGTAAGTCGGTTGATGTACGGTTGTGGCTACTCAAAACCTGAACCGTGAGGTATTGATGATGCAGCCCGCCAAGGGTGCGAATGACCGCGATGCTGCCGAGCTGTAGAGTACGGCGCGAGGCTTCAAGGAGAGGAAGGATAAAGGCGTGACCATCGAGGCGGTGATTTGGGATTTAGGCGGCGTTTTCACGAGCTCCCCGTTCGAGGCCTTCAACCGCTTTGAGGCTCAACGCGGCCTGCCCAGGGACCTCATCCGGACCGTCAACACCACTAATCCCGATTCCAACGCCTGGGCGCTGTTCGAGCGTGGCGAAATCGATGGCGCCGGCTTTGACCGGAAATTTTTGGAGGAAACGACCGCGCTCGGTCACCCGGTGCGCGGAGCCGAAGTTTTGCCCCTGCTTTCCGGCGAGGTGCGGCCGCGGATGGTCGAGGCGCTGACCATCTGCAAGCAGCGTTTCAAGGTCGGTTGCATCACCAACAACATGGTCCATGGTCACGGACCAGCCATGGCGACAAACCCCGAGAGCGCCTCGCGCGGCGGCGGGATCATGCAGCACTTCGACGCAATCATCGAAAGCTCGAAGGTCGGCGTGCGAAAACCCGACCCGAGGATCTACCTGATGATGTGCGAGCAGCTTCGAGTAGAGGCCAAGGCTTGCGTCTACCTGGACGACCTGGGAATCAACTGCAAGGCAGCGGCGCAGCTTGGGATGGTGGCGATCAAGGTGGTAAGCGAGCCCCAGGCTTTGGCCGACCTCGAAGGCGCGACCGGACTGAGCTTCCCAAAAAATTAGAATCGCTTCTGATCGCTCCCGGTCGCTGATGATTGTCCTACGCCGCAGGTCCCTGTCGCGGTTGCGGCGCGCGGCGCATCATCGGCTGAGCAACCCCGCGTCGATCACGAACTGGGAGCCCGTGATGAATCGCGCCTGCTGCGAGGAGAGAAAGACCACCGCAGCAGCCACGTCTTCGGGCTCGATCCACGGCACCGGGAGGAGATTGCCGGCGGAGCGCTCGGCGATTTCCAGCGGCGTACTCCCCTCGAGCGACGCCAGGCCGTCATTCATTGGCGTGTTCACGCCGGTGGGATGAATCGAAACCACGCGAATTTTGTGCGGCGCCAGTTCGATCGCCCACGACTTCGTCAATCCGACCAGTCCCCACTTGGAGGCGGCATAGTGACTTA